>JBDTQB010000016.1:0-29323 GCA_039932395.1 Vicinamibacteria bacterium | reverse complement strand
GATGGACAGGTAGGCGCTCGCGACGCGCGTCGGGTCCGGAAGCGAGGTCGCGAGCCGCTGGGCTCGATCGAACGCATCGGAAGGTTTTATCCCGAGCTGCCGCTCACGAGCACCCACCAGAGACCAGGCGCCGACGGCCTTCGAGGTCAGTGCTGCTCCACCGGACGGTAACGCCGACTCGTAGAACTCAGCCGCGGCCCGCAGACAGAGAAGACATCCCCGGTCGAGTTCCACATCGCCCTTCCGCTCAAGGGCCGCTCCATCCACACCCGGCATCTTGATCGTGCTCCGAGTGCCGCAGCCAGGAAGCGCCGCAAGGAACAAGGCAAGCGCTACCCCGGTCACGGAAACGTGGATCAGTCGCGAGTCGCCCATCGCGACGCCGACGTTAAGCCGTTTTCAGCTCGCTCTCAAGCCGATCGAGGAAGTAGCCGACGTCCGTGACCAGACCAATCGCCTGCATGGTCCCCCGGTTGCTGAGTTTCACCGGCACCGATTCGGTCATGTCGACGCAGACGGTCCGGACGGCGACCGGGAGCAGGTTCCCCACCGCGATGGAATGAAGAGCCGACGCCATCATCAGACAGACGCCCGCGCCTTCGAGGGCTTTCGCGTAGGCAATTTGCGCGTCGCGAATATCGGTGATGACGTCCTTGAGTGGGCCGTCGTCGCGAATCGAGCCCGCGAGGACGAACGAAATCCCGCGACGCACGGCTTCGAACATCACTCCCGACGTCACCACGCCTTTCTCGACGGCCTGACGAATGCCGCCCGCGCGATTGACGGCGTTGATGGCGAACAGATGATTGCGGCTTCCGCCTTCCACCGCGCGACCGCTCATCTGACAGACCCCAAGGCTCGTGCCGACAATGGACTTCTCCAGGTCGTGAGTGGCGAATGCGTTGCCCGACAGCAAGACATCGACCCAACCTTCGCGGACCAACCGCGCGAGCGCGGCGTCGCCGCCCGAGTGCACGATCGCGGGCCCCGCGACCACGACGATCTTCTCTCCCTTTTCACGCGCCCGTTTCATCTCGCGCGCGGTGGTGTGAATCGCGATGCCCTTGTTCACCTCGGCCGAGATGTCGTTCGACATAAAGCCGAAGACTGAATAGTCGCGGCTGCGCTCGGGTGGTTTCACGCGAATGCCCACGCCGCGAAGCGCGACCAATTCACCCTTCAGCACCAGCCGTTGCTTCACACAGACAGGCCGGTCGTTGCGCAGAACGAGAACGCAGTCCATCTTCTGGCTATCGGCCTTCACCCACACGCCTTCGATGCGGATCAGAGTGTCAAAGTTCGTGGTCGCGTAGAAGTCATCAGGCAGAATGCCGTCTTCTTCGGCCGGCGACCAGCGGGCGTCGCCCGTCTGGGTGCTGGCGCCGAAATAGGAAAGATGTTCGAGGACACGGTCGAGCCGCGCCGGATCGCTCGCAGTGACATCCAGAACGGCCCGCGTGGGTTCATCGTTCGTGCGGCCGACCTTGAATTCGAGGATCTCGAAAGCGCCGCCTTCCTCCACGATGGCGTTGAACGCGCGACGCATCACATCGGAGTCAATGAGATGCCCTTCCATCACTACGGTTTCGTGAACCATCCGCGCATCATCCCCCGCCGCCTCGACCGCTCCATAACCAGGAGCGTCGCGCTACTTCATCCGTGGAAGGGTGAGCCCCTGCTGAGACTGGTACTTGCCTTTGCGATCGGCGTAGCTGGTCTCGCATTCTTCGTCGCTCTCGAAGAAGAGAACCTGCGAAATACCTTCGCCCGCGTAGATCTTGGCGGGAAGCGGAGTGGTATTCGAGACCTCAAGGGTCACGATCCCTTCCCACTCGGGCTCGAACGGGGTCACATTGACGATGATGCCGCAACGCGCGTAGGTCGACTTGCCGACGCACACGGTCAGCACGTTACGCGGAATGCGGAAGTACTCGATGGTCCGCGCGAGCGCGAACGAATTGGGCGGGATGATGCACATGTCCGCCTTCACATCCATGAAGGAGCGTGAATCGAAATTCTTCGGATCCACGATCGCGGAGTGGATGTTGGTGAAGATCTTGAACTCGTCGGCGATGCGGACGTCGTAGCCGTACGACGAGAGGCCATAGGAAATTTTCCCGTCGGAAACCTGCTTCTCAGAGAAGGGCTCGATCATTCCGTGCTCGAGGGCCATGCGGCGGATCCATTTATCGGACTTGATCGACATTGGTTCTCCTGAAATCGGAACTAGAGGCCAAACAAGCCCTTGCGGGCCTGCGGCTTCTCGGGCTTGGGTCCGGTGAGCTTCTGTAGGCCGGCTCGCGCCACCGCGTTCCGCGGCTGAAGATCAAGGGTTTTGCGATATTCCATCGTGGCAAGTGCTGGGGATCCACCCGCTTCGTAGATGGTGCCCAGGACTTCGTGCGCTTCGGCGTTTCCAGGATCTTCGGACAGCGCCGCCTTCAATTCCGCCTGCGCAAGGCGGGTGCCGTTTTCGACGATGAGAAGAATGCGCGCCTTGCGAACGAGCGCCGCTCCGCGAATACGTCCGGTAAGGTGAGGTGTTGCGTCGTGGAGAAGGGCGAGCGCTTCGTGATAGAGGCCGGCGTCCACGGCCTCGCTCGCCGCATCCAGCGAGGCCGCAGGATCCATCATCGGGGCTGGGGCCGCAACCGGTTTGCTGGGCCTGGGGACCGTCCAGATCGGCCCGGTCACATCCGATCCGGAGACCGTTCCCCCACTGGCGGCGAACGCCGGCGGAAGAGTGGGAGGCGCCTTGGGCGCGAGGATGGCAGACGTCGTGCCTTTCCCGACCGCCGGGGCAGGCCGTTCGGGAGCGTCGGGTTTGGGAAGGGCCTGGGTCGGAGCGGCGGCCGGCTTGGGCAGAGTCGCCGGGACTGCTGGTGGCTCAGGCGGCGACTCCACTTCCTGTCGCACACTGCGACGTCGCTCGATCTCGAGAAACGCAGCGGCCACCTGCTTCGACATCCGATGAAGAATCGACTGAAACTCCGGATCCGCCGAAGTGGCCGGATCGCAGGCGCGCAGCAAACGAAGATAAGTCGATCTCACCTCGTCGGCCGAGGCGTCCGGTTCAACTCCAAGCACTTCGTAAGGATCCGACGCCCCAAGTCGCCCGGACAGACGCATGGCCTCGAGGCGCGCTTCGCCGATGGTGACGGCGGTGGGCGGGGGTGCGCCTACAAATTCGAGCGCGCCAATCACCAGCAGGCCGGCGAGGCTCGCGCGGGCTTCATCCACCGAAAGCGAAGACAGCGAGAGCAGCTTTTCCGCCGTGATGTCGGCTTGCACTTGGCCGAGCAGAAGAGCGTCGGATTCCGCCATTCGGAAGTCTTGAGCGAGCAACCGATGATCGTCCGACGTCCGCAGTTTCCGGGTGACATCGCCCACCAGATCGTCGATGGCCTGATCGCCGATCAGCGTCCAGGTGGCGTCTAGAAGAACTTCGCGCGGGTCAAGGCGCGGACCGTGGAATCCACCAAAATCCGCGGCTTTCCCTTCAACCTCCGCAAAGGTGTACACGCCGCCTCGAGCGGTCAGAGCCCGGACCAGGACTTCCCGTAACTGCAGGGCCAGTCCCTGGCTGAGCTGATCGTCCTTGAGAAGTCCCAGGCGCAAGAGCGTCTCGCCCACCCGTTCCTCGGACAGGGCCGCGATCTCCAGACAGGCATCGCGATCGGAGGCGGCGAGGAATCCGATTTGAACCAGCAGGTCGCCCAGACGCGCTCCGGGTGCTGTGGTGACCGCGCGTGTGAGGTAGCCGCCCGAGAAGACAAAGTCGGAGCGATCGACTCCGATCGCCAGATGCAGGATGCCCGAACGCCGTCCGAGGAAAATCCGGCGAAAAATCTCCGGCAAAACGCCGACGGCCAGGAGCCCTCGAAGTTCGTCCACGCTATCTCTCGTGATCGGGGCGCGCCGTCCTGGCCATACTCGCGGCGGTTAGACGAACAGCTCCATGCCCGGGAAGAAGTAGCCGATCTCGAACGCCGCCGTTTCGGGCGCGTCGGAACCATGGATCGCGTTCGCTTCGATCGACACCGCGAAGTCCTTGCGGATGGTGCCCTCGGCCGCGTTCGCCGGATTGGTCGCGCCCATCAGGTCGCGCAATCCGAGGATCCCGTTCTGCTTCTCGAGGACCATGGTCACGCAGGGTCCGGATGACATGAACGCCACCAGCTCGCCGAAAAACGGACGCGCCTTGTGCACATGGTAGAAGCCCTCGGCTTCCTTCGTGCTCAGATGACGCATGCGGAGCGCGACGAGGCGGAATCCCGCCTTCTCGAGGCGCGAAAGGATCGCACCGGTGTTCCCCGCCTTGACGGCGTCGGGCTTGATGATCGAAAACGTCTTCTCCATGAACTGACTCTGCCTTTCAAATGACACTGTCGGACGCTCGCGTCCTTCACTACTTCTTTGGCACTACTTCTTTGGCACTACTTCTTTGGCGCTACTTCTTTTGGCTACTTCTTTTTGCCTAGAACCTTCGCGACCATGGCGCCCATATCGGCGGGCGACTTGACCACGTGAATACCGGCCGCGCGCATCGCCTTCATCTTCTCTTCAGCCGTGCCCTTGCCTCCGGAGATGATGGCGCCCGCGTGGCCCATGCGGCGGCCTTCGGGAGCGGTCTGACCAGCGATGAAACCGATAACCGGCTTCTTCACGTACTTCTTGACGTAAGCCGCCGCGTCTTCTTCCGCCGACCCGCCGATTTCGCCGATCATGATGATCGCCTTGGTCGCGCGGTCTTTGTTAAAGAGCTCGAGGGCCTGAGTGTGATTCGTCCCGATGATCGGATCGCCGCCGATGCCGATGCAGGTCGACTGGCCGATGCCAAGCGCGGTCAACTGACCGACCGCCTCATACGTGAGCGTTCCGCTGCGGCTGACCACGCCCACGGATCCAGCCATGTGGATGTGACCCGGCATGATGCCGATCTTGCACTTTTCACCCGGGCTGATGATGCCGGGACAGTTCGGTCCGATGAGCCGCGTGTTCCTGCCTTTGAGAAAGGTGGAGGCGCGCATCATGTCGAGGACGGGAACGCCTTCGGTGATGCAGACGGTGAGGGCCAGATCCGCGTCGGCCGCTTCCATGATCGCGTCGGCCGCGCCCGGGGGCGGGACGAAGATCACGGAGCAGTTCGCGCCGGTCTTGCGCACGGCTTCAGCCACCGTGTTGAAGATCGGAAAGCCTTCGATGGTGGTGCCGCCCTTGCCCGGGGTGATGCCACCGACGATCTTGGTACCGTAGTCGCGGCACGCCATGGCGTGGAAAGTCCCGTGCTTGCCCATGCCCTGGACGAGGACGCGTGTGTTTCGATCTACAAGAATGCTCACTTACGGCCACCTTTCGTTCCTGCGGCCTTGGAGGACGCCTTGGCGTTCGTGGCGGGCTTCGCCTTTGTGGCGGGTTTTTCTTTTTTAGGCGCGGTCTTTGGTTTCGATTCGGCCTTGACCGAACTGCCGCCGGACACCGCGGCCACGATCTTCTTGGCCGCGACCATCATGTTGTCGGCAGTCTGGAAGGCAAAGCCGGACGTGATCAGCATTTCCTTGCCGCGCGCTTCGTTGTTGCCCTTCATTCGCACGACGATAGGAATCTTGACGCCGAGGTCGCGAACCGCCGCGATCACCCCTTCCGCCAGCACATCGCAACGCAAGATGCCGCCGAAGATGTTGATGAAGACGCCTTTCACATCCTTGTCGGCCATCAGGATGCGGAACGCGTTTTTGATCTGATCCGCGTTGGCACCGCCCCCGACATCCAGGAAATTCGCGGGCGCGCCGCCGGCGAGTTTGATGATGTCCATAGTGGCCATCGCCAGCCCGGCACCGTTGACCATGCAGCCGACGTTGCCGCCGGGGAGCTTGATGTAGTTGAGCGAGTACTTCGAAGCCTCAACTTCGAGAGGCTCTTCCTCATCAAGGTCGCGGTAGCCGCGGAGATCCGGATGGCGGTCGAGCGCGTTGTCGTCGAAGTTGATCTTCGCGTCGAGGGCGTAGAGGACGTTGTCGGCCGTCAACAACCATGGGTTGATCTCAAGGAGTGACGAATCCGTCTTCTCGAACGCCTCATACAGAGCGCGGATGAACGTGACCGCCTGACCAACCACCGCGTTGGGCAGGCCCAGCGCAAACGCGATCTGCCGTGCCTGAAAGGCCTGAAAGCCGACAGCGGGATCGACGTACTCCTTGATGATCGCCTTCGGATTCGTCGCCGCAATCTCTTCGATGTCGACCCCGCCTTCCGACGACGCCATCACCACGGGCCGCTGCGAATCGCGATCCATGACGATCGCGAGGTACATCTCGCGTGAACCTTCGAGGTTCATCCCCTGTTCGATCAGGACCCGCTTGACCAAGCGGCCTTCGGGGCCCGTCTGGTGGGTCACGAGGGTCATGCCGAGCATCTTCTCGGCGATGGCGACGACTTCTTCTCGGTTCTTGGCGAGCTTCACGCCGCCGCCCTTGCCCCGGCCGCCGGCGTGAATCTGCGCCTTGACCACGCACGGATAGCCGAGACGATTGGCGACCGAGAGCGCTTCGTCGGCACTAAACGCCGGCTCGCCCTCCGGCACCTTCACGCCAAACTTCCGGAGAACGGCCTTGCCCTGGTATTCGTGGATCTTCACGGGGTCTAAACCTCTCTCAAGGAACGAGAACTACTTGACGCTGATGAGTTCCACTTCGAAGATCAGCGTGGCGCCGGGCGGAATCGGACCCTGGCCGTTATCGCCGTACGCGGTATCGGAGGGGCAGGTCAGACGAGCCTTGCCGCCAACCTTCATCTTCGCGACGCCTTCGGTCCAGCAGGGGATGACGCCGTTCAAGGGGAACTCAACGGGCTGGCCGCGCTTGATCGAGCTGTCGAACTCAACACCATCGGTCAGGTTGCCAACATAGTGGACCTTGACGGTGCTGGTCGGCTTCGGTGATGCGCCGGTGCCGGGAGTCAGTGTCTCGATGATGACGCCCGAGGGAAGCGTCTCGACGCCGGGCTTCGCCGCGGTCTTGGCGACAATGACCGCGTCAGCCTGCTTGCGCGCGCTGGCCGAACTCGTCACTTTGGCCTTGAGAAAGGGTTCGATTTTCGGCTGGTAGGTCGCGAGATCGAGTTCTGGCGTCTTGCCCTGGCTGGAACCTTCCATGCCCTTGACGATGGTCGCGAACTCCTGGGGTGTGAGCTTGAACTGGGCGAACTGCTGCCCCGCGATGAAACCCATGGCGTAGAGAGTTTTCTGATCGTCCGTCATCGCAGCCACGCCGGTCGCGGCAGGAGACGCGCTCGTCGCAGGAGCATTGGCTCCCTTGTCGCAGGCGGAAAGAGTGAGGGCGCAAGCGGCAATCGACAAGCCGCGAAGAAGAGCTGAATTCAAGAGGGGATCCTCAAAAGTAGGAGTGGGAGGCGCTGCGGTTGATCGACGGAGTGCGCCAGAGGCGGTCAGCCGCGGAGCATACCGCGCTGACGACGGCCCCTCCAACAAGGCTCCGCCTAGATTTTCTCGATTTTGACCTTGGAGACCCGGTTGCGCTCAACGTCGACCACGGTCAGCCGATAGCCATCGATCTCAACCGCTTCCCCGCCGCGCGGCACGGAGCCGAGCTGCTCGAGGATGAACCCGCCCACGGTTTCCGCGTCGATTTCCAGCGGGAGAGGGATGGAGTGGGCTTCGCGTAGGAGTGAGTTCGAAACCGTGCCCTCTACGATCAGCGCGCCGTTCTTCAGGCGTTCAATCGACTTCTCTTCACCTTCGTCGTACTCGTCGCGAATCTCGCCCACGATCTCTTCAACCAGGTCTTCCAGGGTGGCGATGCCCACCACGCTGCCGTGTTCGTTGACGACGAGCGCCATGTGAGAGCGCTTCTTCTGGAGTTCGCGCAGCAAGTCGCCCACGTTCTTGCTGTCCGGCACCACGTGCGCCGGATGAAGACGGGCGCGCAGATCAATCTCTGCCCCGCGTTCGAGCAGAGCGAGCACGTCCTTCACATAGAGGACGCCGAGGGGATTGTCGAAGGTGCCTTCAAAGATGGGGATACGGGAAAAGCCCGCTTCCACGAT
This sequence comes from Vicinamibacteria bacterium, assembly GCA_039932395.1. GTDB lineage: Bacteria > Acidobacteriota > Vicinamibacteria > Fen-336 > JAGNNV01 > JAGNNV01. Next base: position 21,259 of record JBDTQB010000016.1, on the reverse strand, counting down.
CCTCTTGACCGCTTCGCGCGGCTCGGTCGCGACATCAAGTGCAAAGGCTTTGGTGCGCGGAATCATCACGCTGCGGACGGGCATATCGCGGAACTTGAAGACGCCTTCGAGGAGACTCGCGTCGCTCTGCGAGATCACGCCCTGGGTCCGCCCTTCCGCCACGAGGTGCTCGATCTCTTCCGGGGAGACCAATCCTTCCCTCATCGGACCTTTGAGCCCAAAGAGGCGAAGAATGACCCTGGTCGACGTGGTGATGATGCGCAGGGGACCGCGACTGAGTTGCGCCATGACGGTGATCGGGATAGCGACTGCCGAGGCGATCGGCACGGCGAAGCGGAGCGCCAGCGCCTTGGGCACAAGCTCGCCCAGGACCATCTCGACATAGACGATCACCGCGGAAACGATGATGCTCGCCGTCACGGCTGCGGGCGCCCACGACGGTAGGCCGATCATGTCGAGCCAGGGTTCGATGTGCCTGCTGGCGAGCCAACCACCCGCGACGCCGGCCAGGGTGCCGCAAACCGTCACGCCGATCTGGACGGTCGCGAGGAAACGCTCCGGCTCTGCGCGCAGGCCCTCCGCCAGGCGCGCGCCGCGACTTCCCTCATCGGCCTTCTTGCGAAGCGCCGCTTTGCGAACGGAAATCAGGGCAATCTCCGATCCCGAGAAAAAACCGTTTCCGAGCAGGAGGAAGAAAATCGCCCCTAGAACAAGGGCTACGTCAGACATTGGAAAGACAAGTGTAGCGTGCCGGCCCGCCTCGCGCAGGAGGCAGACCGGGAGATCCCGCAGGCCTTAGGCGTCGATCGCCATGCCGTAGACAGACTCGGCGGCCTGCATCATCGCCTCGCCCAGGGTCGGATGCGGATGGATCGTCTTGGCCAGCTCTTCCGTCGTGGTTTCGAGTTGGAGCGCCACGCAGGCCTCGGAAATGAGGTCGGTGGCGTGCGGCCCCACCATGTGGACGCCGAGCACCTGATCGTATTTCTTCTCGGACACCACCTTGACGAAGCCGCCATCATGGCCGAGGATCCGTGGCTTCGCCAGATTGCCGAAGTTGAACTTACCGATGACCACGTCGAAGCCGCGCTTGCGAGCTTCGGCCTCGGTGAGGCCCACGCTCGCGACTTCCGGATTGCAGTACGTGGCGCCCGGAACGCGGTCGTAGTCGATCAGGTCGACATGCTTGTTGGCCAGCTTCTCGGCCACGCGGATACCTTCGGCGGACGCGACATGCGCCAGCTGCGGGTGAGGCTTGCCGTTGACCGTGATCAAGTCACCAATGGCGAAGATGCCAGGCTCGTCGGTCTCGTAGTACTCATTGACCCGGACGAAGCCGCGTTCCATGCGCACGCGGGTGGCCTCAAGCCCCAGCCCGTCGGACACCGGACCGCGACCGATCGCCACGAGCAGCAACTCGGCAATGAGGGTCTTCTTCTCTCCCGTCGCGGTCGTGACTTCCACCTGAACGCCGTTCTGGATCACCGTCGCCGACTCGGTGCGTGCGCCGGTCAGGATGGTCATGTGCTTCGTGAGTTGCTTCTCGGCTTCCTTCGAGACTTCCTCATCTTCGATGGGCAAAATGCGCGGCAGCATCTCGATGACGGTGACGGCGGTTCCGAAGCGGCCAAAGATCGACGCGAACTCAATGCCGACGGCGCCCGCGCCGATGACGATCAGGCTCTTGGGCATTTCCTTCAATTCCAGGATCTCGTCGGACGTGATGATGCGCTGCCCGTCGATCGCGATATTTGGAAGGCTGCGGGGCTTGCTGCCCGTCGCCAGCATGATCGCCTTCGTGGGGATACGGGAAACCCCACTCTCCGCGGTCACGAGGACGCTCTTGGAGTTCTCGACCTTGCCCTGGCCGCGCACGAAAGTGATCTTGTTCTTTTTGAACAGATAGCCTTCGATGCCCTTGGACAGCCGGTTGACGATGCGATTCTTACGGGACATCAAGGCGGTGAAGTCGATCCCCACGTTCTCCGCGAGAATGCCGAAGTCTTTGCCGTTCTTCAGGTCCTCGTACAAATCAGCGGTGTGAAGCAGGGCCTTGGTGGGAATGCAGCCGCGCTGGAGACAGGTGCCGCCCGCTCCCTTGGGATCGCGCTCGACAACCGCTACTTTGAGCCCCAGCTGAGCCGCGCGGATCGCGCCGACATAGCCTCCGGGGCCGCTTCCGATAACTGTGAGATCGAACTCGTTCGACAAGGTGTCCTCGCTTCTTGGGTGGTCAGCACCAGCGCCTGATGCGCTCCTGCGTCTGCGCCACGGACGCTATCACGAGGCCGAAACCGTCGCTCGTGCTCCGTTGATCTAGGGGCGCTGATAAATTAGGGGGCTCCCATGATTGAACCGCTCGACCGCATTCTCGCCACTTTGAACTCAGCCGAGGTAGGGGCGCTCGACCGTATCGCAGACAAGATGCGAATCGTCGCCGCCGATCTTCGCGCCATCGATCAGGCGGAACTCGCCGGGAAGGCGGACGATTCCCTGGCCGCGCTCGACCGCGCCGACATCGTCGAGTTCAAACGCCTTCGTGCTTTTATCCAGTCGAAGGTCGGACACCTGCGCTGAAGCCTGAGTTCGGGCCGTTCGAAGCGTCTACTTCGCGGGCAACGGGCACGAAACGCCCGTGCCGCCGAGACCGCAGTAGCCGTTCGGATTCTTCGCCAGATACTGCTGGTGATAGTCCTCGGCGTAGTAGAACGTGGGAGCGTCGATCACTTCCGTGGTGATCTCTCCCCGGCCGCTCGTCTTGAGCGCATCTTCGTATCCGCGCTTCGCGGCTTCGGCCACGGCTTTCTGCTCCGCCGAGAACGTATAGATGCCGGAGCGGTACTGGGTGCCGACATCGTTGCCTTGCTTCATCCCCTGGGTGGGATCGTGCGCTTCAAAGAAAATTTTGACCAGGGTGGCGTAGGAGACGACCGCGGGATCGAACACCACGAGCACAACTTCGTTGTGGCCGGTGCGACCAGAACAGACCTCCCGGTAGGTTGGATTCTTCGTCAGGCCCGCCGCGTACCCGACCGAGGTCGAGTAGACGCCCTTGATCTTCCAGAAGGCCTTCTCCGCGCCCCAGAAGCATCCGAGGCCAAAGACGGCCTGCTCCAGATTCGCGGGGAAGGGCCCCTTCAGGGGCGTTCCTAAAACGAAATGGGTCGCCGGCACCGCCGCCATCTCTTCGTCACGCCCTGGGAGTGCCTCGGTGGCTGAAGGCATCCGGGTCTTCGATGATGAGAAAAACATGCTCGTTGGATGGTTTCTCCGGGTTGAGGGTTACGAAGCTGTCTATTGCAGGGTTCCGTTGAACGCCTGAGTGACATCAACGGGTGCGGGTGAAGCGTGGTGAAGGATCATGCGCCAGCCATGCTCGGTCTGGCGGAAAACGTTGGTGGCCATGGTGACAGCCACCCCGACCTCGTCCTCGTGCTTGGCCGTGATGTTCTCCGAACAGTAGACGAGGCCCAGTTCGCCCAGCCGCCAGGTCGAGAGGTCGGTGGGAATGACCTTCATCCAGCCCGTATTGCGGAACACCTGATCCCAGGATTCGATGATCGCCTCGTAGCCGTCGATCGCTTCCCAGCCAGGATGAATGCAGCGAGCCCCGTCGCCGCGATACCAAAGCGCCTTCATCACATCGAGATCAAAGTTCTCGAGCGACTCATAGAAGGAGTTGTTGGCGACAAGGAGTTCGGCCCTTTCGCTGTCACGATCCGGCTTCGATTCAATGGTCATCGGTCTCTCGATTGTAGACGCCGGGCCGATGCAGGCCCGACTTCCCGACCCCGTTTTTCAACCGAGGCAAAAGGGGGCGAAAATGAATCGTATGGAAGCGAGCTCAACTTTGCAGACCGAATCGACCCCTCGAACGGACGTCCTCCATTCGATCGTCGCCGGCGCGCGCGTGACCGGCAACCGAGGGACCCAGCCCGCGCTCTCCCCCGCGACGGGCGAAATCATCGGCGCCTATTCACTTCTTGATGAGAGCCAGGCGAAAGATGCGGTTGGGGTTGCCACCGCCGCATTCGCGACCTGGGGTCGAACGTCCTTCGCCGAGCGCCGTCGCCTGCTTGATCGCGTCCGTGCGCTGATCCTGGACGAGGCAGAAACCATCGCCCGGCTGATCGCTCGTGAGCAGGGCAAGCCACTGGCGGAAAGCCATCTCGCGGAGATCCTTCCTTCGCTGGATCATTTGAAGCACGTGGCCGAAAACGGCGAAGAGACCCTGTCTCCCAGGGCCGTGGAGCCCGCGGTCTTCCTCATCGCCCACAAGCAGCCTCGGCTCGAGTTTCATCCGATCGGTTCGATCCTCATCATCACGCCCTGGAACTATCCGTTCTCGATTCCCATGACGGGCATCGCGGCGGCGTTGATGGCCGGCAACACAGTAGTGCTGAAACCGGCTCCCACCACCACTCTCATTGGCCTCGCGATCGGCGATCTCTTCACCCGCGCAGGCTTCCCCCCAGGCGTCGTGAACGTTCTCGCCTGTGACAACGACGTCGCGAAGACGCTTGTGAGCGACCAGCGCTTCGGCAAGATTCTCTTCACGGGCAGCGTGCCGACCGGCCGTTCGATCATGGCGAGTGCGGCGGCTCACGGAACACCGGTCACGCTGGAACTCGGCGGCAAGGATCCCGCGGTCGTCTGTGCCGACGCCGATCTGGAGCGCGCGGCATCCGGCATCGTGTGGGCCGCCTTCCTCAACGCCGGACAGACCTGCTCGTCGGTCGAGCGCGTCTATGTGGAGGAATCCATCGCCGACGCGTTCATCGCCAAGGTCATCGAGAAGACCAAGGCGCTCAAGACGGGCGATCCTCTTGATGAGAACACCGACATGGGACCTATGGCCATGGATCGCCAGCGCGATGTGGTGGAAGCGCACGTAGCGGATGCCCGCGCGAAGGGAGCGCGGATCGAAACCGGCGGCGCTCGCGCTGAGGGCCCCGGCCACTTCTACCCTCCGACCGTGCTCACCAACGTCGATCACACCATGACGATCATGCGCGAAGAGACTTTCGGGCCGGTTCTGCCCATCATGCGAGTGAAGTCCCTGGACGAGGCGCTCCGCCTTGCCAACGATTCTCCCTACGGCCTCACCGCCAGTGGATGGACCAGCAGCGAAGCGAACGCCGCGAAGCTCGAACGCGAACTTCAGGCCGGCATCGTGACCATCAACGACCACACCTTCTCGTTCGGCGAACCCACCTCTCCCTGGGGCGGAATCAAGGCGTCGGGCATCGGGCGCACGCATGGTCCCATGGGCCTCCTCGAGATGTCCAACTCGAAGTACGTCTCACGCGACCTTTCGCGCGGCGGCGAAGTCTGGTGGTATCCGTATGGACCCGAGTTCAAGGCCATGATGGCGGGTGCCTTGCGTTCCTTCCATGCGCGGTTCATCGGCACACGCCTCTTCACTCTGGCGAAGGTTTCGTTGTCGCGGCGCTTCCTGACCCGCGGCAAACCGCTTCGCCTCCTTCCGGACATCTTCAAACTCTTCTAGACGAGCGCCGTGCCTGAAGCCCAACTTTCACCGCCCAAACGTCGCACGTGGTTCCACATCACCATGGGCGTGTCGCTGCTGCTGGTGGCGATCGCGCTCAGCGTGGGCTGGCAGCTCATAGGCAGCGAACAGGCCGCGCTCAGCGCCTCGCCCACCGCACGCTACCTCGTCTACTTTTTTGGCCTGCTTCTCTTCCTCCTGCTGATCTCCGGCGTCGGCCTCATGTTCACGCTTCTCCTCCGGGAAGTGCGGCTCAACGAGCGCCAGTCAAATTTCGTAAGCGCGGTCACGCATGAACTGAAGACGCCGGTGGCGTCGTTGCGTCTCTATCTCGACACCCTGACTCTGCGCGCCGAAACGCTCTCCTCCGACCAGCGCGACGACTTCTACAAAACGATGCGCGACGACCTCGATCGCTTGAACGGAACCATCAACAGTGTCCTGAACGCCGGCATGTACGCAGATCGCGCGGTGGTGAATCCGCCCACGATCGACCTCGCGCGACTGGTCCAGCACGCCTGCGCGCTCACCCGCACGCGCAACCAACTCAACGAAGCTGCCGTCTCCTACACGGGCCCCGCCAGCCTGCTCCTGAAGGGCGACAGTACCGCCCTCGAAACCGCCGTCCTCAACATCCTGGACAACGCGGTGAAGTATTCGGCCGATCAGGTTCAGGTCAAGGTGTCGCTCCGCGAAGAAGCGAACGGTTTCGCCCGCCTCGCGGTGAAAGATCGGGGAGTGGGGATGAACCGCGGCCACCTTCGCTTCGTCTTCAACCGGTTCTATCGCATCGGATCCGAAGTGCGTCGCTCGCGCACCGGGACCGGACTCGGGCTCTTCATCGTAAAGTCCGTGGTGAAGGCGCATGGCGGAACCGTGCGGGCCGAAAGCGACGGCGAAGGCCAGGGCAGCACGTTCGTCCTCCACCTTCCGCGCGTCGTGAGAGACGGTGTCGCGGAAGCAGCGAACGAGGTGGCCCATGCCTGATCCTGCGCAGAAGCCCCGCATCCTCGTGGTCGAGGACGAAGCCAGCCTGGCGCGCGGTATCGCCTTCAACCTGAAGCTCGAGGGCTACGAAGTCGAGTTGATGGCGGATGGTCAGGAGGCGAGCGATCGTCTCTCCAGTCCCGAAGCGCCTTCGCGCGGCCGTCACGATCTGGTCCTGCTCGACGTGATGCTTCCGAATCTCGACGGCTTCTCGGTGGCGCGCGCGGCGCGGCAGGCCGGAAATCGCACGCCAATTCTGATGCTCACCGCGAAGGGACTTCCAGAGGATGTGGTGGAAGGCCTTGAGTCGGGCGCCGACGACTATCTTCCGAAACCGTTCGATCTCACGGTGCTGCTCGCCCGAGTCAAGAGCCTTCTGCGACGCCGCGATTGGACGCAGGCGCCCTCCGCCCGCACGGGCGAGACGGTTGTCACCATCGGGCCGAACCAGGTCGACTTCGCGAACTTCGAAATTCGACGCGGCGAATCCGTCGCCCGGCTCACCCTGCTGGAAGCCGGCCTCCTGCGCCTGCTCTACGAGCGTCGCGGCAACGTTGTGCCCAAAGCGGAAATTCTCGAAAAGGTGTGGAATCTCCATCCGGACACCGAGACGAGAGCGGTCGACAACTTCGTGGTGAGGCTTCGGAAGTATCTGGAACTCGATCCGTCGAGTCCCCGCCTGCTTCTCACCGTGCGCGGGGCCGGCTATCGGCTCGAGGCCGAACCCGTCGCCAACAAGAGTTAGATTCGTTCACGGTCGCGCGAGTTGAACGGCGAGGCGCATCGCCGCCAGCAAACTGCCTTCATCGGCCTTGCTTTTGCCCGCGATGTCGAAGCCCGTTCCGTGATCAACCGATGTGCGCAGGAACGGCAGGCCGAGGGTCACGTTGACAGCTTCTCCGAAGGCCAGGAGCTTCACCGGAATCAACCCCTGATCGTGATAGCAGGCGATGACGCCGTCGAAGTCGCCTTTGGCCGCACGCACGAAAAGCGTATCGCCTGGAAATGGTCCTTCGATGTCGACTCCCGCGGCCCGCAGTTTCGAGAGGGCGCCGGGGAAGATGTCCCGCTCTTCCGTCCCGATATGACCGTTCTCGCCCGCGTGGGGATTGAGGCCGGCGATCGCGATCTTCCGTTTGCCCGAGGACGTGCCAAAGCGTGGAAGGGACTCATGAACCAGCGTGGCCACGCGAATGATCTCTGCTTCCGTGATGAGACGCGCAACATCTTTTAGAGGCGCATGGATCGTGAGCAGCGCGACGCGAAGTTTCCCCCCCACGAACATCATCGCGACGTTCGGCGTGTTCGCGATATGCGCGAGCATTTCAGTGTGACCGGGATAGTTGAAGCCCGCGATGTGAATGGCTTCCTTGTTCAGGGGCGCGGTCACGATGCCCTGCACCACGCCTTTGAGCGCATCTTCCGCCGCGCGAATGACCGCGGTGGCCGCCTGGCGTCCTGCCTCCGCGGAGACGATTCCCGTCGGCACGATGTCGCCGCCCACATCGACGATCGACGCGCCTGACGCATCGAAGGAGCACAGGCCCAAGGCAGAGGCCGTCGCTTTCATGACTTCGTTCGATCCGTAGATCACCCAGTCCGCCTTCGAAACATCCGGATGCGCCAGGGCCTTGAGAACGATCTCGGGACCGATGCCCGCGGGATCGCCCACCGTGAGGGCCAGCCGCGGCAGATGTGCCATCAGCGCTTCGCGGAAGCGGGAGGCTTCGCGACAACGGTTGCGGCTTGAAGCGCGGGCGCTACGTTCGCCACCCAGAATTCGCGGATCTCGGCGTCGAGCTTTCGGGTATTGGGCACGGGCACGTCGTCGGTCGCGTCGGTGTTGAAGGACACCACGTATCCGGCGTGAGCAGCCGCATCGAGATAGAGGTGCGAGATGAAGCCGTTCTGACTTCCGCTGTGTCCGATGAGGTGGCGACTTCCCCGTTTCTCGATGAAGAAACACAGCCCCATGTCCACGTGATCCTGCGCGGTCTCCTCCACGAGTGCCACCGGCTTCCACATCTCTTCAAGCGACTTACGGGAGAGGACCTGCGCGCCATCCGAGGTCTCCGCGTGGCCAAGAAGGAAGCGAACGTACTTCTCCATATCGGTGAGCGGCGCGTTGAGACCGCCATTCGAGACCGTAATGCCACTGTCGAAATCGAAGCGGCCCTCTTCAAGCTTCCCTTTCTCAACCGTGTAACTATGGGAACGATCCTTCAACAGGTGATAGGGCGCGTGGTCAAAAAAACCGCGCGACATCCCGAGCGGCCGCAGGATGTTCTTGTCAATGTAGGTCTCCCACGGTTCGCCGGAGATCTTCTCGACAACGCGGCCGAGGTAGACAAGCCCCGGATTGGAGTAGCTGTACTTGGACCCCGGAGAGAACTCGACTTCGGTGTAGGGCATCATGGCAACCAGTTGCGACCATTCGGTCGGCTCGAAGGGCTGCCACGGTTTGTCGCCCCCGAAAGGCCAGGTTCCGGCGCGGAAACCCGCGGTATGCGAAAGCAACTGCCGGATCGTGATGGCATTCATCGGGCCGAAGGAGTTATGGACGGCCTCGAGTTCGGGCACGTACTTCACGATGGCGTCGTCAAGGGACAGGCGGCCGCGGTCACGCAACTGCATGATCGCGATTCCTGTGAACGTCTTGGTGATGGACGCCCAGTGAAAGATCGTGGCTTCATCGACGGGGGACGCGTCCGCGCGATCCTTCATTCCAAACGACGCTTGGCGGAGCGCGCCGTTCTCGCCCACAACGCGAAGGCCCGCTCCGACCATGCCGTGCGCGGTGGCGCGTTCCTTGAAGTAGGCCGCGAATCGATCGAGAGCTTGCTCACTAGCAGAAGGTGCCGACACAGTCGTCTTCCCTTTCGTTTGCGCGGATGCGCGTCCTGGCTCGACGACCAGAAGGACAACGACCAGCGCCATCGTCAGAGAAAGAAAAGGCCCGCCGAACCGGGTCAGAGAAAGAAAAGGCCCGCCGAAGCGGGCCTGAACGCTCGTTTTCAAAGCGCCTTATTTCTCGTAGAGCGCGGCGATGAGGGCGCCGCGCGCGGTTGCGGTGACCGGGTCGGCGGCCACGCGGATCTCGGAGATGTCGACCGGGAAGGGACGCGACTTCATCGACCTCTCGAAAAGTTCCTTGAAGCCACGGGGCTTCGCGGTGCCGCCAGCGATCACGATGGGAAGCGGACGATGAGCCCGGGGAAGCTTGTCGGCCTTTGACACCGCCTTGCGGATCGATTCGACGAGCGCATCAACCAGGTCTTCGTAGTAGATATGAAGGGCCTTCTCAAGCTTGTCCGCAGGAGGCTTGGTGAGGTCGAGCTTCTCCTCCTTGATGGTCTTGATCCGCGTCGAAGGCTCATTGACGACGGCGCCGACCGAGTTGTCGATGTAGTCGCCGCCCTTCGAGATGCCGAAGAGGAGTGAAGGAATCGACAAATACGCGAGCGCGACGTTGCACATGCCGCCACCGCAGGAGATGCCGATGCCGGTGAAGTTCTGGTCTTCGAGTTCCGAGAAGATGACCGCGAGGCCTTCGTTGATGGCAACCGCGCGATAGCCGAGGGTCTCGAAGAAGCGGCGGAGCGAAGCCTCGTGATACACAAGCTCGGCTTCGCGACCTTCAGACGCGGCGGGGACGGAGAAGGAAAGCACTTCGCCCTGGGTCTTCGCCTTTGGAATCAGGCTCCGCATGATGGACTCGAGAACGACCGTGCCCATGCGTTCTTTGGGGTTGAGAAGACCGTCGGCCATCGGACGACGGGTCTCGACGTTGAACATGTTGGCGAAGCGCTCGGTGGCGCCGCCGAAGATGATCAACTCATCGCCATCTCGGAAATACGGGATCTCATTCTGGGAAAGAATGGTCTCGGTGAAACGCGAGAACGGGACGGGGATGAAGGCATTGAGCTGCATCGACGTCTCGGTGCCCTTCGTGCGACGGCGGGCCGCGACGATCTTGCTGGTGCCTACGTCGACACCCAGGGGCATGCCACGGGTAGCGTCTTCAGCCGCGGCGGCCTCCGACCCTTCCTGCACTTTCCACAAGTGATCTTTTCGCTCGTCCATGAGATTCAATTGACTCCAGGTCCTGCGCTGGCAGGGGCTGTGATTAGTGAGCTCGTCGTGCTCTTGCCGGCCTGACTTTGTTCTTCAAACCAGAGATCGAAACGCTTCGTCAGAGAGAGCCGCAGATCGGCGGTCGACTGCCCCGACTTCAATGCGTCCCGTTCCAGCTCCGCTTCCGCTTTAAGGACTCCCGGCCACGGCGCGCCGATGGCCTTAGAGAGATCGTCATCATAGCCGAACCCAAACAACCGGACACTCGCGGGTTCCACATCGTAGGCGTTGGGCAGTCCGAACGTCTTGAATGGGAAATTTTTAGCCCAGTCGACGTGGTGGCCAATCTTCCGGCTCTTCGGGTTGACACTGACGATCCCGTGGCCGACGCAGAGTCTCGGATCGATGTCGTACGCCTGAAGAAGGTGCTCGGTCAGCAAACGGCCCGACTGGAGCTGAGCTTCGGTCAGAGGCAGCGGGCCCTCCGGCGCAAAGCGGGATTCAAACGACACGCCGAAGAATGCATGGTTCAGGTTCATGTAGACCTTTCCCGCGTTCGCCCACACCGCGAAGCCCGCGTGGTTGGCCCGCGAGTCGTCATTCAGAATCTGATAGACGCGGCCAAAGCGGTCGATCAGGTAGTGGTAGAACTCGTGGCGCTTGATGTAGGCGACCAGATTCTTCGAGTTCCGAAGAAGAGAGGCATTGTTCTCCGCTTCAAGCGAAAGGATGTCGCTCTCCGTCGTATGGAACACGATGCCCACGGGGTTGCTCGCCTGGGGCAGAAGACGTCCCGTCGACTCTTCGATCGGCGCGTAGCTTCGCTTGGTGCCCTTGACCCGCTGCGTGGTGTCGATGCGCAATCCGTTGCTGTAGAGCTCGTGGTCTTTGTCGTGTTCCACCATCCAGATCGACTGGGGATGCTGGGTCTGAACCTCCGGCGTGTCGGGATTCCTGGCGGACACCGCCACCGTCATGGCCGTCGGCTGAGGCACCGAGACAGACGGCGGCTCCGCAGCTGGAGCCACGCGCGCCTCCACCGCAGGCACCGTCTTCGCCATGCTGCTGGCGAGGCGGAGGGTTCCGTAGGATGCGCCTAAGAGAAGGCCCGCGCCGGCGATCACGATGCCGATCTGTAACGCTGCGATCTTTCCCCGCGCGACCCTGCGAACGCTTTTGGCCTTGTCTCCCTTGAGCAACGTGAGACCGCGCCATCCGAGGTACTTGTACACAAGTGGCCGCGCGACCGCCGGAACCTTGGGAAGCTGATCCTCAAGCTGATGAATCGTCTTAGCTGAACTCCGAAGAAATCGAAGACGTTCGACCGGGTCCTGGATTTTCCCCGTCAGTCCTTCGACCGCGCGCGCGAACTCCGGAGACATTTCGCGCGGGTCTTCACACACCAATCCCTTTTCTAACGCACGTTTGCGCGATTCGGAGAGAGGGTCCACGGGATCGGGAAGTATAGGCCTCCACCAGGATCAACGTGGAAGGAGCGACTCGGCGCTCGGCGTGTTCCCCTCATAAGATCCGTCATCCGATGACCGAGGTGAACGTCCAACCCATCGGGAGGGTCCCGCGCACTTTCCTCCATCGGCTCTTCGACGAAGAGACCCATTTATGGACGAACCGTCTCCGCTGGAGCTTTGAGCCCACACGGCGACGGCTCGAAGCGGCGCTGTCCGACGGCGCCCTCAATGGACTGGTCGTGATGGATGCAATTGGAGCGTGCGCCTACGCCACATACGTCATCGACGGCGATCGCGGCATCGTGGGGTCGACGTTCTCGTCCGAACGGGTGCGATCGTCAGGCCTCGAAGAGATCCTGGTGCGGCGGATTCTGGAGCGCCTGACCGCGCAGCGGCTCGACATCATCGATTGCCAGACCCTGTTCTCATCCGCCCCGGCCTTGCGGGCGCCCTTTGCAGACTTTGGCTTCGAATCGGCCGCCCGCTCGTACATGATCATCGAACGCGGCGCCTGGCAGCCGGATCGGCATCGGCCGACAAAGGTCCATCAGACCAAGGCGGTCCACCGCGCCGATCTGCGCAGTGTGGCCCGGCTGATCTTCGATTCGCACTTCGACACCCGCCCGCGCGACGCGTCGTCCAGCTTCGACACTTTGGAATCGTGCGAGAGAATCCTGCGGCAGATCACGGTGGATGACGTCTGCGGTCCCTTCGATCCCTTCAGTTCACGAAGGTGCGAGGCGGAGAGCGGCACCGTGTCCGCCTGCCTGGTCACCTGGCCTCTGAATGGCGTGGCCCACATCAGCGAAGTCGCAACCGCCCCCAAGTACCGCCGGCGTGGGCTGGCGCGCCTTTGCCTGGTCGAAGCGCTGAACAGCGTCTTTGAGCAGAACACAACCACCCTGGCGACCCTGTCCGTTACCTCCTCCAACCTCGGCGCCATCGCGCTGTACGAGGCGCTGGGCTTCACGCCCCGGATTCAATACGAGTCGCACGTGCTTCGGGAGCGGCCCTTGTGATCCATCTGATCCTCGCGGCCGGGTTCACGGTGATCGCCGTGGCAAATACAGCACCCGCTTCACAAGCCGCAACGTCCACGTCGGCGTCGTGGGCCTGTGCGTACGTCTCGTCCCGACTTCCCCGCGCTCTGACTCTGCTGGGCAGCGACACCGCAAGCGCAGAGGAGGCACGCGCGGCGAGGAAGCGCCTTCAGCTTGGCAACGCTGTCCTCACGCGCGCTTCTAACCTGGCCATCGCACGGGCGCTCCGTGCGAGCCGGCTGGTGTCGGTTCGCTGCGGAAGCGACGTCGCGAACATCACGCTCGATGCGATTCCCTACGACGTCGAGCGCCCCTTGGTCGGCGCAGCGGTGCGCGTCACACGGCCGGCCGCGGATCTCGCAGGCGCCATTGACGAAGTGGCCCGCCAGCTTTCCCCGAGCGCCCCCGTCGCTGGCGCAAACCGCTTCCGCGCCCCGAGTGCAAAAGCGCTGGCGAAAGCCGGCGCCGCGCTTGACCGGGAGAGTGTCGGCGAGCGGGCCGCCGGCTTGAAGCAGGCACTCGATGAAGATCCGACGTCCCTCGATCTTCGCCTGGCCGCGATCGATACGCTGATCGCGGCTCGCGACTTCGAAGGCGCCGAGCGTCTCGCCGCAGCTCAGCCGCCCGATGACGCTCCGCCGAGCCTGGTTCGTGCTCTTCGCTTCCTCCGCGCGTCCGCCCTTCTGGACATCGGTCGATACGCAGAAGCAGCCGAGAAGCTGGAAGGTCTGCGCCGCGAGCAGGAAACGGCCGCCGTCCTGAACAACATCGGGGTCGTGCGGTTCCGCATGCGTGCTCCCGCAGCCGCGGTCCCCTTCGAGCGGGCGGCCGTCCTCGTGGATCACCGACAAAGAGACATCACCTTCAACCGCAGCCTCGCCCTGATGTTCGATGGCAAGGCCGAACAGGCGCTGCCTTCCCTCGAACTCACCCTCAGGACGGATCCAACCGACGTCCGCACCCGACTGCTGCGCGTGTGGAGCCTGAAAATGCTGGGCCGCGAGCAGGAGCGCGGCGAAGAATGGGGGCGCCTGATGGCGATGGCTCCGTCGTTTTCGCTTCTGGCCAACCCCGACCTGGCGAGGCGTCTCGAACGCATCTTCTATTCGGAACGGAACCCCGAATCCTGATCGCCTTCCGATCCGCTGTCGCTTGGTAAGATTCCGCGCACGAAGGCGTGCCCGTTCCGCCCCACGCCCTGACCCCTCAAGCATGCGCCGCGTCATCGTCAGCCTGATCCTCCTGAGCCTCACGTTGTTGAGCGCTCCCGTCATGGCGGTCGACGAGTGGAAAGAGCTGTACCTGGACGCTCGCGACAAGGATCTCCGCAACGGGCACTACGACGAGGCGATCAAGCACCTCACCCAGGCGATGGCGATCAAGCCGAATTCCAGCCTGGGCGAGCGCAGCTATTCGCTTGAGTTCTTCAACTATTTCCCGAACTATCTGCTCGGTCGCGCCTACGCGGGCCTCAATCGGGGCAACGACGCGATCGCCGCGTTCAAGGCGGAAGAACGGCAGAACCTGATCCAGAAGATCCCTGCCGACTACGACGACTTGAAGAAGCGGCTCAAGGAAGCAAGTGATCGCGAAGACCAGGAAGCCATTCGTTCCCTGCGGAGCGCCTTCGAGCGACTGATGCAGGAGGCGTCGGCGCTGGAGGGTCGGGACAGGATTGACGAGGCGATCGCGAAGGCTCAGGATGCCCGCGCTCGAGCGGCGAATCTCGACGGACCCGCACAGACCCGCGTCACCATCCTGCTCGAAAGCCTCAGGCAGAAACGGACCGCGAATGAGAACGAGGCTCTGCGTCAGCGGGAGCGGGAGATCCTGCAACGCGACCTCGCGGAGGCGAAGCGTCTTCTCAACGGTGGGCAATACCGTGATGCGCTGGTCAAGTTCAATGCCATCCTGACCGTGGACCCCACAAACGCGGAAGCGAGCAAAGGGCGTCAGGCCGCGGAAGCCGGAAATTTCTCCAACACCACCCGGGAAAACCGATTAAAGGATCTGCAGGAAGGCCGGCGCCTCTTCGATGCAGGAGCCATCGACGAGGCGATCCCTCTTCTCACCGAGGCCGCGACCGACCCCACCCTGACGGAGGCCATCTTCCTCCTCAAGCGCGCCCAGGAACGAAGCGCCAAAGCCAAGCTTCAGCAGAGCACCGATCGTCGCATCGCGGAACTGCGCCGTGAGATCGCGGGCTTCCTGGAGAAGAAGGACAACGCGAACGCGAGCGCGCGTCTGAATCTTGTTCTCGGTCTGCTGCCTGGCGATCCGACGGCGACGAAGCAGCTTGGCGACATCGAGGAAATGAGTGCGCGCGTCGCGTTGGATCTCCTGCTTGGCGATCGTGAACAGCCCGCTCTGAGCTTCGTCTCGCCGAAGCACACCCGAACCGAGACGCAGGAAGACACGATCACGGTGTCGGGTGTGGCCACCGACGACCGTGGCCTGGCGCTGATCACATTCAAGTCCGGGGACAACGTCATCCTGTCCGAAAACCTTCTGACCGAGGACGAAGGCCGGACTCACACATTCGACGTCTCCGTTCCTCTGAAGAAGGGTCTCAACCGCGTCCTCGTCTCCGTGAAAGACCGAAAGGGGCGGCAGTTCGAGGTTTTGTTCGAGGTCGAACGCCAGCCGACCTTCGTGGAGAATCCCTACTTCTACCCAGCGGTCGCCCTGTGCGCCCTCGCGATCGTGGGCGTGGGCGCGGGTGTTTACTACGCGCGACGAAGGCGCGCCGTCCGCAATCGGTTCAATCCCTACATCGCGGGCGCGCCGGTCCTGTCAAACCAGATGTTCTTCGGCCGCAAGAAGCTGATGAGCCGTGTGCTGAACATGATCCATGCGAACTCGCTGATGATCACCGGCGATCGGCGCATCGGCAAGACCTCCTTCATGCACCATCTCAAGATGGCGCTCGCCGAGGACGATGGCACGGAGTTCAAGTTCTTCCCCGTTTCGGTCGACCTTCAAGGCGTTCCGGAGAAAACGTTCTTCCACACGATGATGTCCGAGATCGTGGATGCGCTCAACATGCCGGCCACCACACTCGCCGAACTGCGCTTCCGCGCCGAGAGCGACGAATACGACGATCGTGATTTTTCGCGTGACCTTCAGCGCGCCATCACCGATCTCAAGACGAGGACCGCCAAGAAGGTCAAGCTGGCGTTGCTCCTCGACGAAGTCGACGAGCTCAACGAGTACTCCGAGCGGGTCAATCAACGGCTGCGCAGCGTCTTCATGAAGACGTTCTCCGAGAACCTGGTCGCGGTGATGAGCGGCGTCGGCATCCGCCGAAGCTGGAAGAGCGAAGGTTCTCCCTGGTACAACTTCTTTGACGAGTTTGAACTCAAGGGCCTGTCGCGCGACGAGGCCGAGGAACTGATCCGCAACCCCGTGCACGGTATCTTCCGGTTCGAGGATGAAGCGGCCGAGAAGATCCTCAAGCTGAGCGACCTCAAGCCGTACATCATCCAGAAGTTCTGCATCCACGCGGTCAATCACATGATTGAGGAAGGACGATCGACGATCGCCGTCCGTGACGTCACCGCCGTCGAGGCCGTGGTGCTGTCCGATGAATCGATCGCGCCGCGCACCCCGACCGGCCCCGTTGAGCAGCCCCACGTCTAGCGACTAGAGAGAATCAACACCCACATCATGCGCAATCCATTCATCGCGGGAAGCTGGGTCCGGGGCGACAACTTCTACGGCCGCTCTCAACTCCTGCGAGAGATCCTCGACGGCTCGCGCGATTCCCTGTGGGTCATCGGCGCGCGCCGCATGGGAAAGACGAGTCTTCTCAAGGAACTCGAAGCGCGTACTCAGGCGAGCAAAGAGACGCCCTACCTCGCCTTGTACTGGGATCTCCAAGGAAGTTCCGACGCGCGCGGTCTTGCCGATGGGCTGATCGCGAGCATCGAAGACAACGAGCACTTCCGCCGGGCCGCCGACGTGGACATCGATGCCATCGAAGACCTGAGCGTGACCGACATGCTTCAGGCGGTGATCCGCCGCGCCGTTCGCTCGGGCTGGAAAACACTCATCCTGATGGACGAAGGTGAAGAACTGCTCACCGTGGCCCGGACGGAAACCGCCACCCTCGGACGCTTGCGCCGCGTTCTTCAGAGGGGACCGGAAGTTCGATCCGTCATCACCGCGACTCGAAGGCTCGCCCGCCTCGATGAAGCCGCGGCGCTCGTGACCTCCCCCTTCCTGCATGGCTTCCTGCCCCCGGCCTATCTCACGCCTCTCGACAACGACGAGACGGGCGCATTGCTTTCGCGCGGAGGCTTTACCGACGCGGCCGTCGCCGCCATCTCGGAGAAGACAGGCAATCAGCCTTTTCTGGTTCAGCTCATCGCGTCGCGACTGTTCGAGAACAAAGACCTCGAAGGGACGCTCGACTTCGTCGCCAACGACGACATGGTTTCAAACTTCTTCTCCGTCGATCATCAGACGCTGGAACCCATCGAACGCCGCATTCTCGAGGAAGTGGCCCGCGAGCGTTCCATGGCTCCCGCCGATATCGGCACCGCGCTGTCGACGCCCACGGATACGCTTGGTCCTCATCTTCTGGGCCTGGGACAAATGGGTTATCTCAAGCAGGCGGGCGGGAGATACTCGGTCGGCAACTGGTTCTTCGAGACCTGGCTGCGCCGCCAGGCCCTTCTGAGGGATGGCTCGCCGGATTCCAAACGGTAGATCGCTGATGGTCACGGGATCCAACCGGGTTTTCGAGCACGCGGGCCGGGAGTTCCACATTCAAGTGGAGGATCTTTCGGCGGGCGACACCATCGAAGTGCGGGTTTACGACCAGGGGGCGGTTCTGTTCGTGAAGCGCATCCCCTATGCGGACGCGATCGCGGGCGCTGCCTCACGTGAAGACGCCATCCGCGCCTTCATGGAAAAGACGATTCAGACGGTGAGCGTCGCCATCACCAAAGGAAAAATTTCCTAGCGCGGTCTGCGCGAGCAGCCAAGGCACCCGACTCCTAGACTTCGCGGAGGAGGTGGCCCATCTTCCGCTTCTTGGTCTCAAGATAGTGGCGAGAGATGTCGGTCGGAGCGATCTCGATCGAAATGCGCTCGGTGATCTCCAGGCCGTAGCCCTCGAGCCCCACGAACTTCCGGGGATTGTTGGTCATCATTCGCAACTTGACCACGCCGAGTTCCGACAGGATCTGCGCGCCGATTCCGTAGTCGCGCTGGTCGGCCTTGAATCCGAGCGATTCGTTCGCCTCGACGGTATCCTGGCCTTCATCCTGAAGCGCATAGGCGCGGATCTTGTGGACAAGGCCGATACCACGGCCCTCCTGGCGCAGATACAGCAACACGCCCGCGCCTTCCTTGACGATCCTCTCCATCGCGGCCTCCAATTGCTCGCCGCAATCGCAGCGGCGCGAGCCGAAGATGTCGCCGGTCAGGCACTGGGAATGAACCCGCACCAGCACGGGATCGCCCTTGCGCACATCTCCGTGAACGAGCGCCACGTGCTGCTCTCCGTCGACCACGCTCTCAAACGCATGGATCCGGAAGGCGCCCGCGCGCGTGGGAAGATTCGCCTCGGCGATCTTGCGCACCAGACGCTCGTTCTTCATCCGATACTGGATGAGGTCGCGGATGGTGATCATGCGGATGTTGTGCTCGGCGCAGAACACCTCAAGCTGCGGAACGCGCGCCATGGTGCCGTCGGGCGCCATGATTTCGCAGATCACTCCGGCGGGCTTCAGGCCGGCGAGCCGCGCGAGGTCAACGGCCGCTTCGGTCTGACCCGCACGGACAAGAACGCCGCCGTCGCGGGCGCGCAAAGGGAACATATGACCCGGACGGGCCAGGTCTTCGGCCTTGGTGTTCGGATCGACCGCGGCCAGAATGGTGGTCGCGCGATCGGATGCCGAAATGCCGGTGGTCGTGCCTTTCTTGGCCTCGATGGGGACGCAGAAGGCGGTGCCGAACTTGGCGGAATTCTCGTTGTCCTGGACCATCAGGGGAATGCGCAGCGCATCCAGACGTTCGGCGGTCAGGGGCAGGCAGATCAAGCCACGGCCATGGGTCGCCATGAAGTTGATGGTGTCGGACGTGACCTTCTCGGCGGCGATGGTGAGGTCACCCTCGTTTTCACGATCTTCATCGTCCACGACCACGACCATGCGGCCGGCGCGGATGTCGTCGATGGCGTCTTTGATGGAGGCGAAGGCCACGGTATTTTTCCTCGATTGAGTCAAGTGCGCTCGAAACCGTCTGATGCTACTTTGCGAGAAGCTTCTCCACGTACTTGGCCACGATGTCGACCTCGACGTTGACGAGGTCGCGAGGCCTGAGTTTGCCTAGGGTTGTGACCTGCAGGGTGTGCGGAATCAACGCGACCGTGACCTTCGTACCTTTCACATAGGCACAGGTGAGCGACACGCCATCGACCGCGATGGAGCCCTTCTCGACGAAGTAGCGGGCAAGGTCCGCCGGAAGGTCGAAGATGATCTCCCACGAATGCTGCATCTCGCGGATCGAATCAACGGTGGCGACCCCGTCAACGTGGCCCTGCACGAAGTGGCCATCCAGGCGCGCCGAGACACGGAGAGGGCGCTCAAGATTCACCAGAACACCGGGCCGCAGACGGGTGTCGAACCGCGTCCGCGCCATAGTCTCGCGCGCCAGGTCAAAGGTGACGATGGAGTCTTTGATGCTGGTGGCGGTAAGGCAACAGCCATTGACTGCGACCGACCCGCCGATGGTCAGATCGGAAAGCGTAGCGCTGGCACGGACGGCGAGACGGAAGACATCACCTGCGGCCTCGCAGAAGATGACCTCGCCCATTTCCTCAACGATGCCGGTAAACATGGATCAGCGCTTCCTCAGCTTTTTGCGTTCGTAGACTTCGACATCGAGGGCCGTTGCGTTGGGCAGGCCATAGTGAAGGGTGGCGCAGGTTGCCGCGATCGATCGCTTCATGGGCACCGCGTCGCTGAGATGACGGGGGTTCTCTCCCCCCACGACCGAGCGGCTGCCGCGTCCTCCGAGAATCAGCGGCGCGCGGAAGATCACCATCTCGTCAAAGGTTCCTTCACGGACGAACGACCCGTGAATCTCCGAGCCTCCCTCGACCATCAACGACAAGACCCCGAGATGAAACAGGCCTGACAAAGCGTCGGGAATGGACACGCGGCCGAGCTTGCCGGGCGCGGTCAACAGGATGACGCCCCGTTCTTCGAGCGCTTGTCGACGCAAGGGTGGAGCGCTTGCGCAGACGACGATCAAAGGATCCTTTGCCGCAGAGGACACCAGGCGCGAACCTATCGGCAAGCGCAACCTCGAATCCAGAACGACGCGCCGGAAGGGACGGCCAGCGCGCGGCACCGGGAGAAGGATGGGGTCGTCGCTCAGAGCCGTCTCGATGCCGATGAGGACGCCATCGAACAGATGGCGCAGGCCGCGCGCGGCAGCGCGCTGCGCCGGCGAGGTAATCCACCGCGACTCCCCCGCCGAAGTGGCGATGCGGCCGTCGAGCGTCATGCCCGACTTGAGTGTGATGAAGGGGCGGCCGGCCTTCATCGCGCCGTTAAAATGCTGAGTCAGCCGCGCCGCCTCTTCGCTTAGGGCTTCCAGGACCTCGAGCCCGGCGGAACGCATCAGTTTGGAGCCCGCTCCGTTGACCCCTGGATTCAGGTCGCGCGTGCCGTAGACCACGCGGCCGATCCCCGCCGCCTCCAGACGCGGCGCGCAGGGCGGTGTGCGCTTCTCAGGATGAGGCGCGCATGGCTCCAGGCTTACATACGCGGTGGCTCCTTGAGCCAGCCCCTTCGCCGCGGCCAAGGCGACGACTTCCGCATGAGGCAGACCCGCCCGGGCATGAAACCCTTCGCCGACAACGCGGCCCTGACGGACGATCACGCACCCCACCGCAGGATTGGGGTTCGTCGCTCCGATGCCACGCTCCGCCAGTTCGATCGCGCGCCTCATGAAGCGCAGATCGGCGCCGACGAGGGGCGCTGGCGCGGCTTTTCTCATCCGAGAAGACCTTCGGAGAAGGAGCGTGGGTCGAAGGGAACGAGATCCTCGAGACCCTCACCCAAACCCACATAGCGGATCGGCACTTTCATCGCCGAAACGATGGCGACCGCGATGCCCCCCTTGGCCGTTCCATCGAGCTTGGTCAGCACCAGGCCGGTCAAAGG
>JBDTQB010000015.1:0-29569 GCA_039932395.1 Vicinamibacteria bacterium | reverse complement strand
ATGAAGACGAGCCGTCGCGCCATGCGATCACTCACTATCGGGTCAAGGAGCGTTTCCAGCGGGCCACTTTGGTTGAAGTGGAGCTCGACACCGGCCGGCAGCATCAAATTCGGCTTCACCTGCGAGCCATCGGACATCCGATCGTGGGTGATGGCGTTTACGGAACAGCCAAGCCGTCCTCGAACACGCGACCCTTTCTTCATGCCTCGCGCCTGGCTTTTCCGCATCCGATCACGGGTGCGGAGATTGATTGCACGAGCGAACTCCCCGTGGATTTCACGGCGGCGGTAAAACGCCTTCGCGGCGCATCCCGAAGCCACTGATCAGCGCTTCTCGAGAATCCGGAACTCCGGCAGGTTCCACCCCGCGGTGCTGGTTCCTCCGATCTGCGGCAGCAGACTGATTCCACGAACGGGCTCGCCATTCAACACGAATCCGATCGTGCCCACCCGGGGATTCTGCAGAAGGCCTTCGACGAGTTGGACCATGTGCGCGCCGTCCCACTGAGCAACTTCCACCCACTGGCCGTCCTCTCGCAAGGTCGCGATGCGGAAGCGAGTCGGCCACGCGCTCTCGTGGCGCAGCACGATCTCCACGCCGGTCACAGGAACAGGTTGATCGAAGCGCGCCTCGATGAATTCGTCTCCGCGCAAAGGCCGCTCGACGATGTACGAGGTGTCCATGCGATCGTCGAAGGCGTTCGCCGCGTCGCCTTCCTTTGTTCGCAAGGTCAGCCGACTCGTCTCCACGCGCACACCGCTCGGCCGAGGCGCGGCGACCACGAGCCGGGGTTGGTCAAACCGATAGACGCGCTCGCCTTTCTCGCCGAAGTCGCCGGCCTGCCAGGGACCGAACTGTGACTCGCGGATCAGTCGTCCATCGCGCTCGGCTGCGTCCGAGTTCCCGATCACGTCCAGCGAGGCCGCGGCTACGCCTTCAGCAAAACGGGCTTCTCGATTCTGCGGTCCGAAGTTGAAGACCTGATTGCGCAGGTCCGGCGCCAACTCACGGCCCTCATGAACGATGGCGCGATGGACCCCGATCTTGGCCAACACAGTCAGGCTAGCGTCCGAGGGAAACGCCAGGAGCGCGCGACGGACGACTTTCGAGAGCAGGGTCGGATAGGCGGTGTAGCCGAGAGGCTCGCGCTGATGGTGATACGTGGCGAAGAACATCTCCGTGGTTTCCTGGCGGATGAGTGCTTCGCCTCGCACGGGGACCTCGGCGATCGGGGACGAAGGCTGAGTCGCAAGCCATTTGTAAACCGGGGGCAGTTCTGACGGACGGGGCACGTCGGTCGTCACGGTGAGGGGTGAGAAGTGTTCCGCGACGGCGATGAGGCCAAGGACCAAGGCGAGGCTCGAACGTCCCCGCCGCACCAGCCGATCGAGAGCAATCGCTCCGAGCAGACCGACTCCGAGCATGACGAACAGCCCGAGCCGCTCGGGAATTCGGACCAGGTTGAAGCCCGGAACCAAGTCATAGAGCACGCCATACGGTCCGCGGCCGAGATCTAGCCCGGCGATGACCAGCCGATCGCCGAGCGAAAGCACGACGAGGACAGCCACCAGGACTGCGCAAGGGATCCCCCACCCGCGTCTTTCCATGGAACCGCCGCTTCCGCCGCGGTTGCGCCGATCGCGAACCGCAAGGACGAGGCCGACCAAGGCCAGGCCGAGCGCCATAAAGCCGACGAAGTGCGGCCCTTGCTGTTGAAGCCGCGCCGGCGGTCCGATGGGTCCCCAGATCCAGTTCGAGGGCGAGGTCGAAAAATAATGCATCAGGTCGATCCCGCGCGGACGGGAGCGGACGAGATCGAGACTTCCGAATGTCCGTAAGTACGGGACAAGGATGGGAAGGAACAACGTCACCGCCACCAGGCCGGGAACGACCAGGCCGCGAACGCGCGTGAGGATCTCGCGCGGCCGCGCCACGGCGTAGACCAGAAGCACAAGCACCGAAAGCAGCACGCCGTAGAGCAGGTGATAGTTCGCGCACAGGCCCTGAAGCAACAGGAGGAGTGCGAAGCGCCAGCGGGCTTTGGGCTCGCCTGTCTCCATCCACTCAATCAACGCACCCAGCGCTACGGCAATCAGGCCATAGCTCACGATGTTGAGCCGCGGAGCCTCGTTGATCGCGTAGGTATGAAAGGCGAACAAGGCTCCGACAAACGCCGCAGGCACCCGACTCAGACCGAGGGTGAGGGCCAACGACCGGCCTCCGAACGCCGCGAGGAGATACGCGAACAGCAGCGCCACGTTGTAGGCCAGAACTGGATTTCCGCTGACCCAAAGAACCGGCGCGACCAGGACCGAAGGGAGAAGCCGGTGGTCGGTGAGGGTCAGCGCGTTCGGCTGCGGATGGAGGAAGCCTGCATCGAAAATGTGCTTCGGATCGCTGACGATCTGATGGCCGAGGAAACCAACGATTGAAACACTTTCTAGAGAATCGCCCACGTAGCCAATGCGGGATGAAGGCGCCAGGCTCTGCGGGATCAGAAAGACGAACGCGAACGCCGCGTAGACGAGCGCCTCGCGAAAAGGCCGAGGACGACGTGACTGAGCAGCTGCGTCCATTCGGGAGACATTCTCTCAAGCGCCGACGAACGAGTGTCGAATTTCATCCCCGTGGGTTCAAACTTAGACTTCGCTCGCTCCTCTCCCGTGCTTGCCCCCGAAGATCGCCCTTTGCCCGCTCCCGATAATTCCGCCGCGACCGAGTCCGCCCCTGGGCCGCAGGCGCCGATGTCCTTGCTTCAAGGCGCCACGCTCTCGATCCTGGCCTCGCTCGCCAGTCTCACGTTGATCGGCTATCGATTCGGCGACAGCAATCACGGCATCACGGTGCCGATCCTGAAACGGTTCATGGATCGCTCGCTCTACTCGGGCGACCTGCTGGTGGCCACGGGCGATCGCTTTCCGACCATTTTCTACCGCGCGCTTGGAGCGCTCCTTCCCTCCACGGATTGGGTGCCGTTCGCCTACTTCACTTTGTACGTCATCTCGATCGCGCTGACCTACGCCGCCGTCTACCGCATGGCGGTCTGGGCGAGCAGTGGAGACCGCGCGACCGGGGTGGTTGCGGTGTTGCTGGCGATGCCCGTCCGCACGGGCCTTGCGGGCGAGGCGCTCTATCGCGTCGCCTTTTCGCATTCACACCTTGCCTCTGGCCTGGATCTGATGGCGCTCGCGCTCTTCCTGGAAGGCCGCCGCGTTCTGCCGATCCTGATCCTGTCTCTCGGCGTCTACAACCACGCTCTTTATTCCCTTTACCTGCTGGTCCCGTTCACCCTCGCGATGTTGTGGGAAGCGCCCGGACTTCCGAGGGCGACGACCCTCAAGCGCCTGGCCCTTGCGTGGATTCCTGTCCTCCCGTTCCTCATCAACGCGGTGGCCCAGGGCAAGCCGATGACGCAGGAGTGGCTGGAACTCTTGATCCTCCGATCGTCCCACCATTCTTTCCCGGGTGCCTTTGGCGAAGCGCTTCCCGACGCGGTGGTCTGGCTCTTCCTTGGACTGGCCGCGGCGACACGGGTGGAGTTCAGCCGGCTCAAGGGACTGAGCGTGGTGATCTTCGCGACCGCTTTGTTCTTTGTTCTAGGGACGGTCTTCACGGAGTTCATTCCGCTCAAGGCGGTTCTTCAGTTTCAGCCTCACCGAATCTGGCGCTTCCTCTCCGTCGTGCTCCTTGCGTTCATGGCAGGTGACATCGTCAGGCTGTGGCGGACGTCGCCGTTGATGCGCCTGCTCGCGGCGCTCTATTTCCTCTCTATCTTCGCCACTGGGCTGGAGCAACTGGGTCCGCTTGTGCTGATTGCGGTGTACGCGGCGAACCGGCCGCCTCTGCCCACGTGGCTGCGGCTTCTCGCCGCGGGCGTTCTGATCTCTCTCGAATGGCCAGATCGCACCGTCTTGTGGACCGACTACATCGTGGAGTTCCTTCGCCGCCTGCAGAACACCCAGGTGTTCGCCATCCTTGGCGTAGCGTTGATCGCGGGACTTGCGATGTCCCAGAAAGAGCGTGCACGCGCGCAGGCGATGTCCCTCCTCGCCTTCATCCTGGCGGTCGGCCCGGTGTTCGCGGACAACTATCGACGCGCCGAACTGCGCTTTGAGCAGGGATCTTTCTGGGCCGCGCAGACCTGGGCACGGCAGAACACTCCCAAGACCGCGGTGTTCCTCACGCCGCCCAAGGAGGCGGGCTTCCGCGTGTTCTCCGAGCGCTCCATCGTCGGCGAGTGGAAGGATGGCACGCAGCAATACTTCGACGATGGCTTCGCGAAGGAGTGGGGCCGTCGGATGGAGATCGTGATGGCGAAGGAGTTCGGCGCTTACTCCGATGAGGAAATCGTGGCTCTGGCGCGTCAGTTCGGGGCGGACTACATTGTGGGCCAGGGAAGGCGTCGCAAGCTTCCTATTGCGTTCGACGGCGGCAGCACCGTGGTCTATGCGCTTCCGCCCCGCTGACTCTCCTCAGCGCGCGATCCGACGATAGATCTGATACTCGGCCGCCTGGCCTTCATCCGCGTTTGTCCATTCGTAGCGCGCATCCTTGCGCAAGTCGAACCGCATGTTGCTTCGACGGTGAATGACGACCGTGTCGAAAGGAAATTTCGAGTAGAGACGATCCAGGTCGCCCACGTCGTCCACACCGCTCCAGACGACTTCAACGGGGAAGTTGCGGAAACCGTACTGGAAGTAGCGACCTCCAACCACACGCAGGGGCGCGAAACGTTTCGTTCGCGTCTCGATGAAGGTCGCGGCGCGGTCCTGGTCCTCCAGGTTCGTGGCCTTGTACCGATTGAAGTACTGAATCTGCCATGAATCGAGATACAGGCTTGTGGATACCAGGGTGGCCAGCGCGATCACGGACAATCCCTTGCTTAGGCGCAACCCGCACAAGCCGATCACGAACAGCGGAACCATCGGCATGAGCGCGCGCACGCCTCCCCACACACCGCCGCGTTCACGCACCACGTAGATCACCACCATGGCGACAAAGAGAACAAAGGTGGAAAACACGGCGGCGCGAACGAACAGCTTCTCTTTGGACGACAGCGTGGAACTCGCCACGAGTGCGAGGAGAGCGAGCGCCAGCACAAACAGCAGCACCGCATCTTCCGCGCGTTCTCCTGGACTTGAAGAGAAGAGCAGCTGGAGGTTGATCTTCGCGTTGTTGACGATGGTCGCGGTCAGGCGACCCACGGGATCGCTGCTCTCAAGCGCCGCGGTCACGGCGCTCGGATACAGGGCATTGGGATGAACCGCGCGATGGGTCGAGAGCGGAGGCAGCACGGTCAGCATCGCGAAAAGAAAGCCCGGCACAAAGAAACGCAGGGTCCGGCGAAGACCGAGCAGGCCGCCGAAGAGAGGCACGGCGAAGAGCAGCGTCTCACGGAAGAGCAATGAGACGCCCAGCAGAAATCCAAGGATGAAGGTGGCGACACGTCCCTCAACCCAGGCCGCCGCCGCGACCAGGACCAAAAGTGCCGCCGCGGTGACGTGCTCTGGATAGACCACCGCCAGGTAGCCGGGATAGGGAGGCAGCAGCGCGACCAGGCCGGCGGCCACAAGGCTGCGCGATACGGAAAAGAAGCGTCTTGCCAGAACGAACGCGCTGATCACTGAGATGGCGAAACACAGGACGTTCAGCATGACGGCGCTGCGAAAGGTATAGCCAAGCGCCGATCCCACCGCGGCGAGCGACAACGCGTACCCGGGGAGGTGAACGTCGTGATGTGGGTAGCCGATGAGATCGATGCTGGAGGCGATGTAGAAATTCGTGTTGAGCGATGCCTTTTCCGCGATGTTGCGGGCGAGGGTCAGATAGATCCACTCATCCGGCCAGCCGAGTTCGGGAAGCGCGCGCTTGAGCGCGATGATCGAGACACTCCCCACCAGCAACAGGAGGAGGACGATCGCGCCCGCGTCGCGGAAGCGCCGACTCATCTCACGAACCGAAGCGTATCTGCGTGGAAGCCGTAGTCATTGATTCGCAGGCACAACGCCGTGATCACGCAGGCGGCGGCGAGTGCGATCCGCAGTGACCGCGACTCCACGCGCGCGACCGCGATACCAATGACCAGAGCCAGGGCGGGAGCGACGTAGAAATCCTCCTTGGCCCAGCGCAGGAGCAAGGGGAGCGCCCAGGGTTCCTTCAGCAGCATGACTCCCGCCCAGGCCGCGAACCACGAGAGCAGGAACGTTCGCACGATGGCGGAACATCGCGAGATCACAATCCAGGCCGCGGGAATCGCGGCGAGGAACGGCACGAATAATCCGAGCCGCCACAAACGCAGGCTCTGTCGTGATTCGTTGTGGAAGATGAAGAAAGACCTTCCCGGAAACGGATCGCCGATCAGTCCGTTTGATCCGCCCTTCATCAAACCGGGGATGTAGTGCCCGTAGAAAAGCGCCAGGGCGATCAGACCGCCGGCCACGAGTGTCATCGCAACCGGGGCGAGCATCTCTCTCGTCTCCCTCTGGAGTGCTATCAACGCGAGCGCCGCCACGCCGAACAGTGCATAGAACAAAGGCGTGCTGGAATAACCGAGCGCCCCGAGTCCAAGCAGGACCGCCGAGATTCGGATTTGCCCCGGTCGTCGAATCGTTGGAAGAGCCAGGCCAAAAGCGAGAAGGGCTGCCAGGCCCAGGGCGCCTCCGAAGACCGCGGGCGAATGCGCGCGGCCGAGATGGTGAATGGTGGCGAGATCCAGCGCCATCAACGTCGCAGCCAGGAGGCCGCCGAGATCCGACGAAGATGCCATCCGCGCGAAGGCGAACACCAGTGGCAGCAGCACCGCGAGTGCGGTGGCCTCGAGCGCGTTCATCGACCAATGAAGATCGAGTCCGAGCGCATGAGCCACATAGAAGAAGACGTAAGGCAGCGGCGAATATGGAATCGCGGGACCCTGTCCGAGCGCCTCCGTCGCCGCACCACGGATCTGGGACGGCGTCGGGTAGTGAGAACCGTAGCGCAACCACGCGTCATAGGTCGTCGGCACCTGGGCCAGGTCGACGGTGCGCCAGATGTGGATGTCGAGGTCGGCGGGAGAGTGGTTTGGAAGGAACGACAGGAAGCCGCATCCGAACACCAAGCCTCCGCCGAGAAGGAAGAGGGCGGCGCGCTGCGGTCGAGACAGGCTCAGCCCCAAGCACAATCCGGCGGTCAGCATCGAGCTGAGGACCACGAATCCGAGCAGCCGGGGCACTGCCAACGCAAGACCCACGGGTTCCAGTTGGGCGATCCGCATGAGCACCGCGGGTCCAGCCACGGCGGCGAGAAGCGTCAACCCGTACAAAGGCGTCGCCTGCGAGGCGAGAACAAGCAAGACCACCAGCAGTCCCGCGCAGAGCCTCGCCGACCAAGGAATCTGGAAGCCCTCGTTGCTCCGCAGAACCAACTCGTCGACATAGCGGCGGAAATTGTCGGTGTCCGAACGCCGCACGAGGGGTGCGTCCTCAAAGGTCAAATCGAAGGACGGCTGTCGCATTTTGAGATTGTCACCGATCCGTGTCTCGGTCCACGGACCGGTTGGGATGAAGGCTTCGGCGACCTGCTCGCCCGGAACACGGATCTGCACTCGCGTTCGAATGGTCGAGTCGGCGCGCACGCCGAGGCTGAACGGACCGTTCGCCTGCAGCGGGATCGAGACGGTCGAGGATGTGGCCTCGATCTGTCGGAAGTAGAAGTCGCGTCTTCCGTCCGCTGCTTCCGCGTCTAGAAGTGCGGTCGCCGCCTCGCTTGGTCCCAGGCCCGACATCATCAGGGGGCCGCGTCCCGATCCGATCGGAATGTGAATGTCCGGGCCCACCGGCAGCGATAGCCCCAGAATCGTCAGCGCGAAGCCGGCTGCCGCGATCAGAGGCGCGCGGTTCACGACCGGTATCGAGCCACCAGCCGCAGATAGGCAAGTGACGTCTTGAGCACCTTCATCTTGCTCTTGCCGATTCGTTGCGATCCGTCGAGCACCATCGGCACTTCGGAGACCTTGAGCTGGAGCGTGGAGGCGAGATGAAGAATCTCGACCTGGCTCTCAAATCCATCCGATTCGAACAGGCGCTCGCCGAAGCGTTCGCGCATCTGGAGGATCGCGCGTCCCTGGTAGATCCGGAAAAAACTGGAGAGGGTCGCAAGCCCGGAGAGGCCGAGCGTCTGCTTCATCAAAGCGTTCGCGACGTGGGACAGGCCGACGCGATGCACCGCGGTTCCCTTGATGCCTCCGCCGAAGAGATAACACGAAGCGAGGACGATGTCGTCGTCTTCATGCCGCACCCGTCCCAGCATGCGCGGAAGGATCGCCAGGTCGCTGGTCCCATCGCCCTCCAGCGTCAGCACGAGATCGGTTGGCTGCAGGATGGGAAGCACATGGGTGAAGCCCGTCCGGAAGGCAGCACCCGGTCCCAGGTTTTGGGGATGCGAAATCACGCTGATCTCAGGTCCGGCGGCCTTCAGGACGGCCACCGTCTGATCGGTCGATCCGTCGTCCACGAACACGACCCGATAAGGAGCGAAGGGCTGAAGCGCCGTCTTCAGTCTTTCGACGAGCCGGCCGACGTTCGGTTCTTCATTGAGAACCGGAACCACCGCATGGATCACAGAAGACCGAGCCGCTGCATTTCTCCGCGCTGCCACGCGATGGCCTTCGGCAGGCCTTCCTCAAGATTCACGCGCGCGCGGAAGCCGAGGAGCGTCTCGGACTTCGTGCCGTCTGGAATACGTCTCTCGACATCTTCGTAGCGGCCGAAGGTTTCGTACGGAATCAGGCGCACGTTCGGCTCATCATCCGGCCGGATCATGCGCGAAATCATCAGGGCGAGATTGTGGATGGTGATCTCGCGGTCGATGCCGATGTTCAGAACTTCGCCGTCCGCCTGCGGCTCGTCGATGCCGCGAACAAAGCCCTCCACCATGTCATCGATGAAGGTGAAGCTGCGCGTCTGCTGGCCGGTGCCGTGAACTTCAAGCGCTTCTCCGCGCAACACCGCTCCGATGAAGACGGATTGCGGGCCGCCCCACCAGGTAATGTTCTGTTTCGGGCCGTATCCGCCGAAGAGTCGCAGAGCGACCCCTTCCAGTTTGTAGCGCTCACGGAAGGCGAAAAGCGCCTGCTCCTCGTACATCTTGGAAACCGCGTAGCTCCAGCGCCGGACTTTGGGCGAGCCGATGACGGAGGCCGACTCTTCATTGAAGGGGACTTGAGGATTGCGGCCGTAGCAGTCGGAGGTGGATGCGAGAACCATGCGACGGGCTCCGCACTCGTGAGCGGCGCGCAGAACATTCATTCCGCCCTCGCCATTGATCAGCAGGGTGTCGAGCGCATCGCCGTGACGGGGAATCTTCCCCGCGGCCAGGTGCACGACGACTTCCGCTCCGCCAAACGCGGTGCTCAGCGCGGTCGGGTCGAGGATCGTGCCCTGATCGAGACGAAAGCGCGGATGGTCCATCAAAGGTCCGAGGTTCTCGATGGTGCCGTGGGACAGGTCGTCGATCCCTCGCACGTGGTCGCCCCGGTCCAGGAGCCTTTTCGTCAGGTTCGAGCCGACAAACCCCGCCACACCGGTGATCGCAATTTTCACAAGAGCGAGTCTATCCAGTGTCGACGCTGGAAACCCGCGTTGGGTCGGGCCGGTTAGGCTCTTCCTGATGATGAGAATTCTCACCGTGGTGGGTGCCCGACCCCAGTTCGTGAAGGCGGCGCCTCTGGTCGCCGCTCTGCGGAAGCGCTTCCGGCACACCCTTTTGCACACAGGACAGCATTTTGATGACGCGATGTCGGGCGCTTTCTTTCGGGAGCTGGGGATACCGAAGCCGCAGATCCACCTGAATATTTCCGGCGGATCTCACGGGGCCATGACCGGCGCGATGCTTGGACAGATCGAATCCGCATTGCTGCGAGTCAAGCCCGCCCTCGTCGTGGTTTTGGGAGATACCAACTCCACTCTGGCGGGAGCACTGGCGGCAGCGAAGCTGCACATCCCGGTTGCTCATGTCGAGGCGGGTCTGCGCAGTTTCGACATGGCGATGCCTGAGGAGGTGAATCGCCGCGTCACGGACCATGTCTCGACGCTGCTCTTTTGTCCGACCAAAGCGTCTGCTGAACAGTTGCGCCGCGAAGGAATCACCCAGGGTGTCTCGGTCGTGGGCGACGTGATGACCGACGTCCTGCGCCGCATGACTTCGGCGGCGAAGGCCGAGCTTCGGAAGATGAGCTTGCCGAGAGATTTCTATTTCGCGACGATTCATCGGCAGGAAAACACTGATGACCGAATTCGCCTCGCGGGGATTTTTGATGCTCTCGGGCGTCTGCCCTATCCGGTGGTGCTTCCGCTTCATCCGCGGACCAAGGGACGGCTCGCAGGATTCAGGATCTCGCTTCCGGCCAACGTCCATGTGATGGGACCCGTGAGCTACGCCCAGTCGCTCGGCCTCAGTCTCGGGGCTCGCGCGGTGTTGACCGACTCCGGCGGTCTTCAGAAGGAAGCGTTTCTGATGGGTAAGCCGTGCCTCACCTTGCGCGACACCACGGAATGGACGGAGACCCTGGAGGGCGGGGCCAATCGACTGGTTGGAGCGAAGTCGGAGCGCATCGTCCGAGCCCTGCGCGCCATTGAGAAGACGCCGCCCGTCGTGAAGCCAGGCAAGATCTATGGAGACGGTCGCGCGTCCGAGCACATCGCCCTCGCCATCGATCGTTTCCTCAAGGCCCGGAGCTGACATGGCGGGGAAGCCCACCACGTCGTCTCTTTTCGAAGAAGGAGAGGCGCCCGATGCGCCAGCCTTGGTAAGGCGTGAAGCTGAACGGCGCAAGGACGCTCCGCTCGCCGAGCGGATGCGGCCCGATTCGATTGAAGACATCCTCGGTCAGGAGCAGCTGTTAGCACCCGGGGAACCGCTCCACGAAGCGATACGAGGCGGCGATCTCTTTTCGATGATCCTCTGGGGCCCGCCGGGATCGGGCAAGACCACGCTGGCGAATGCGATCAAGCGGCAGACCAAGCATCACTTCGAAGCGCTGTCGGCGGTCATGACCGGGGTTAAAGAATTGCGTGAGGTCCTGGCGAATGCCGCCCATCGACGCAAGAACACGGGCCGCCGGACGATTTTGTTCATCGACGAAATCCATCGCTACAACAAGTCGCAGCAGGATGCCTTGCTTCCCGCCGTCGAATCGGGCGACGTCATCCTGATTGGCGCCACCACTGAGAATCCGTCGTTTGAAGTGGTCGGCGCTTTGCTCTCACGCTGTCGCGTGGTGGTGGTCAAGCCACTCAGCGGCGCCGCGGTCATGGACCTCATGCGCCGTTCGCTGAAGGACAAGGATCGCGGCCTTGGCGAACTGGGACTTGAGATTGATGAGAACGCTCTCATGTTCCTTTCCGAAGTCACCGACGGCGATGCGCGTCGCGCGCTGGGGGCGATCGAAATCGCCGCGTCCCTGGCGCGGTCGACCGGTCGGATCGATCTTGCGATGGCTCAGAAGGCCCTGTCTCGCAAGGCGCTGCTCTACGACAAGAGCGGCGAGGAACACTTCAACCTCATCAGCGCCTTGCACAAGTCGATTCGCAACTCCGATGCCGATGCGTCGCTCTACTGGCTTGCCCGCATGCTCGAGGGCGGGGAGGATCCTCTCTACGTCGCGCGCCGACTCGTCCGCTTCGCATCTGAAGACGTTGGGCTCGCGGACCCTCATGCGCTCACCCTGGCCATGGCGGCCCAGCAAGCCGTCCACTTCATCGGCCAGCCTGAGGGTGCCCTCGCACTTGCCGAGCTTGTGGTCTATCTCGCGGCCGCGCCGCGCAGCAACGCTGTGTATGCCGCCTGGAATGAGGCACGCAAGGATGCCTTGGAAACCCGAGCCGATCCTCCGCCCGCGGCCATCCGCAACGCACCCACGAAGTTGATGAAGTCGCTCGGCTACGGCGAGGGCTACAAATACGCGCACGATGAGGTCGAAGGGGTCGCCGCGATGGAGTGTCTGCCCGACAGCCTGAAGGGGCGGACCTACTACAAACCAACCACGCGAGGTCGCGAGAAGGAGATCGGCGAACGGCTGGCCGCCTCCAAGGCCATCCGCGTCAGCAAGAAGAGCGCTGTGGAATGACTCGGCCGCAGGCTCGACGACTCCCTCGCTGCCGCGCCGGATTGACTCCGGCGCGGCAGGCGTTGATAACCCCTCGTCGAGCCGAAGGCCGGGGGGACTGGGGTGGACGGGTTCGTGTCTGTCCCCCCCGGACTCAACGATGACTTGGCTGCAGAACTATGCGCCTCTGGGCGACGTTTTCAGTTCGGCGCTCGTCGCAGCTCTGCCGGTTGTCGTTCTTCTCGGTCTGCTCGCGTTCTTCCACGTGCGAGCCCACATCGCAGCACTCGCCGGGCTAGTGGCCGCGTGGCTGGTGGCCGTCGGTCTCTTTCACATGCCGGCGTCTCTGGCCACCGCCGCCGCCGGATACGGCGTCGCCTACGGCCTTTTTCCCATCGGATGGATCGTTCTCAATGCGATCTTCATCTACGACGTCACAGTGAAGACCGGTCAGTTCGAAATCGTGAAGCGGACAATCGCGGGCATCAGCGACGATCGCCGCATTCAGGTGCTTCTGATCGCGTTCAGCTTCGGGGCGTTCATTGAAGGAGCGGCGGGCTTCGGCACGCCTGTCGCGATTTCCGGAGCGATGCTGATCGGAATTGGCTTCCGACCGCTCGAAGCTGCCGGGCTCGCGCTGATCGGCAACACCGCTCCGGTGGCCTTCGGAGGCCTGGGCACGCCATTGATCGCTCTCAACGCCGTCACTCATCTTCCACTCGCGGATCTTTCGGCGATGGTGGGCCGTCAGCTTCCTTTCTTCTCCGTGCTCATTCCGTTCTGGCTGGTGGCGGTGATGGCAGGCTTCAAGGGAATGCGCGAAGTGTGGCCCGCGTGTCTGACCGCCGGGGTGAGTTTCGCGATCACGCAGTTTCTGGTCAGTAACTTCCATGGCCCATGGATCGTGGATATCGCGGGCGCGATTGTCTCGATGGTCTTTCTGCTTGCCTTGTTGCGTTTCTGGCGGCCGACCACCGTCTGGCGCTTTCATCATGAGCGAGCGGTTCTGGAGCCGCCCGAAGTTCAGGCGGCTCCTTCTTCCACCCAAGCGCTGCGTGCGTGGAGTCCGTGGATTCTGCTCACCGCCACCGTCTTCGTCTGGGGTCTCCCCCAGGTGAAGAGCACGCTCGATGGGCTGTCCATCGCGCGCATTCCGATTCCATATCTCGACAAAGCCGTCGTGCGCGTTCCGCCGGTGGTCGCGAAGCCCGAGCCTGAGGCGGCGGTGTTCAACCTCAACTGGTTGTCCGCCACGGGGACTGGGTTGCTGCTTGCCGGGATTGTGTCCGGTCTGGCGCTACGTCTCTCGCCACGTGCCCTGATCTCTCTTTACGGCCAGACCCTGTTTCGCGTCAGGAACTCGCTGCTCACCATCACCGCGATGCTGGCCCTTGGCTACACCACGCGCTATTCCGGGTCCGACACGAGCATGGGACTCGCCTTCGCGAGCACCGGAGTTTTGTTTCCGTTCTTCTCGCCGCTCCTGGGCTGGCTCGGCGTGGCGCTGACCGGGAGCGACACGTCGTCGAATGTCCTCTTTGGAAATCTCCAGACCGTGTCGGCGCAACAGATCGGCGTGTCGCCGTTGCTTACTGCGGCGGCGAACGCATCGGGCGGCGTGATGGGAAAGATGATCGACGCGCAGAGCATCGTGGTTGCGAGCGTCGCCACGGGAGACGCAGCGTCCCCCGGCGCGATTCTTCGCTACGTGTTCTTCCACAGCCTCTCGCTCGCCTGCCTCGTCGGTGTCCTGGTCCTGATGCAGGCCTACGTCTTCCCCTGGATGGTACCGGGCTTCTGATGCGCAGGCGACCGCACCCGTTCGACCCGGTTGGTTGAGCTCCGATATGGACGCAGCCTCGAGCCACGCCTCGCCCTAGACTCCAGTGATCACGTCCTCCCAATCAAGCAGCCTCGTCTTCGGCCCGTTCCGCCTTGCCCCTCATAGCCGGGCTCTGTTCAAAGGTGCTGCGCGCGTCGACATTCCACCGCGCTACTTCGACCTGCTGTCGTTCCTGATCGAGAACCGCGGACGCGCGGTGACCAAGGACAATCTTTACGATCACATCTGGAAAGACGAGATCGTGACCGAGGGGGCGATCGCGCAGGCTATCCGTTTCCTGAGGCGCGCTCTCGAAGACGACGCGCGCGCACCGCGCTATATCCGCACCGTCTCCAAGCACGGCTACGAATGGATCGCCGCCGTCGAGGAAGAGTCTTCACTCGCTGATCTGGCACCTGCGCTTCCGAGCGAAGTCATTTCCCGAGGCGATGAGCCCGTTCCGCCACAAACCGATGAGCTGCTGGAAGCGTTTCGCTACGCGGTGTCGCGCTTCGGATCGGCGAGCCTTGGCAGCGCCATCGCCGGTGCCGCGGCGGGAGTGATGGGAGGAGTCACGCTGGTTATGGCATCGCACAGCTCGCACGCCTTGCGAGTCATCGTGGCTCTCGCCACGCTGGGAACTCTGGTCGGTGCTGCCGGTGGCCTCGGCGTCGGGTTCGGCCTCTCTTTCGCGGAGTCACTCGTTCGAAGGTCACGCTGGGCACTGTTGGCCCTGGCCGGGGGATTTTCGGGCGGATTGCTCGGCGCGCTCGCTCATGCCACGGTGGGAGAAGTTTTCTCCGCCCTCCTCAACCGGTCGCTCAACACCGTCGGCGGCGGATACGAAGGCGTCTGGATCGGGGTGTTCGCCGGCTTTGGCTACGGCCTCGCGACGAAAGGGCAGGTGCTTGCGGCGCCCCGGTCGCGGGCGCGCCTGCGCGTTGTCGCCATAACCGCATTGTCCTGCAGCGCCGGCGCGATGCTCGGAAGTCTGTTCGGTGCGCACTTCACGGCCGCCAGCATCGACGTCATCACTGGAGCGATTCAAGATTCCGACCTGTCCCTGTCGCCCTTGGGAAGATGGATGGGCGAATCCGCGTTCGGCGCGGCGTCCAGGGCGGCGCTCTCAGCGTGCGAAGGTTTGTTCTTTGGCGCGGGGCTCGTTTACGGCCTCACCCGAAGGCCGCAGAGCCCGGCCCGACTTTGACCGCCCACTAACTCCCGCCCTCCGTCAATGATTCGATGAGGGCCGCGCACTCGTTCTTCGCCACCACACGCAGGAACCGCGTCTCCGTGTTGCGATGGAAGCGCACATTTGGAGCCTTCTCTCGAAGCAGGCGCACGATCTCCGGAAAGCAGGTTCCCATTGGAGGTCCATCGGTGAGGTCGGCGAGCGTCATTCCTCCAGCCGCGGCCCACGTCGCAGTGATGCCGGGCTGAAACTCGAACGAGGCATCGGCACCGTGATCGAGGAGCATCTTTACGGAACGCAGATCTCCATAACCCGCGGCCATCATCAGCGGAGGCATCTGACCCGCCGAGTGTCGCGAAACGTCCGCGCCTGCTTCAACCAGCGCGCGCGCCGCGTCACTCTTACGCTTGTGCAGGGCATGTTGAAGAGGTGTCCATCGATTGCCGCCGTCATCCATCGTGTTGACATCAACGCCCGCGGCGACAAGCAGGCGAATGGAGTCGACTTGCCCCGCGCGTGCCGCCCAGACGATGGGCAGGACCGGACCTTCATCGGGGGACTGCCCGGCCTTGAGCAGCGCCTCGACCTTCTTCACATCTCCCGCGACAATCGCCTGGGAAAGGGGGGTGGCCGGCGTGACGCCGTGACATCCCATGAGACTGGTCAGAGAGATCCACATCAATTTGAGGCCGGGAATACGTGGTCTTGTCATAGTTTTTCAGACTCCTCAAACGATCACAGGTTGAACCAGAAGACGGGCGCGAACGCTGCGACCACCCCGCCCGCTTGCAAAACGAGAATGAGGAGACTGTGTTCCGGAGCCTTGGGCAGCCACCTGGCCGCGAAGACCACAATCATCGGCGCCTGAGCGAGGATCAGCAGGTGGAAGATGTGCGCCGGCGTTCCCTCATCGGCCTCGCGGACCGCGCCGAACATGGCCACATGACCCAGTACAACCGCGAGGGCCAGGAGGGACATGACGAGAGGAAGAAAAGCGCTCGGCTGCCTGATCAGTTTCCAGAATCCGGGCTTCATTCGATCACTCGAATCTCGGGGTAGAGCGCAGAGCCGACCCCTCCCAGGCTCGCTCCGCCGCTCTTGAGGTGCGTGTCGAAAAAGCTGTGAACGCAGTACGCCGTGACCTCGAGCTGACGCCTGCCATCGATGCCGAGCTTGCCGAATGCGCGCAGCGCCCCGCGAACGATCCGGCTCTTCAGCAGCGCTCCATCGTCGCTGAAGGTGAAGTGAGACGCGCCACGAATTTCGACGCGCATCCTTGCCTCCGCAGGGAGTCGGTCGTAGATCGATTGAATGTCGGCCTTGATTCGGCGCGTGTCGGGGTCGGATGAGGCATCGCCGTGGTCGCTGAGCAGAAACATGAAGGGCTGTTTGAGGCCCGTGCGAATCACGCTGCCGAACGGAGCGCCGTCAATATCGATCCCGGCCTTGCACCTTGAATCCTCGGAGCAGAACTGCGCGGCCTGGGCACCGCCGAAGGAGTGGCCGAAAACTCCGACGCGGGTCAGGTCAAGCTTGCCCGCGAAGGTTTCGGACTGGTTCGAGGTATTGAGCTGCTCCAACCGATCCAGCACGAAACCGAGGTCGGCGGTCCAGGCGGCCATCAGCTTTCCGGCGACCCGCACGAACTCCTGGCCCGAGTACAGTTCCGGGTTGTTCTCCGGCGTCCTTGCGATCACCCGACCGTCGGGAAACACGACGAGCCCGGTGCGAAACGGTGCGTCAATCCCGACGACGACGTAACCGTGGCTCGCGAGATCCTCGGCAAGGGTTGAATAGTTCGACACCGGCGCGGACGCGCCACCGCGCAGGATCACCACCGGGTACGACCGCTGCCGCCTTGACCAGGAGGCTCCCCGCGTAACGTGCCCATGAACCATGGACGCATCTCGCGTCAGCAGTCGAAAGATCAGGGGCGCACGGTTCCCGCTTTCGCGCGGCGCTTTCGTTGAAGCGGGCAGGTAGTCATCCATCGGGGCTTCAGGCCGGGGCTCGGCGGGATACCAGATCCAGACCAGCAACTCGCGGCGTGCTCCCGGAGCCTGAGCGAGCGGGTCAGCGTGCGCATCATCGGACCAGTCATAAGTGGCGCGGCCGACCGCGAACGATCCCGTGAGCGCCGGCAATGTCATGTCGGAGGCCCGTTCAATGGAAAGCGAACCGAGCAACGCGGCGATGCAAAAGATACCCAGCCCGGCGATCACGACGAAGCCCTTGATCATCCGGCGGGTTTGGATTTTGAGCACCACGATTCCCTCTCCTCCTTGAATTCGACGCCGCGCTATGCAATGTCGGTGACGCCATGGTGCCGCGGAAGGCGCGCTACGTCTTGAGGAAACGGTGCATTCTTGATGAGAAAACGATGATGTAGAGGCGTGCGCCCGTCCGGCGAGCCGTTTTCTCTCAACGTGATAGAGAGCGCGGGGGCGGGAGACGCCCCTCAGTGCCGCATCAATGCGATGAGTTCCTCTGGCGTCGGGACCACCTTGCCTTCGGCGTTCTCGGCGAGCACGCCCTCAGCGAGCGCCCGTTTGTCATGATGGAGTTTGACGATCTGCTCCTCCAGCGTGCCCTTGCTCACGAGCCGATAAACGGTGACGGGACGCGCCTGGCCCATGCGATGAGCCCGCCCCATCGCCTGATCCTCCGCGGCGGGATTCCACCAGGGATCGGCGATGACCACGTAGTCGGCGGCGGTCAGATTCAGACCGTAGCCCCCGGCCTTGAGGCTGATGAGGAAAAGATCGCCCTCGCCTCTCTGAAATGCGGCGACGCGCTTGGTGCGCTCCGCGGCAGGAGTGGCGCCGTCCAGATATTGGTAGGGGATCTTTGCCTCATCGAGAGGCGCGCGCAAAAGCGTGAGGAAATCCACGAATTGACTGAAGACCAGCGCCTTATGGCCGTTCGCCACCAGCTCCGACGCGAGTTCGGCAAAGGCCCGTACCTTGGCTCCCACGATGCCGAGATGGGGGCTCTGAAGGCGCGGGTCACAGGCGGCGCGACGAAGCCTCGTCAATTGCGCGAGGATATGGAACCCCGCCTGGCCCTTCGGTGCAGTGGTGACCGCCTGCTCGGATTCCTTCAAAGCTTGACGGCGCAATGCCTCGTAGTGAGCGGCCTCGTCGGGCTCGGGCGAAATACTCAACACGAGTTCGGTACGCGGAGGGAGTTCCTGCAAGACCTCCGACTTGGTTCGACGCAGCACGAAGGGCGCGATCAGACGCCGAAGAATGCGCTGCGCGTCGCGGTCCCGCTCGCGCTCGATGGGTGCTGCGAAGCGCTCATTGAAGCGGGCCACCGTGCCCAGAAGTCCAGGATTGCAGAAACGCATGATCGACCACAGATCGCCGAGGCGGTTCTCGATGGGCGTGCCGGACAAGGCCAGGCGAAAGTCGGCCTGCAGGTCGAAGACCGCGAGCGACCGTTTGGCGGAGGCGTTCTTGATGGCTTGAGCCTCGTCGACGACAAGAGTGCGCCAGACGCGTTTGGCGAAGACGTCCTTCGCCTGCAGCATCAGGGTGTAAGACACGATCACGACATCGCGGGGCCCGGCCGACTCAATGGTCGCCGCGCGATCACTCTCGCCGTCGCCATAGATCACGGCGTTGAGAGTCGGCGCAAACCTTTGCGTCTCCGCAAGCCAGTTGCCGCAGACCGAAGTCGGGGCGATCACGAGTGCCGGTCCTTCATCGGCGCGCGCGACCAGCACCGCGAGAGCCTGAATGGTTTTGCCGAGCCCCATGTCGTCGGCGAGGCAGGCGCCGAAGCCGGAGTGGGCGAGGCGAATGGCCCAGGCGTAGCCGTCCTCCTGATAGGGGCGCAGTTCCGCGGCGATGGACGGCGGCTTCGGATGCGTTGCCTGGGCCGCGCGCAAGGCTTTGATTTTTCCTGCGAACGCGCGATCAGTTTCAGCGCCGAGACCTTCGAGCACAGTGTCGAGCCAGCCGAGGGCGAGGTGGGGTACGCGTAGTTCGCCAGCATGCGCCTCGCTCACGGCCTTAAGTTCAACGAGCTTCTCTCGCAGCTCTTTCGTGAGCGCGGCATACAGACCCTGTCCCATCGGGACGAAGCGGCTCTTGCCGGAAGCCGCGGCAAGCAGGGCTTCGAGTTCAAACACACGCCCTTCATCCAGGCGAGCCTCGCCCTCCACCTTGAACCAGTCTCGCTCGGTCGCCACTCGAAGCGCCATCCGCGCGGCATCCACGGTGATGACCCGTACCGACTTTCCACGCGGCCAGTCGATCGACTGTACCGCCGTCAACTTAGGAAGAGCCTCGATGGTGGCGAGCGCTCGTTCCGGCTCTTCAATGACCCACTCGCAGGAGATGTCACCCCGTTCAGGAGGGTCCAGAAAGTCAAAGGCCGCGAGCACCGAATCGAGATGGGCGCGCTCGGTTTCGAGATCGCGCTGCGCGGTCTGGGCCTCGCCCTTCATCGAAGCCATCACCCGGGCGCGACCGCTCCCCGGCATCAGTCGCGGACCGTCAGGACCAAGCGGCGCCACCACGAGCCGCAGCGCGATTCCGTCCCCCGAAGGCGTGAGCTCGGCGCGCAGGCGTGACTCGGCTTCGACTTCGATCGCACCTTCCACGTCGTCGGAGTGAATGTGAAAATGTCCGGACAGCGAGCGCAGGGCCAGTTGCAACTCGGAGTGGCCTGCCAAAGGCACCGAGAACCGCCCCGACACCAGTTTCGCAGCGCGCCGCTGCGCGTCGGTGAGGCGAATCACCCGAATACGCTGGGGCGAATCGCGCAAAACCGTGATCGAGCGCAACGCGAGGCGTTCCCGCCGATCTGATTCCTCGAGGTAAAAGGGCTCGCCGCGTCCCGAATGTTCTCGCATGGGCGGCGTCACTTGAACGACGAATCCGTCGTCGTTCCTGGTGACTTCGAGTTCGGGAGTCCCCTCGACCACATCCACCATGGTCTCAAGTGCATCGCTTATCACGACCAAAGGGTGACCCACCAAGGCCGCGATGGCGGCCGGGAGATCCAGTCTCAGTCGGCTCGTAGCGTGGCGGTCGGAGCGGATGGCGCGGGCCACTCTGACATCCTCCGGCCCAAGCTTCTGATTCTTGACTAGGCGGGCCAAGGGAACCGGCTTCGGCTGGTTCCAGCTACGAACGCCGCGTTTCTGCTCCATGGCCACGATGTCTTCGAGCGCGCCTTGCTTGTCGACACTCACGGCCCAGAGGATGCGCGTGGCCCGGCCTTCCGCGACCGGCGGCGTGTCTCCGCCGAGCGCTTGTAACGAGACGAGCACCGCGCGCCAGTTCTCCTGTGCTCCGGCAACGAAGAAATGTTCGGGAGCCTTTCCGCCCGAGAACACGCGCTCGGCTGCCTCTATTTGACGGTCGAGCCAGACAAAGCCGCAAACGCTCAGGCGCTCTCGGAGCAAGGAAACCATTGCCGCCCTCTCGTCGCGCTCCTTGCCTTCATCTCCTACAGTTTCGGCACCGAGCCACGCGCGGAGCAGGGAGCGCCACAGGTCGCCCCAGCAAACGAGATGGTTGGGCCTCGACTGCAGACGCAATGCATCGGGATCAAAGGAAACATCTCCCAAACGCGCGGAGATCACGTGCGTCCAAGCGCCCCACGGCTCGTAAGGCAGCGGGTTCTTGCGGCCCGATTCGCGCAAACAAAACTTCTTCGCGAGGGCGAGAGCCTGGGGCGTCTGCTGCGCCAACAAGGCCAGCGAATACAGCCACGCCACGCGCATGGGCAGCAGGCCCCTGCGCGCACCGTGCTCGACCTGAAGCGTCTTGAACGCGGACTCAAACTCGGGCTGCGCCTCGGCGAAACGTCCCTCCACGACTTTCGCTGCGGCGCGTAGCGCCTCGGCGGCTCCGCCCTTGATCCCCGCGAGTACGTCGGCGGCGCGGGCGACGTCGCCCTGATAGAGCAGCATCTCCGCAATCTGAATGCGAAGACCCTCGCGCAGGTCCTTGCCTTCGATCTCCAAACGACGCAGCGCCCAATCCCTCAACGGGAGAGCGGCCGGCCTCCAGGTAGAGCACAACTCAGCAAGGCCGTACGCGGCGAGACCGAAACGCCAATCCGGACTGATGCGGTCAAACAACTCCGCGTCGAAGGGCTCCAGCACAGCCTCTCGGAGCACATCTCCCCAGTCATGACCGACGGCTGCGCGATCACGCAAATCGTTGATGCGGGTGGTGGTGGCGCCGGAGAGAAATTCGAGGCGGACAATGGCCACCGTAGCCGCAGGGTCCCAGTTCCCGAAGCCGTAAAACCTTAGGCCGGGATCTGGCACCTCTGCTCGAAGGAGTGCACGAAGCAGCTCCGCGGCTTTTGTGTCATCTAGTAACTGGCGATAGACCGCTGCGCGCACATCGTCCCGCAGACGGAGGTATCCGGAATCGTTGCCACGGTCCAGCACAAGTCCGGCGCGCCGCAAATCTTGACGAGCGATCTTCACGCCGTCGACACCGAATGGCCGGCCGGCGGCGTTGGTGGCGCCGAGTTCCCGGAGCAGCTTCATGTTGGAGGAAGCGGACCGAAAGGACCACTGCAACGCCATCGCGCGAGCCACGGCGCGAGCATCTTTGGAGAGCCTGGGGAATGGATCGAGGCGGGTCTCGTTCACGGAGATCGCCGAAGCATAAAAGACGTCTCAGGCTGGAAGCGTCCCGGTCGCGGCGCTGATTCACGGACCTCGCCATTCCAAATAGCATAGAGATCATGCATACTCTTATGCATGAGAACGACGCTTGATCTGGACCCTGATCTGCTGAGTCAGGCCATGCGGGAGACCCGCGCCAAATCTAAGACCGCGGTCGTACAAATGGGTTTGGAGGCGCTTCTCG
Organism: Vicinamibacteria bacterium; assembly: GCA_039932395.1. Classification (GTDB taxonomy): domain Bacteria; phylum Acidobacteriota; class Vicinamibacteria; order Fen-336; family JAGNNV01; genus JAGNNV01. Next base: position 7,631 of record JBDTQB010000015.1, on the reverse strand, counting down.
CCGTGGAGGCGCGCAAGCGACTCAAGGCTTTGTTTGGAGAGATTCCGAATCTGAAGAAAGTTCCGCGTCGTCGTTCCTGACGCGGAAAGTGGATTCATGACCGCGATCCTGGTCGACACTTCGATCTGGCGAAAGTACTTCGCGGGTGTCGCTTCCGCCCGTGGCTTGGGGGTTCTGCTGGATGAAGGAGCGGTGTTGGTGCATCCCTTCGTCCTCGGAGAACTCGCTCTTGGTGGTTTGTCTGAACGCCAAGCGACGCTTTTTAGCCGGCTTCCTGAAGCGCGCGTCCAGGAGCACGCGGAGGTACTCGCGTTTATTAATCACCGGCGTCTCGAGCACAAAGGAATCGGCTGGGTGGACGCACATCTTCTGGCCTCAGCTCTCGTCGAAGGCGCATTTCTTTGGTCTGCTGATCGAGCACTGGCCATGTCCGCCCGAAGCCTGGGCGTCGCTTTCAATCCGTAGCGACCCTCAGTTCTTGGTCGTCCTCCGACCGTGCACCGTCTTTGTGCGAATACCCGAAGGTGAAAATAGTCATGGCTTGCCACCTGTGCTAAGTTTCTCAGCCTTGGAGGTTGCGATGCTCCTATCGCTTGGGAGCCGGGTCTTGTTGGAGAATGTCCAATGAGGCGAGGCTCAAGGCGACGACATCGACGCAACAGGCAAGATTGGCCCGCCCAGGGAAACCCGCAAGGGAATCCCGGACAACAGGGAAACCAGCAGCAAGGTTCCCGCGGGTCAGTCAGGGATCCACGACAGATTCAGGTTCCGACCGAAGGCGAAACGTTCCCGTTCTTTGGGATCGCCGAAGTCACTGAAAACGTTGGCGGGTTTGTACGGCAGGCGAATCAGAACTACCTGCCCTCGCGTGAAGACGTGGTGATTCCCCCGGCCGCAATGCGGGAATACGCGTTACGCGATGGCACGCAGATCGAGGGTCTTTGTCGTGAAGCCTCGGGCGTCAAGGTCGTCGTAGAAATTCAAAAGGCCAGTGGTCTTGATGTGGCTCAGTACAAGTTACTGCCTCACTTCGCGGATCTCACGTCTATTAGTCCGGAAAAAGCTTTCCACCTGGCCGATGAGCCGGGTGCGGAACTCACTTTGCGCGTGCTTGATCTCGTTGCCCCGATTGGCAAGGGTCAGCGCGGGCTGATTGTGTCCCCGCCCAAAGCCGGCAAGACGACGATCCTCGAGCACATCGGGCTCGCCATCGTGAAGCACCATCCTGAAGCGCATCTCATGCTCATGCTCGTCGACGAGCGGCCTGAGGAAGTCACGCACTTCAAGAGGGTTCTTTCCGCGGCGGAGATCCTGGCGTCGACATCCGACTCGGCGTCGGACGCGCATATCCGTCTCGCGCGTCTCTGTCTCGAGCGGGCGAAGCGCATGGTCGAAGCGAAGAAGGATGTCGTCATCCTCCTCGACTCGCTCACGCGTCTTGGCCGTGCGAGCAATCGTGAGACGGGTCCGGGCGGACGCACGATGTCCGGCGGCGTCGATTCCCGCGCCTTGCAGTTCCCGCGTCAGTTCTTCGGAGCGGCGCGCACCTGCGAAGGCAACGGATCGCTCACCATCATCGCCACGGCACTCATCGAAACGGGTTCGCGCATGGATGAAGTCATCTTCCAGGAGTTCAAGGGAACCGGGAACATGGAGATCATCCTCGACCGTTCGATCGCCGAGAGGCGCATCTTCCCCGCGGTCGATGTGCTGAAGTCCGGCACCCGTCGCGAGGAGTTGCTGATGACGGCCGACGAGTTGCGACAGCGGCATACGCTGCGCCGCGCACTCGCCGAGATGAGCTCGACCGAAGCGGCGCAGTTCCTGAACGATCGTTTGTCGAAGACGCAGACGAACCGCGGCTTCCTCGAAACCCTCGTTCCGCCGCCTACCACCGCGCGCCGTTTGCTGCGCTAGGAACCTGCCGCGTCCGCCTGGGTCTCTCATCGGAGCAACGATGAGAGACTTGGGGCCTCTATCAATCTGAGGCTTCAAGCATGAGCAACGAAACGCATCGGTGGTTTTCGGAACGCATCGGGACCGAGGTTCGAGTCCGGGTCTACGGACATTTCGGCCAGCCCGTCCTCGTCTTTCCGACGAGCGGCGGCGATGAGCGTGAGTACGAAGGTCAGGGAATGATCGACGCGCTTGGTCATCATCTGCAGGCTGGTCGCGTGAAACTCTTCTGCATCAACTCGGTGAACAACGAGTCCTGGAACAACAAGAACATTCATCCGGCGGACCGGGCCAAATTCCAAGTGGCGTACGACTCCACCGTGGCCAATGAGATCCTTCCGTTCATTGAGAACCACTGCAATACGCGCGGCGTCGCCATCACAACCACGGGCGCTTCGTTCGGCGCCTATCACGCGCTCAATACTCTGCTGAAGCATCCCACCCGGGTTCGCCGCTGCCTGGCCTTGTCGGGGGTCTATGACCTTCGCAAGTTCATGGATGGCTACTACGACGACAACTTCTACTTCAACAATCCCGCCGACTACATGGCGAACCTGACGGACTGGAACATTCTCCAGTATCTGCATCAGTGCGACATCCGTCTCGCCACGGGAAACGGGCTGTACGAAGACAGCGGCCCGACCCGGAGGATGTCGGCGATTCTTACGGCGCGCGGTGTCCCTCATCATCTTGACGACTGGCGCGAGCAGGGCGGCCATGACTGGCCGTACTGGAAGCACCAGATGGACGTGTACATCTCGCGTCTTTTCTAGTCACGGCCGGTCATCAAACCAAAGATCCCGACCTTCGCGCTGCTTGTTCTCGCCGCGTTCGCCGGAGCGGCGGAGGATCCGAAGCCCGTCTGCGCTTTGGTGAAGGCTTGTGGCCTGGACGTCGCTATCCCGACCTGCACCGCCGCCCAATCACGTCCGGTTGGCGGAGTGACCTACGACGACGCGCGATGCGCCGAGTCCCGCGACCTCTTCGTTCACGGAGTGTCGCCCCTGACCCTCATGGGTGGATTCGTCTATCCGTTTCTCGGAGGACGCTACAGGGTTGTCTATGACATCGCCGGCGAAGCGCCGATCAGCGAGGCCCGCTTCGACTATCTGGCGGAGGATCTCCCTCTTGCCGCTCGTCTCGCCACGCGCTTCTCGAAGACGAAGTACGTGATGAAGTACGCCGATGCGGCGCAGAAGCGGTTTCATGCCGAACGTGACGACAAACTGACGGGCGACGCGGAGATGCTGTTCCAGGACCGCGCGCAGGAGCGCCGCGTCTACTACGGCTGGGGCCGATCCAAGTTCGGCTTCTGGCAGCTCAACGGTTCGGCGTACGTCGACATTCGTGTCCGGCCCAGCGTGAAGGATCCAAAAGGGATCACTTATGACATACGGATTCTCACCGCACCCGTAAACGCCATGGTCAATGCCATCATGCGCATGGGGCTGTTCAGGGGCTACGTCGTCGGCCAGATCGAAGACACCATGAAGGATCTGATCGGGGCGGCGTCCGCGCTCTCCGCTGAGAATCTCGACAAGACCCTGAACGATCCAGCGTTCAGTCCCGAAGAGAAGGACAGGATTCGAAACCTGGCGGCGCTACACGATTGACAAGGACGCGGCTGCTTTGTCATGCGGGCTCGGTCGTGTCCGAAATACCAGCGACACGGCTTCGAGTTTCGAGTGCACGTCGAGCTTGCGCAGGATGCGTTGAACATGGTTTCGGACCGTGGCCACCGAGATCCCCAGCCTCTGCGCGATTTCCTTGTTCGGCAGCCCCGCGGAAATCGAGTTGAGAACTTCGTTTTCACGCTCCGACAGGACCTCGGCGTCCGCTGACGGATCGGTCCGCTGTGTTGACTTTGATTGGCGCCGAAGCGGGGCGGTCTTTCCGCTATCGCCGATAAGGTCGGTCACGGATGTTTCACGCAGCCGTGCGATCTCTCTGGCGAGCCGGCTCTCCCGGTCGACCTGATCCATGAGATGCACGACGGTTCCGAATCCCGGCCGGGTGCCCGGGACTTCGACCATCGTGAAGCCGAAACATCGCGGCTGAGGTCGTCCACCTATCGTGATCTCGAAGCGATTGACGGACTCGCCTCTTTTCAGCGCAGCACCGGCGGCGCAAGTCTGGTGGCAGTAGATATTGCCGAAATGATCTCGCCCGGAGAACACCTCGTGACACAGACGGCCCAACGCCTGACTGGCCGACCGTTCCATCAGCCGCTCGGCGCCCTTGTTCCAGAAGACGATCCGGTTAGCGTCGTCAACCGCGAAGGCCGGAGGATCTCCTACGGCGAGGAGATCCAACAGGTCCGTGCGGCGCGGGCGCGATGAGTCCTTTGCATCACCGGATAGGGTCGTTCGGCTCATCGCGTTTGGCTCATAACAGCCTGATACTCTCACACCATGTGGGCCGACATCGTAGCGAAACGGCCATTTGAAGGAGCCCCGTCATGCGAAAAATGATTCCGCCGTGCCTTGCCTTTTTGATGCTCATCGCCGGCGCGGTTCCGAGCCGGGCCTCGTTGCCCATCCAGAAAAAGGCAAAGGAGGCCGGTTTCCCTGCCACCACCTGCGCCTATTGCCACAATGAGAAACTGCCGGCGAAGGGCAAGGTGACCCACAACGAGCGTGGGAGCTACCTGCTCAAGCGCAAGGAAGAAACCAAGGCGAAGGAAGTCGACGTGGCCTGGCTGAAGGATTTCGTCGAGACGAAGAAGTAGCCCGGGATCCTGTTGCCCGGCTCATTTCACAACAAACTTAGCTGGGCCGGGAGCGCGGTCGCGCTCTTCGGCGCGGCGGGGATCGTCTTCTTCGCGGCCTTTGATCATTTCTCAACCCGCAGCAATCCCTATTGGGGAATCTTCGCCTGGGTCGTCTTCCCCGCGATCATGCTGTGCGGTGCCCTCGGTGTGGCCGCTGGGATGGCTCGAGAGAGGGTTCGAAGGCGGAGCGGCGATGCCGCCTCGCTTGAGCGATTTCCCATCTGGGACTTCAATCTCGCGTCCTCGCGTCGCCTTCTCGTGATTCTGGCGGTGGGGGCCGCGCTTTTCTTCCCCCTGTCCGCGGTGGGCAGCTATCACGCCTACGAAGTGAGCGAATCCGTGCCGTTTTGCGGGTCGGCCTGCCACACCTCGATGTCTCCTGAACACACCGCGTTCGCGGTCTCTCCCCATTCCGCGGTGAAGTGTGTCGACTGTCACGTGGGACCGGGTGCTTCGGGGTACGTCGAGGCGAAGACGTCCGGAGTTCGACGGCTGTGGAAGGCGGTGACGAACACCTACAGCCGGCCGATTCCACCTGCGCTTCAGAATCTGCCCCACTCCAGCGCGACGTGCGCTTCGTGCCATGCGCCTGGTCGTCTGGGCCCGGAGATCGTCCGCAGCTTCGCGCATTTCGCCTACGACGAGGCGAACACTCCAAGGCAGATCGACCTGCTGATGAACGTCGGCGGTCGGGGCGACGATGGCTCGGCCCAGGGCATTCACGCGCACCAGTCAAAACACATCGAATTCGGCTACCTGGATGAAAACTTCCAGACCATCGCCTGGGTTCGATTGACTCAACCCGACGGGAAAGTAACGGAGTATCGAACCGACGATCCCAAAGTGACGAAGGAGATTGGCGATCGGGCGTCTCGCCGGGTGATGGACTGCGCCGACTGTCACAATCGAACAGGGCACACGTTCGAGACACCGGACCGCGCGGTGAACATGGCGCTCCTCCACGGCCGATTGGACTCTTCGCTCCCCTTTCTCAAGAAGCGTTCGGTCGAGCTGCTGGCGGCGCGCTATGAAACGGCCGAGCAGGCCGACGTCTCGATCGCGACCGGCCTGCGGACCTTCTATGCGGCCACCCGTTCATCGAGCGCCGCGGCAGACGAGCCGAAGATAGCCAAGGCCATCGACGAGCTTCGTCGGATCTATCACGCGAACTTCTTTCCGGAGATGAAGGCGTCCTGGGAAACGTTCCCTTCCAACATCGGTCACTTCTCGTCCCCCGGATGCTTTCGCTGCCACGGTGGGACGATGAAAACGGCCGAGGGAAAGATGATCCCCAAGGACTGCGCCCTTTGTCACACGGTGATCGGACAAAGCGAAGGCAAGTCATCGGTCCGCATCGCGGGCAAGGAGTTCACCCATCCAATCGACATGGGTGACCTCAAAGACGCCACGTGCGTCGATTGCCACACCGGCAAAGGCATCGCCCAGTAGAAACGGCCCTCCAGGCCGGACCGGTTCGTCCGACAGGAAACGACCTAAGCGTCGCGGAGGGCTTGAGTGATCGGCATGCGGGCCGCACGCAGCGCCGGCAGCAGACCACCGATGAGACCCATCATCCCCGCGAAGATCATGCCCGTCGCGATGATGCCCGGCGTGATCCGGAACGAGAACGCGACTTCGCTGAAGCTCTGGGTCTGCGCGGTGCCGGTGGAGAAGCCATTCATCGGCCACGCGAGCAGGATGCCGATGAAGCCCGCCGTCAAGGCCAGGAACACCGACTCCATCACGAATGAAGACAGGATGGCGAAGCGGGAGAAGCCGAGCGCGCGCAGGGTGCCGATCTCACGGGTGCGTGATGCGACGACCGCGTACATCGTATTCATCGCGCCAAACACCGCGCCCACGCCCATGACGAAGGCCACGAAGGCGGCGAGACCTTTGAGGATCAGGGCCAGAGGCCCGGCCTGATCCGAGTAGTACTTCGTCTCGGGCAATGCCTGTAGCTGCATCTGCGGCTGCGCGCGGATCCACTTGTCGAGGGCCGGAACCTGCGACGCATCCTTCATGCGAACCACGAGCGAGTTCGAACCAGCGCCCCGTTTGAACATCGCACCCATGACGTCGAAGTCGCCCCAGATCTCGCTCTCGAAGGCGCCGCCCTGAGACTCGAACTCGCCGACCACGGTGAAGCTCTTGTCCATGTACTTGAGTCGCTGTCCGACCTTCAGGCCCTCGATGCGGCCCATGATCTTCCTGCCGACGATGACTTCGTCAAGACCAGGCTGGAAGTTCTTGCCTTCGATGATCTTGATGCCGCCGCGCACCTCGAACGCCGCAGGAATGACCGCGCGCAGCGTGACGTTGGTTGGACCGCCGTTGTCGACCTTCGGCAGGCTCATGACCACGACCCAGTCCCAGGCCGCGAGCGGTGTGCCGTCCGGGCGCCGTGCGATCCGTTCGTCAGCAATGATCATGTTGCGCGTGTCGATGCCGATGCCCGACGTCAGCTCGGAAGCGGAGCCGCGCTGAACAATCATCGCGTTGTCGGGACGGCCCGTGGAACGAAGCGCTGCCTGAAAGCCGGCCGACATCGAAAGCAGGACCGAGAAGACCGCGACGACGAGAGCGATGCCGGAGATCGCGAGCAGAGTGACCTGCCAGCGCACACGAACGTTTCGGATGTTGTAGGAGATGGGCAACGCCATGGTCAGACGGTCCTCAGAATGTCAGTGATCTTCGCGCGATAGGCGGTGAGCGCGGGCACGAGCCCCGCGACCAATCCGAGCACCACGGCGATCGCGAAACCGAGCGCTGCGACGTCGGGCTTGAGTTCAAGACCGGAGAGGCCGATGCCGGCCAGGATGTCGGCGACTCCGGCCGTATGCGACACGCCGTAGAGCATCGCCTGGCTTCCGAGGACGCCGACCGCGCCGCCCAGCACTCCGAG
>JBDTQB010000014.1:0-30092 GCA_039932395.1 Vicinamibacteria bacterium | reverse complement strand
CCCAGATCGCGGCGGCGACCGCCCAGCTCTCGGCGAGCGTCGCGGAAACGAGCGCCGCCGTGATGCAGACCGCGAGTGCCGTGGAAGAGGTCAAGGAGATGGCTCAGTCCGCGGGGCGCAAGGCCCGCGAAGTGTCGGACGAGGCCAACAAGACGGCTCTCGTCTCGCGGGATGGCGAGCGCGCGGTGGAGGAGGCGATCACCGGCATGACCCTCATCGGCGAACAGATGCAGTCGATCGCCGACAGCGTGGCGAGGCTCGGCGAGCAGACCGCGACCATCGGCGACATCACCAACTCCGTCAATGAGCTTGCGGAACAATCGAATCTCCTCGCCATCAACGCGGCGATCGAGGCGGCGAAAGCAGGCGATCAGGGCAGAGGGTTCGGCGTCGTCGCAAGCGAGGTGCGGATGCTGGCCACTCAATCGAAAGCGGCGACCGCGCAAATACGCTCGATCCTTGCCGACATACAAAAGGCGATGGGCGTCGCGATCCAGGCAACCGACCAGGGTAGAAAGTCGGTGGACGCGGGGACCCGGCAGGCCCTGGACGCCGGGCAGACGATTCGCGCTCTGGCCACCGGCATCGCGGCCTCCGCCGACGCGGTGACCCACATCTCGGTGTCGAGTCAGCAGCAGGCGATCGGCATGGAACAAGTGGGCACGGCGATCGAAAGCATCCGGAGCGCGGCCGATCAGAATGCCCGCGGCATGCGGCAGATCGAGAGCACCGCGAGCGATCTCAACAAACTCAGCCAGACGCTCAAGACACTCGTCATTCAATTCAGGCTTTAGCGCGGGGAGAAAGTGGAACCGCTCAAGCTCGCCGGTCGTTACGAAATCACCCGGGAGCTGGGACGCGGCGGGATGGGGATTGTCTATCTCGCGCGCGATCCGATCCTCGATCGCATGGTCGCGATCAAGACCCTGCGTTCGCAGAAGCTCGATGCCGAGTCGCAGGAGCGCTTCGACCGCGAGGCCCGCGCCATCGCGAAGATGGACCATCCCGGCATCGTTCAGATTTTCGATATCGGCAGGACGGAGGAGGGTTCCTACTTCGTCATGTCTTTCGTGGATGGCCAGAGTCTCCGCGAGCACATCGAAGCGTCCGACCTGGAGGTATACGAACTGTTGGAGCTTGGAAGTCAGGTCGCGGAAGCGCTCGCCTTCTCCCATTCGAAGGGCATCGTGCACCGCGACATCAAGCCGGAGAACATCATGGTGTTTGGCGAGAAGGGAAAGCGTCGAGCCAAGCTGATGGACTTCGGCATCTCCCTCGCGAACAAAGATTCCCGCCTGACCGATGCCAACTCCATATTTGGAACACTTGTCTACCTTCCCCCGGAGAGCATTCTCAGCCGCCCGATCGGGCCCGGTTCAGACATCTATTCGCTAGGCGCCGTGCTCTATGAAGCGCTCACCGGGCAGCTTCCCTTCGATGGCGATCCCAATTCCATCCTGATGAAGATCGTGAATGCCGAGCCGAAGGGCATCCGAAGTCTCAACCCCAAGGTGGACGCCCTCACGGAGGCTCTGGTCCTCAACTGTCTCGCCAAGACGGCCCTCGCCCGTCCGCGGTCCGCCGGAGCGCTCGCCGCGGCCCTGAACGAACATGCGACCGAACTGAGGGAAGGAAAACCGCCCGGATCCGCCGAACGCGAATCCGAGCGCAGAGAGATGGTCGGGCGCAAGGACGCGTGGCTCGATCTGACGTTGAGCTTGCGTCGCGCTCTGAACGGGGTCGCGCACCTTGCTCTCATCGAAGGCGACACCGGCTTTGGAAAGTCGACGCTGCTGTCGGAGCTTTCGAGATTCGCGCGCGGTCGCGGCGCTACCGTGCTTTCCGGCAGGTGCGTCGAGCGGAGCGACCCATCGAGTCCCTTCCAGGCCTTTGGGGATGCTCTGTCCGAGTTCCTTCGCGGCGTGTGTCTGGATCCCGAGGTTCGTCCGACGGAGGTCCTTGGCGATCTCCTGCCCGGGCTCTCTCGTCTCTTTCCACAGATTGCGATTCCCGAAGGCGCTCCGGCCGCGCAGATTTCGTCGAACGAAGGGCCGCCATCGGGTGCTGCGGCCCTTGATCTGATCGCCAATGCCGTGGGTCGAATCGCGGATGTCACACCGCTCGTGCTGTTTCTCGAGGACCTCGATCAGGCGGACGTTTCGATTCAGGCTCTGCACTACATTTTCCGGAGGAGGCCCGCGGCCAAACTGTTTCTCGTTGGCACCTATGCGCTCGGGGAGATGGACAAGGACCATGCCCTTCACAAGCTGTTGAAGGCGCTCGGCGGCGAACGGCGGGTCACGCGGATAGCACTCACTCCTTTGAGCGAAGTGGAAACCGGCGAACTGATGGAGCACCTGACCACGGCTGAGTTGCCGCCGGAAGCGGTCCATGCTGTCCACGATCTAAGCGGTGGGAATCCGCTCTTCGTCGTTGATCTCGTCAATTCGCTCATCGAGACCGACCAACTGAAGGACGTCTCGGGGCTCGGGACGAAAATCGACATGCCCGACTCGCTGCGCCGTCTGTGCGAAGACCGCATCGGCGCGCTGTCCGATCCCGATCGCGCCGTTCTGGTCACTGCGGCGGTCTTGGGAAGCGTCTTCAATCCCGACGTGCTGTGTGAACTCGACCCCGCGACCGGAGTGGAAGACCGGATCGACTCCCTGATCGCGCGACGCATCTTCCGGGAGGAGGGGGAGACAAGCCAGGCCCGCATCGCGTTCTGTTCCACGCTTTTCAGAGACGTTGTCTACCGTGGGATTCCGCCTCTGAAGCGCAGGGGCCTCCACCGGCGCGTGGCCGATCAGCTGAAGTTGAGAACAAAGCGTCCAGACAAAGCCGCGGCCCAGCTCTACGAACATCTCAACGCCGCGAACGACCCGACTGCGGCGGCACCGTTCGCGGTGGTGGCGGCGAGGACGGCTCTCGCCGCGGGTTCGCATGAAGACGCCTTTCGTTTCGCCCGCTGCGCGGTCGAGGCCGTGCGGGATGATCGCTACGCGGGCGAGGCGTCGGTGGCCGGCGAAGCGATGCTCGTGTGGGCCAGTTGCAGCGAGGCGCTCGGCGACGTCTCCGGCGCGCTCGATCGGAGCCGCATCGCGGCTGAAGAATTCGACACCGCGGAGACGGGGGTCCTCCGTCTCGAAGCCATCAAGGTCGGCGCCGAAATCGCGATCAGCCATCTGCGTCTGGACGAGGCACGCGCGACCGCCATGCTGGGACAACGCGAGGCGCGCGCAGGCGGCGAACGCCTCATGGAACGTGAGTTCACTCAATCCCTGGAGCGGATCGAAATTCTGCGGGAAGGGGGCGCCCCGGTCATCACAGGGTCCGTTCCGCTCGCCACCAGATCGGCGCAGGACCTCGTTGAAGCCGAGTATCTCGCCGCCGAGGAGGAGTACAGCCGTGCCGCCGGCCTCAAGGACAGCACGGCGGTCGCGTGCGCGCTGCTTCCGCTCTCTGACCTCGCTCGTCGTCTTGGCCGGCATCAGACAGGCCTTGGCTTCATAGCCGCCGCGCAGAGTTTGATCTCCGACAAAGACGCTCTGGAGTTGGCGCATCTGTTGTCGGCACAGGGGTCAACGTTTCTCGCCCTTGGGCGACTCCAAGAGGCCGTGGAAGCGTGTGAGAAGGGCTTGCAAGCGATGTCCTCGCTCCCCTCGGAAGCGCGCGGCGCTTTTGCACCGACCTTTCCCGTTCACCAGCGTCTGGTGGAGGCGCTCGCCGAGGCCTTGATTGCGATGGGGCGGGGTCGCGACGCGGGTCCGCTTCTGGAAAAAGAAAGCGGCTTGCGAGCGGAGGACAAGAGCGTAGGGCCAGGAAGACTCCTGGTCGAACTTCAGCTTCACCTTGCTCTGTCGAACCTCCCGCAGGCCGAGGAAACGCTCAAACGGATCGATGGTTTCGCCGATCTCAGCGTACCGACCGCGGCGCGCGCCTGCGCTCTGTCGGCGCGCCTTTCGCTCTACACAGGACGCGCCGATCGTGCGCAGAGCGATGCGGAGCGGGGTCTGACTCTGATTGAGGATTACCACGACACCGACCTCCATGCCTCTCTCAGGCTCGCGCTGGGTCAGGCGCTTTTGGCGCAGGAACAGGCGTCCGCGGCGGAGGAGGCCTTTCTGTTCGCAAATCGGGCCGCGGAGCTTTCCGAGGCCCGCCTCCTGACCGTCGATGCTCAACTTGGTCTTTCGAGCACTCATGTGGCGCGCGGCCGGTTTCTTGCCGCTGAAGTGGCGGCGCGCATCGCGGGCCGTTTCGCGCTTGATGCGGGTGCGAGGCCGCGTGACATCGAGTCGCACAAGGTGCTCGCCGAGGCTTACGCCGCGGCCGAGAACCTTCACGGCGCGGAGAAGGAGCTCGAAGCGGCGCGCGCTTTGGCCCTGGCTCTCGATCTGGCGACGACGGTGATCGACTGCGACCTGGCGCTAGCCGCCATCGCAAGGCGCATGGGACGGCATGAGGTCGCCCGGAGGCTCGCTTTCGATGCAAACAAAAACGCCGCGGATCTTGGCGATATGTCGAGGCTCTGCCGAGCCACCATGGAACTGGGCGCCGTCGAGCGGGTGCTGAGCCATTTCGAGCAGGCTCGGACCGAACTCGAGAGGGCTCTCACCACCTCGCTCATGGCCGGCTCCGAGGCACTCAGCGCCCGCATCCATCTGGAATATGGAGGATGTCTCCTCGACGCGGGGGACTCCGCGTCCGCCCGAAGGGAGGCCGAGGCGATCGGCCAAGCCGGGGGCGAGGGCGGTGTTCCCGCAAGTCTTGGTCTCGACGCCCTGCTGCTCAAGGTGGAATGCGACGTCGCGGACGGTCCCGCGATGGTGGGCCTGAGCTCGATCCAGGGCAAACTTGCCGTGGCCACCGATCCGCTATCGCGCGCCCGCATGCTGATCCGTGCCGCCGACGCGGTCGCCGGATCAAGTCGTGAGCAGGCGCTGTCGTGGCTTGGCCAGGCCAGAGAAACGACGGAGATCGCGGAGGCCTACGGCATCGCCGCTCTAGCTCATGGCGGGATCTCGGAAATCAGATTTCGTGAAGGAGATCTGAACGAGGCGCTTGTTCAGGCGCGACAGGAAAACGAGTGGCTCAGCCGATCGGGCAACGCCGCGGGAGTGGTCCGCAACCGGATCCGCATGGCGCATTGTTACTTGCGGACGGGGGATTGCGAGCAGGCCCTTGGATGGCTCGGACAGAGCGAGCTCATCGATCTCGAGCCCGCGTTGGCGTTCGAGCGCGCCTACATGGCCTGCGGTATCCACATGGTCGCAGGCCGGTTGGCGCAAGCCGTCGAGGAGCTTGCGCACCTTCTTTCCTTAGCCGAGAAGGTCCAACCTTTCGGCCCTCTGCGCGCGCAGTTCGCACGCGCAGCCCTTGCGCAGCAGCTCGAAGGTTCCACCACTGATACCTCATCCGTCCGATCGGCTTTGGACCTGGTGCGCCGGCCGTTTCACGATTTCGTCCGGCTCGCGACGCTGCAGGCGGACGTGCTCGACGCTCGAATCAGTCTTCGCAGGGGAGGCGCCGAGCCGGCGCTGGTTCTGGCCTCGTCGGCCCGCGACGGCCTCCAGTCGCTAGGTCGTTTGGTTCAGGCCGCGGAAGCAGATCTCGTGGCGATCGAGGCCTTGGCGTGGGAGGATCCTGGTCGCGCTCTCTCGGCGTGCGTCTCAGTCAACGAGTTCGCGAGTGCCAACTCTTTGAACGTCCTGCTGGCGGAAGCGCTCCTCCTCACGGCGAGAATCCAGCGGACGCCCCGGAGTGTCTCCGAGGGGTTGGAGATGGCGCGGCTCATCGGGTCTCCCTGGATCGTCGCTCGTCTTGCTTCGATCGGACTGGACTGCGAGCCTGCCAACCAGGAATGGATTGACTTGAAGAACCAGTCGCTTGGGTCCCTGGGCGCGCACACCACTCCGGTCGTTCAGGCTGAGATCGCGGCTGCAGTCTGCGCGGGTGCCGCGTCTTTTGGAGCGCCCCGACCAACGGAGGTCTGAGTCGCGTGGGCTCTAAGCGGTTGGACGGAGCGGGCGGCTCGGGAACTTCGCCGGAAGCCGCTTGCCGGACTTTGAGTAATCGTCGTAATGCGATGAGTAGTAGTACTTGTAGTAATGGGAATCGCGGGCGAGGTCGACGCTGTTAAGGACAACTCCCCAGACGTTCGCTCCCACGGCACTGAGTTGCTCGAGTGCTGCCTGCACGGAACCGACCGGAGTGGTGTTGGCGCCGACGACCAGAAGGACGGAGTCGGCGAGCCGGCAGAGAATCGCGGCGTCGGCCACGGCGAGAACGGGTGGCGCATCGCAGAGGATCCAGTCGTACTCTCTCCGTATCCCGTCGATCACCGAGGCAAGGCTTTCGTGATTCAACATCTCCGCTGGATTTAAAAGACGCACCCCGCAGGGCAACACGTCGAGCCCTTTCACCGCGGTGCGCGTGATGCATTCCTGGACCGTTCGCTTGCCCAGAGCGGCATCGGTTAGTCCGGGATGCTTCGTGGCCGACAACCGATTAGAAAGAGAAGTCCGGCGAAGGTCCCCGTCGATAAGCAACACCCGAAGGCCCGCGCGCGCCAATGTGATCCCAAGTCCGCAGGTGGTGGTGGTTTTCCCCTCGCCTTCGCGGGAACTGGTCACGAGGACAAGGCGATGCTTCTGTGGCGATCTGTCGCCTTGCAGCAGATTGGTCCGAAGCACCCGGTAGGCCTCGAAGAGACGTGTCGAGGGTCCGTCCTCGGGCAGAAAGAGATCGAGGTCTTTAACCCGCGCCCGCGGGACCATTCCGAGAAGAGGGAGCCCGATTCCGGTCTTGATGTCATCCGGCGTTTTCACAGTTTCATCCAGGTGAGACGCGAGCCAAGCCAGGGCTAAGCCCAAACCCAAACCGATCGCCAGCGCGTACTGAAAGTTCTTGCCCGTTTGGGGAGAGACGGGAGTGTGGTTTGGCGTCGCTTTCTGAAGGATGGTTGGAGCGAAGAAAACTTCCGCGTCGGACTCACGCGCGCTCTTGTCGATGAGTTCGCCCACTGCCTTTTGTCCCGCCTCCGCCTGTTTCTGAATGAAAGAGTGCTCGATCGCGCCTTTCTGCAGACCCGATTGTCGCTGTTGAGCTATCTGCATGGCGGTGAGGATGTCGCGCTCGCTGCGCACGGCCATCCTGTAGTCGAGGGAGATAACACTTCGCAGCGACTTCACTCGCTCGCTCATCTGCCCCTTCGCACTCTCGAGTTCAGATTGAAGAGCGAGGATGTCTGGGTGACGTTCCCCGAGGGTGGCGGACCCGCGTGCAATTTTCACCTCCGTGTCTGCGATGCGGGCCGCGATCTCCCGAACATCTCGGTCTTCGCGAATCGAGGGAAGCGTCACGAGGTCGCCCGGCGCACTTCGCTCGGCTTCCTCGACCATGGCTTGCCGGGCCAGCCTGGCCTGCCGGGCCGTTACGAGGGAGTCCTGCAACTGGCTTAACTCCTTGCCGAGCAGCTCGCGGCGCGCATCGGCGCCCTGGAGTCCTTCCCGCTTCTCGAATGCGTCGAGTTCAGTGAAGACTTCGGACGTCTTTTCCTGGCGCTCGGCGACTTGTTCGTCGAGCTGCTTTCTCAAAGCGCCGACCGCGCCTTCCGTCTGTTTGGCGGCTTCCGCGAGATAAACATCAAGGAGGCGATTGACGGCCAGAGCGGCGGCGTCGGGATCGTACGCTCGGAAACGAACGTAGACCCATTTGGAAGGGGGTTCATAGTCCACGGAGAGACGAGACCTAAAGCTTGCCACTCGCTCGGGGAGCGCAGTCCCGTACTTCGTGGTCAATCCCAGGCGGAAGCGGACAGCGTCCTTAATGCGTTGTTCCCAACCTCCCAATGGCCCTTGTGCTAGTTCTGCGTCGACCACCGGACCGATGGCGCCGACGGCAACCAGAGCTAATTCGGGAGATTTCAGCAGGCGGAATTGCTCATCGAGAGCCGCCGCCTTTCTAGTGATGTCCGCGCCATATCGGGTGCTGAGCGGGGAAATCCCGGCTTCGTCCAGCGAGACCACGGACACCGCTTCGTAGAGCGGCCGAGCCCCGAAATTGTAGAGCGCCACAACGCCCAATGCGCACAGAACGCATCCCGCCACGAGATAGCGTCCGCGGGCCAGCACGCCAAACTCGCGACGGAGGGTAGACGTGCCGGAATCGGGCGAAAACCCCGCTCCTAACTCGGAGACGGGGACAGGGGAATTTGCGTTCATGAAGACTCTGGAAGGGGTGGACTTCTATCTCTAGCAAGATCGAGACCCGCATCGAGGTCGTACAATCAACGGATGAACGTGATGCTGATCATCCGGCTCAGCATCATCGCCGTGTTGGTCACGGCGGGGCTTTCGAAGCTCGGATCGGGTGAAACGGTCACCGCCGCTGCGATTGAGCTCGGGCTGAAGAATTCTCTGGCCCGGTTGGCGGGAAAGTGGCTTGCGGTCGCCGAGTTGATGATCGCCGGTCTCCTCATGCTCAGCGCCACGGCGTACCCCGCCGCGATACTGGCCCTACTCCTGTTCGTCGGTTTCACCGCTCTCATCGGGTGGAATCTCTGGCAAGGTTTGACTCCGCCGTGCGCCTGTTTCGGCGAGTCCGGCGGTGAACCGATTTCAAAGTGGACGCTGGTCCGTGATCTCGTCTTTGTTGGCTTGGCTCTGACTCTGGCCCTGGGCGGTCGGCAAGAGTTGAGCCACGGTTTGGTGGCGTCTTTCGCGGGCATTGTGAAGACCTATGGGAGCGCGGCGACCTTGGGGTCGTTCCTGCTTCTGGGTATGGTTCACGTCCTCGTTTTGGTCGCCCTTTGGTCGAAAGTCCCGGGTCTGGTGCGCAAGCAAGAGAGCGAGCGGGCTTTCAACGTCCCTGTGCAGGCTGCGATCGAGGCAGGCTGGCCTCCAGGCACCCTCGCCCCCTCGTTCAATCTTCCTTCGCTTGACGGAACGCGCGTCACGCTCGCTGATCTGATCGCGGGCGGCCGGGAAACGGTGATCTTGTTCACCTCTCCGGATTGTCGTCCATGCGCCGCCCTCATTCCTGAAATTGCCGATTGGCAAAAGCGTTTCCAGAAAGAGTTGACGATCGCGGTGGTCGGACAGGGATCAGCCAGCGTCAACCGGGAAAAGTTGGGCGAGTTCACGTTAGACAACGTGTTGCTGCAGGGTATTTCCGAGGTGGCGGACGCCTACGTGGCCCGTCAGACGCCGTCCGCGGTGGTGATTGGGTCGGACAGACGCATTGCCAGGCGGCTTGCCACCGGCGCGGTAGCGATTCGCGAACTCGTCCAAGCTCGCGCTGCGGTGTCTCCCGCGAACGCTCCGGTGGAAGTCCGCAGTGAACCGCCCCCGGCCGATCCGTTTACCCTGGTCCTGGGCGAATTGGCTCCGCCTTTTCAACTCGAATCACTCAGAGGCGGGACCGTCGACTTGACCGACTTCGCGGGTCGCTTGGTTCTGCTCGTTTTTTGGGACGCCGGCTGCTCGTTCTGCCGGCAACTCGCTCCGGAAATTCAGCGCTGGGAGAGGGAACAGGAGGATGGCTCCCTCCCGATCGTGTTCCTGGGTCGAGGGAGCAGAATCGCCAATGAGAGCCAGTCGTTCGCGTCTCCGTTTTTGCTGGATACGGAGAATTCGGTGAGTCAGGCCTATGGCGCTCCGGGAACGCCCAGTGCCGTTCTCATCGACGCGGACTCTCGTCTTGCTTCTCAGGTCGCTCAGGGCGGGCCAAGAGTCACCGCACTTTTCCAGCGAGGACAAGTTCTGACCCGTGCCGCCTGGCGCGTGGAGGCCTAGTCGATTTGACCGACAGCTACGGAGCCTTGGGCAGGCTTGGATCAGGGAAGACAAATGTTGACGGGACAGTTGCCCGAGCAGCAGTTATTGTTCGACATACAGGCGCACCCGTCCGCCGCGGCGGGGCCGCTGGAGCTACTGTGACAAGTGAGCGTTCCCACCGGCGTCGCGCAGGTCGTGCCGCACGTCCCTCCGTTGACGAGGCGAGTGCCACCCAAATCGCCGCCCGATGAGGTGTTGCACATGGTCGCGGCGGCCGCGGTCGTCGGTGCAAGGATGGAAACAACGAGGGGCGCCGTGACACTGGCTCCCAGTATCTTTAGCAGACTTCGCCGCGACACAGGACCTGCGTCAAAGCCCGCCGTGACGACGAGTCCCGCGCGCTCGAGATCCAAAATCGCCAGATGATTCAACGCCCGAGCATGGTCCCGATCTCCAGCCGCATCGTCCGTCAAAGAATCGAGGCTCACTCCGGAGCCGCTAGCCCTCCAGATCAATGCCGCGCGCGCATCCAGCATGTGAGCCTTGTTGACCTGGCGATCGAACACGATCAGTTCGTCGCCGAGTTCCTCGACGATGAGATGAGGGCCGTTGACTTGTGAGATCACGGGCCGCACGTTCCCATGTTGCACATGCCGGAACAGCACTGGACAAAGACGACGCACGCGCACCCATCTAGTTTGGGCCAGTTGCCGGAGCCCATGGATACGCTGCTTACGCCGGCACAATGCTGCATGGCCGTCGCCATGTCGACGCAATTGCCGCAGTTGCCCGTATCCGAACCGTCAACGTCGGTGTTCATGTTTAACTGATCGCCACCGCCCGAAACCGTGCAGGTGGTCGCGGCCGAGGCGCTTGTGGGGGAGAGGATCGAGATCACGAACGGCGTCGCCGTCGTGACGCCGATCGTTTTCAGCAGAGAGCGCCGCGAAACCGCGCCGCGCTCTCCATCTCCCAACAACAAACCCGCCCGCTGCAGTTCAAGGATGGCGAGCAGGACGAGAGAACGCTCGGACTCGTGCTTCGTCCCGTCCGTCTGACCGACGAGGCGATCGACCGTGGTGCCGCCAGCACTCGCGCGCCAGATGGACGCAGCCCGGGGATCCAGCATGTGGGCCTTGTTCGTAGTCCTATCGAAAATCACCAGTTCGTCGGCGAGTTCCTCAACGATCAGGTGAGGGCCATTCACCTGGGAGACGGTTTGCAGATTTTTCATGGCTCGATCACTTTGACGCGTAGTCAAGCGAAGCAAGAACCGCGCCGCCGAGCTCGACTTGCCGAGGATCAAAGGACCGGCGCGGGGTCCCCTGAGCTCGGCAAACCGAGAACGATGCATCCCGGATCGTCCCATCCAGGGGCGCCCGGGTGGTGATCCTGGACGACAAGACCCGCCGCCCTCGCTTCACCCTCAATTTCCGTCGACGTGAAGAATCGGGTGTGATACACCATGGGGGCCGCGGCGGGTCCTTGAAGCTCAAACTCCTCGAAATCCTCCGGTGACGCAGCGCCCAGCACCTTCGCCAAACCCCGGGTGATCCGCCCCATCCACGGGGCCGTCGAACCCGGTTTGTACGAGACCAGAATACGGCCGTCCGGCGCCAGCGTTCTTGCGGCGTGCTCTAGGGCGGTCAAGCGGTCGGCCCGCGCGGGAATCAGGATGTAGGACAGCCAGGAAAAGATCACCGCGTCGAAGCGATCTTGAGTTTCGAAACTGACGATCGATCCGCTCCTCACATCCGCCGAAAGCTCAGCCCGATTAAGACGTCTCTCCAAGGAGAGGAGGGCTTCGGCGGATTCGTCGATGGCGGTGGCACGATGTCCGTCTCGAAGGAAGCAGAGAACATCCCTTCCCGAGCCCGCTCCCACGATGAGCAGACGTGACTTCGGTTTCAGGTGGCGGCCGTAGAAGCGGGTTTCCCATGGAAATAACCCCGCCTTGTGCGACCCGTGCCCGTCAGCGAAGTTGGCCCAGTGCCGAATGCGGGCTTCCGCCAGTTCTTCCTCGGTAAAGGTCCCCGCGGCCACGGCGGTCGCCAGACGGGCGAGTGTGCTTCGCGATTTCTTTCCACGCGGGCGCAGGGCGAGTGCGACCGAGCGAATCAGGAGGCGTGGCGACGTCAATCTCCCACCCGCATAGGAGGAAACACTACACGACTGAAAAGGCCGAGCGTCACTCAGCTAGTCTGTCTGCGATGAACGAGGGACGAAGAGAACAGCGGGCCGATGTTCTCCTTCCCTCCGAAACGCGGTTGCTCCGTGCTGCGGGACTCGCTGATCGGGAGTCGGCACTCGCGGCTTGGGCGGCCTTCCGTCGCGATGTTCCGGAGGGCCAGGAAAGCCTGGTTGAAAAGCGCCTGCTTCCGTTCGTCTGCCGCAATCTAAGGAGGGTCGGACAGCTCAAGGATGAGTACCTGACGCGGGCCTATGCGAATTCCCTCGGTTCGAACGGCAGGTTGTTGAGCGAAGCGGGATCAGCGCTCCATGCCTTGCGCGAAGCGTCGATCCCCACGATGGTCCTCAAAGGCGGCGCATTGCTGGTAGCGCACTACCGCGATCTCGGCGCGCGCCCCATGTCCGATGTGGACATTCTCGTGCCTTACGCGCGGATAGAAGACGCTCTCGATCTGTTGGAAAGGCTCGGTTGGCAGGGCGACCAAAGCCGCGCCTGGTTGAAAACCGAGATGCACGCGTCCCCCCTCATGTCTCCAGGCGGCACGGGAGTAGATCTGCACCGGCACGTCACGTACGAGGCGCGCTTTTCCGGAGCGGATGATTTGTTCTTCGAGAGTTCAGTTCCTTGGGAGGTCCAGGGTGCGCAAACCCGGGTGATGAGTGCCGGGGCTCAGCTCCTGCACAGCGTCGTCCACGGTCTGCGATGGAGCATCGCGCCTTCGTCTATCTGGCTACTGGACGCGGTGACCGTGGTTCGCGGGGGCGGAGTCCATGTCGAAGAAACTCTCCTCCTGGCTCGGCGACTGCGACTCGAAGCAGCGCTCGACACGGGACTCGAACTGGTGCGAGCGACTTTCGGGGATGAGCCCGCCTTGAGCGCACTGACGCAGGGGTTGAACGCGCGTCGGTTGAGCACGATGGAGAAACTCGAACAACGATTTCGCGTTCGTCCACCTGGAGGATTCGCGGGCGCGCTTCCAAACCTTGTGTTTGCGTTTCAGCGATCGCACCCCACAGGGCAACCCGACTGGTCCGGCTTCCCTCCTTTTCTCAGAGAGGCGTGGCAGTTGGCGCCAAATGCCCCTCTGCTTCCGCTGCTTTTCCGAAAACTGTTCAGGTGGCGCGCCCGCGCGGGGTCCTAAGTGGTTCTGAGCGTGGAGCGTTCACGTTCGAGGAGATTGAGCAGAACCTCCGCCATCTGATCAGCCTCGCCACGACGCCCGGTGAACACCGGAACGTCTCTCGCGACTTTGGTGAGGATGGGAATGATGACCTCGGGCCGGATCCGAGCGCCCGGAGCGTGAGGGAGGAGTCCCGCGAACGCGTCACGGCCCGAAACACGCTGGAACGAAGGCTCAAGGATCACGGGATCGTAGGTGCCACACCAGATCACGCCAATCGGCGCGGGCCGGACGGCGACTTGGACCTTGAGGCTTTTGAGCGAAGTCTTTACTGGTGGCCCGCCGGCCGGGGGTCTCCGTCCCAGAGGGCGCGGAAAGGGGTGTGCGCGGAGCCTCCCGTCGATCGGGATCATGTCGTCGGAGAGGTAGGCGGCGCCTCTCTTGAGCAACGCTTCAACGAGCGTGCTCTTTCCCGCGAAAGACCGGCCGGGGACAAGAATCGCGCGGCCCCTGATTGTGACGCCACCCGCATGGAGGAAGGCGAACGCACTCGACTCGGTGGAGGCCCGCTGTTCGAGGGCGGCTTCGGTGGCCATTCGCAGTCCGCGTTTTGACTTGCCCGCGTAGATGATTCCCTGTTCGTCCGCGAGTTCGACGGCGTCGTTGCGCATCTGGATATGGAAATGAGGACGGGGCACTTCGCGACGAAGCGTGCGAAAGCCGATCGGTAGGCCCAAAAGCGCGCTTTTCAGCAGGTCTTTGCGAGAAGCGCTCATCCTCGCGGAAAAGCCGAAGCCCGCAACCGAGCAGCTCAGCATTCCCTCAGCCTATCTCCAGAGGCGCACGCCGTCAGGCCGCAGTCCTCGGAGCGTCGCGCTTTGCGAGCGACCGGAGAGTGGCTATCAAGATCGGCACAACTCCGGCCAGCAGGAACACCGAGTCGGCAAAGATCCGCACCCATTCCAGCGTGTGGAAGGGTCCATTCATAAGGAAGGTGAGCCGGCGCGCGTGCCAGTAGCCGTGGTCGAGAACGTCGACCAACTGAATGACGCCCGCCGGAAACAGATCGCTGACCACCATCAGGCCCAGCCCGATGTTCAGGCCCCAAAAGCCAATGCGGACGAACTTGACCGTGCCCTGCCACACCGTCTCGCTCTGCATGGCGCGAAGGCAGAAGACGAGAACCGCCAGGGCCAGCATTCCGAAGACCCCGAACATCGCAGCGTGGCCATGGTTGGTGGTGAGCGTGGTGCCGACCTCGAAGTAGGAAACGATGGGAAGGTTGATGAGGAATCCGAACACTCCCGCACCCACGAAGTTCCAGAAGCCGACCGCCATCAGGAAGTAGATCGACCAGATCTGTCCTCCTGCGAAGGACTTTCCGCAGTCGTCGCAGGGACGGTCTTTGATCCTTACAAAATCCCAGGCGTCGAGCGTCAGCAGAGTGAGGGGAACAACCTCAAGTGCGGAGAAAGCGGCGGCCAGTCCCATGTTGAGAGTGCCTTGCCCGGTGAAGTACCAATGGTGCCCGGTGCCGATGATTCCGCCGCCTAGATACAGGATCGCGTCGAGATAGACGACGCGCGTTGCCGTGGTCACGCTGACCAGGCCCATCTGGTGAAACATGGTGGCGACGAGGACAGTGGCGAAGAGTTCGAAGAAGCCTTCAACCCAGAGATGGATGATCCAGAAGCGCCAGTTGTCGATGACTGCGAAATTCGTCTGCGGGCCGTAGAAAAGCGCGGGTAGATAGAAGATCGGAATGGCGGCTGCCGAGTATAAAAAGAGCGACGCCAGTTCCGAGCGTCCAGGTGTCTTCATCGCGGGGCGAAGGGCCCGGTACATCAGGAAGAGCCACAGCAAAAGCCCCGCGGCTAACAAGATCTGCCAGATGCGCCCCAGATCCAGATACTCCGACCCCTGGTGGCCAAACCAGAACCAGAGATCTCCAAGATAGCCGGTAAGACCAAGCCACTCACCTAAGAGACTCCCAAGAACCACGAACACGAGCGCGCCAAAAAGAATGTTGGCTCCCAGGCGTTGGCCCTTCGGCTCTTCGCGACCGACGAGGGGCGCCAGGAACAGTCCTCCCGCAACCCAAGCCGTGGCCACCCAGAAAATCACAAGCTGGAGATGCCAGGTGCGGAGCAGGTTGTAAGGCAGGTAGGACGCGAGATCCAAACCATAAAAGCCCCCCGGCTCAACCCGGTAATGGGCGAGTGCCGCGCCGGCAAAACTCTGTAGCAGGAAGAGTGCGGCCACCACGCCAAAGAACTTGCCGGTCGCCCATTGAGAAGGCGTGAGCTTCCAGTTCGAAAGGGCTGGGTCGTGGAAATGCTCGGCGGTCTTCGCTCCGCCCCAGCCAAGGTAGTCGAACTTGCCGAAGAAGAAGAGGATGGCGCCGATGCCTCCAAGGAGGGTGATCAGACTCATCGCGCTCCACAGATAGGCGGAGGTCGTGGGGCGGTTGCCGACCAGGGGTTCGTACGGCCAGTTGTTAGTGTAAGAGTAGTCCTTCCCAGGGCGGTTGGCCACGGTGGCCCAGGCTGCCCAGGCGAAGTACGCGTTGAGGTCTTTCACTTCCAAGGGGTCTCGGATGTACATCGCGCCCAGGCCTGGCGCCGGGGTTTTGCCTCGGAAGTACTGTTCCCACTCCCCGGCCTGGATTTCGAGGGAAGACTCCTCGCACGGTGTAAACAAAAGGGCGTCGGCCACGGGATCGTAACGATTCATCTTCAGGTTTGAGGCGGTCTCTCCGCAGATCTCACCCAGGCGATGGAGATACTCAGCGCTGTAGTCGGGGCCCAGGTAGGCGCCGTGTCCCCACAAGGATCCGTGCTCCATCAAACCGTACTTGAGAAACACCGCCTGACCGTGAAGGATGTCCGCCTTGTTCACCAGGGTCGCACCAGACGCACTGATGATGCGCGCGGGAATCGGGGGCGCATTCGTGTAGGTCAGGACCGTCACGAGAGTAAGAACGGAGAATCCCGCGATCATCACCAGGATGGCTCCGTGCCGCCACCAAGGCGAGAGCCGATCGTGTTCCTGCCTTTGTTCGGTCATGAGATCTCCTTTGCCGGTTCCGTCACCGGGGTCTTGGCGAGGAGGCACGTCCATTCTGCTCGAACGGAATGATCCGCGTATGTTTGGTAGCGCACAAAGCTCCGGACCGTAGGTCATTCAATCTGCGGTATGCATGGGTCTCGCCCGTTTGCGAAGACCTTGCGTGCGCAGGAATCCGTGGGTGACTCAGAAAAGGCGTGATGTGACCGTCGAGAAATCTCCGGCGTTGTCCCTGGCGATGTCATCGGTTCCCACCTCTTTGTTCGGCCTGCCGCGCTGCTTTACTTTGTAGCGCCGGTGTTCCGGGCCTATGCGCGCTTCGGCGTTGTGGTCGGCTTGATGATCGCGCTGCTGGCGGGTGCCGGAGCCGCTTGCCGGTGGCGATCGTCATCTCCTCGCAAACGAAGCGCCGCCTTGCCTGCTTGTCGGCCTCGCCGTCTCCTCGCCTGGAGGATGCAACACCTGGGGATTTACCGCTATGGCTGCGAGCGCTCCTTTTCCAGACCGGTGTTTCGGCGCATGCTCGAGAGCGCGCGCTTCGAAGTCGTGGCCGAAACCGCGATTCTCTTCGTTCCGGGATGGCTGCGTATGGCGGATCTCGCGCTCTACACGCGTTTCCCACCTGCGGCCCGGCTGACCGCGCCGGCCCTCAGGCCCTTCGTCTGGCTCGACCGCCACATCCCTTTCGTGCGAGGTCACGGATATCTTCTGGCATCGGTTGGAGTTCGACCGTGTCCGTCATCGCAGCCTTGCTCGTAGTGTTCCGGCGAGCCCATCCTCCTTCGCCCCGCACGGGTTGCGCTACATCTCGGTCTACCGCTGTCGCCACGTTCTCACGCGAGAACGTGCTTCGATCTCAGAGGAATCGGTGGAGCGTGACCTCGACCCGGCGCTCCTGGCGTTCGGCGTTCCGCCATTGCACCAGGATCGGACTCTGATAGCGACCGCGGATCAGGGACGGCACGCCGTTGGTCTCGGAGACACCGAAGCTGATGCCGCGCTTCATGCGCAGGAAACGGTCCGCCGGGAACGCGATCAGCCGCGACAGCAGCCTCTCCACCACCGACTCCTCGACGTGGAGCGCTTCCATGAGCTGGTTGAAGAGCAACACTAGATCGTACTTCGCGTAGTTGATCGTCTTGCCTGGAATCGCACGCGGATCCTCCAGCATGTGCGCGCTCTTGATCGCCGCGAAGCGCAGCGGATTACGCAGCACTTCGGCGAGGTCGTGGCGCATCAGCAGCGTCTCATACTCATTGACGGTGAGTCCGGCGTTCCGCTCGCTCGGATCGAGCGCAATGTCGACGCGGCCCCGTTCGATGCCGTGCTTCTTCAGGAGCTCGGCGATCTGCTCACCAAACGCCGCTCGCGGATCGTTCAGGTTGATCGAGTCGACCGGGTGACGTGAGACCGGAATCGGAATCGTGAGTCGCTCCACGAACTCGGCGCGATCGTAGGCGAGCACGGTCGTGCTCCGGTTGCGCTGCTTGCCCTGCCAGGTTCCGTCGAGATCGATGAAGAAGACCGGGGCCGAAGACTGCGTGCGATAGGTTGCGCAATTCCGCATGCCGGCACCAATGAAGGTGAGGTGCGAGTCGGCGTTGCGCGGCTCCGCCGCCTTTTGCTCGTCGCTCAGCTCGGCCCGTAGATGCAGCTGGTCGTGGTGGTACTCCGCCCCCGGAGGGAACACCGTGTGGAACGGCCGGAAGAAATGAACCAGTTGCCCGTCGCGCCGCAAGAGCCTGTTCGCCAGGCTCTCCTCGAGATAACCCGCGGTGGTGTGCAGCGAGCAGTAGAGAGCCCGGCTGTGTCGGGCGAGGACGTCGCCGAAATGAGCCGTGATTCGACCGGTGACTTCGATCGCGTCGTAGCGTGCGGCGGGTTGGAGGGAGAGAGAGAACTCGTCGGTGGCCATGCCTGACCGGGTCCGGAGACCCGGTCACTCAATTCTAGCGCGGTCGAGGATTCGGGCGTTCGGCCCACAGTCAGCGGGATGCCCGATCGGGCACGCTCCTATTTTGGCGAAGACGCGTCGTCGAAATAGCCCCGTCGTGCCAGAACTCGGCGGAAGTTGGACACAGGTTCAACGCGGAGGAGAAGATAGGTTCATGTCGAACACCCTCGCGGCGGGCCCGGACGGGCGTTCGCGCCACCGTCTCACTGCGGGGCTATGTGTCGTCTTTATGGCTGCGGCGTTTCTGGCCACGCAGCCCCTGAGCCTTGATCTGTCGACGCGGCTGCCGAACAACGCCGACGCTCTGGTGTTCTCCTGGACGTTGAAGTCGATGTGCGGTGGTCTTGCTTCTCCCTCGAACCCTTTCCGGGGAAACATCTTTTATCCGGACACGGAGTCGCTGCTCTACACCGAGCCTCTGGTGAGTCTGGCCGTTCAGGTCGCGCCGTTGTGCGCGGCGGGGCTGGATCACGTCACGCTCTTCAACCTGACCCTCATTCTGAGCCTCGCACTGTCGGCGCTCGGCGCCTGGCTTCTGGCGCGTGAGATCACAGGCAGCGCCGCGGCCGCCCTCGTGGCGGCAGCGGTGTTCGCGTTCACCACCGCGAACTTTGACTCCGCCGCCCGGATCCAAATTGTGGCGAGTCAATGGACCCCGTTCTGTTTTCTCTACTTGATCCGGTTCTGTCGGGTCGGCGGGATGAAGAATGCGGTCCTGATGGGCACAGCCTTCGCCATGCAGGCCTTGTCCTGTACGTATTTCGAAATCTTTCTGGCCATCCTGCTGCTGCTTTCCGTTCCGCTCTGGATCCGTCTCGCCGGCGGCATCGCTCAAGCAAGACGGCGTCTTCCTGGTGTGGCGGTGGCCGGCCTCATCGCAGCGGCACTGGTGTTGCCCGTCAATGTGGCCCAACGACTTCACCTGAATCCGGTTCTCTCGACCCGGCCTCAGGCTCAACAGATCACGCTCTCCTTCTTTACTGACGTGCTGCCCACGAACCTGCTCTATGGCCGCCTGCTCGGCCGCACGGGCATCGCCTATGACGCTTTGTATTTCCCGGGTCTGTTGCCCTTAGGTTTGACTGCGGTGCTTCTGGTTTGGACACTTCGCCGCCGGCGAGAAGGTGTCGTGGCGCCGAGAGGGCTCGGGGCGCTCGCGTTCGTGGGAATGGCCGCATTTCTTTTTGCCTTCGGAGCGGACGTCTCGACGCCTTGGGGAGACGTTCCCGGACTTCTCTCCTTCTTCAAATCGGTCCCCGGCCTGGGCCAGGCGCGCGTTCCCTCTCGCTTCCTGATGTTCTCGCGTCTCTCCCTCGCGGTGATGGCCGCGGCGGGTGCGCAGGTGATTATTGGCAAGACCACGCGCGCGCAGTGGCTGAGAGCCACCACTCTGGCCTCGTTGTGTTTCCTTGAGCATTGGTCGATCCCACTCGACACCTGGGTTGTGCCCACGAAGAGCGAACTCCCCAAGGTCTACGCCTGGCTGGAGAACACAAAACCCTCTCCCGGCCCGATTCTGGAATTTCCGCCGGCCTTGCAGCGCTTGAGGCGGGACGAAGCAGCCTGGCTGCACACCGCCGCTTTCCACGGTGTTCCGATGGCGAACGGTTTCTCAAGCTTCAGGCCGGCGTGGCATGAGTTCGTGATGGAAGCGGCGCTTCGCTGGCCGGATGAGCGGCTCATGACCATCCTCAATGAGATGGGAGTGCGGACGATCATCGTGCATCCCCGGCCGAGGGGTCTTCCCGAAGTCGATGAGGCGGTCACGGCCCTGCTCGCTTTCGCCGATCGCCATCCGGACCAACTCCGCCTTGTTCAATCGTTCTCAGACCCGGGACGCTGGGAGGGGATCTGGTCGCGTCTGGGCGACGAGAAAGTCTTCGCGGTGGAGAACATCGCGACGACGACGAGTGCGCCGCTTCCTCCTTCGATCGATCGTCGCGGATGGTCGTGCCGAAGCAGCGAACCCGATTGCGAGCGGGCTTTGGACGGTGATCCAGCCACCCTTCTTCAGGGCAGGGATGCTTCGACCGGCCAGTACCTGAGGATCTTGTTCCGAGAGCCCACGAAAATTCAGGCGATTTCGATCGGCCTCGGACGCTTCGGCGAAGGATTCCCCCGTGAGCCCATCTTCCGATTGCGTCAGGGCGCGGAGTGGGTTGAGATGGAGGCCAAGCTCGATGTCCGGACGATGCTCACAGAGATGAAACGTGGCTCCACGAATCCGACCATGCTCTGGAGAATCCCCGAAACGGTGACCAGCGGGTTCGAGATCAGGCTACGACCAGACGACCGCCGTTTCCGCGCCCTGTCCGTTCCCGAGATCAACGCGTACTAGGAACTGCGTCCTCTCCCGTCTTCCGTCGAACTCTCGCCTCGAACCACGACGCGATGAGTTGGCCCACTTTTTCGTGGCCGAAGTCGTTGAGATGAATGTCGCGCTTGAGATAGATGCGACGGTTGGAGGTCTCCGCCTGTTTCTGAAGCAGAGGCAGCAGATCCAGATAGGGGATGCGTCGATCGCGGCAGAACTCCGCCAGGTAGATCTGGGGGTACGCGGTGTCGAAGCCCCGGCCCTGCGGCCTCTCCGCGTAGACCTGCGCGGAGGTCGGCATGGCGACGACGGCGAGGCGAGCGCCATGGGTCGAGGCCAGGGTCTCCATTCGGGAAAGTGATTCAAGCACTGAGTCTCTGGCGCGCAACGCCACTTCGGACGGCGGAACGGCTTGCCAAAATCCGGGTTGGCGAAAGTTTCGATTCGGCCGGAACCGCACGCAAAGATCTTCGAGGTTGAGCAGCGGCTCGATCCGGCGAACAAAGGCGGAGTGCTCGGCGAAGCGACGCCAGGCGGAGGGCGCGCACTCGCGGGGGATCGTGTCGTCGTAGACCATCTGCTCGGGAGGGACGCGGGCCTTCACATTCTCGTCATCGATCACCGCCGTCCCCTTGACGAGATTTTCGCGATTCAGACCGAGCCAGGTGTCGCGGAAATCATTTCCCATGTAGCTCACCACGATCACGTAGGACGGCCCGAACTTGAGCGCCAGCTCCTGAAGGATGAGTTCTTCATCCCCCAGACCGTAGCCGCCCACTCCGAAATTAAGCGCCTCGACAGGATTCTGCGGAAGGCTGGATTCGAAGACGCCGACGAAAGTGTGCGCCGAGTCTTTCGCCCACGATCCGAACGTAAACGAATCACCGAGGAAGGCCACGCGGGGGCGCGCGGGATCACCCTGGAAGCCGGTTTCTCTCCAGTTCATCCCGTGGGAATTCGTCTTGATGCGGACCGTGGTGGCTCCGATCTTTGTCTCGATATCGAGGTTCGGACGAAGTCGGTAGGAGCCCGTCCCCACGGGGTTGGGCTGCAGGAGTTCCAGTTCTTGAGCGGGTGCCGCCGGCTGTCTTGACGCGAGCCAGTCAGCGAATCTCACCCCGCCTTCGAGAAGCGCCAGGCAGATGCCGATGGTCAAGAGTCCGAGCACCACGCCCAAACGACGATGTTTCGAAACCTGGGGGGAAGTTGGCGAGAGTGTGCTCATGGTGGGAACAGCAGCGTGAGAGGGGCAGCGCGGACAGCATCGGAGGGCGCGTCCAAGCGTGAAAGGTAGACTCCGCGCCGTGACAGGTCCGCCGGAACAGAACGCGTTTCTCGGGGTTCACGCGGTCTGGTTCAGCCTGTCGATTCTATCGTTCCTGCTGTTCTATCTCCGTCCCCGGCCGCGGGTCGCACTCGCCGTTCTGGTGCTGATGCACGGCGGAGCGTATCTGGCGTACTACGGAAATCTGCCCCGCACCTATGCGGTCGGCGTGAGTTCGGACCGTGCTCTGGGCGTTGGTATGGCTCTTTCGGTGGCGGATGGCGGCTCCGCCTTTGACCACGTCCAGATCGAGTTCGGCAATCTCGAACCGCTGTGGACATTCACGGTCGCAGCACTCTCGGGCTTCTCCGCGAGCAGGGTTCCTTTCGTCTACGACCACATGACCCTCCTGGTCCTCGCGCTGACCGCCCTGGGTTTCTATTGGGGCTGGAGCAGCGCCTCGCCCGGCGAGGACCAGGACGCGGCGCGGTGGCGAGGCGTCTTGGTGGCCGCAGCCGTTCTCGGCCTGTCTTCCGTGGGCATGTCGGCCGACTCTCCAAGCCGCTCGTTCTGGCACGGAAACTTCGTTTTCAAGCCGAATCACGCTCTGGCCTTTGGCCTCGTGGGAGTGTTGTCGCGATGGCCGACCGCACGCCGGTCCTGGGTAAGTTTGGGTCTGATCCAGGCCCTGTTGATTTGGGCCTTCATTCTTGATTGGGCCTACGTGCTGCCGGGGTTGGCTCTCGCGGCCCTGCTGGAAATGTCTCGCAAGGAAGCGATCAAAAGGCTGCTCGCCGGAACCGCGTTTGGACTGGTTCTGGGCCTCCCGTATGTCCTCCACCTGCTCCGCGACTACAGCCCGGTTGGTCCAGGAGAGATGCCGGACATCTGGCGGGACCATATGGGACAACGCCTGGCCAGTCCCTTCTGGTGGACCCTCGATCTTGCCCCGATCGTTCTTCTCTTCATCTTGGGCCTCGCGGCCGCGCGCTCAAGCGGCGCGAAGGACAACCGAGCCTTCGCATTCCTTCTGACCGGCCCGCTCGTCGCTGTGTGTTACCTGGTGGGACTCCAGTTCGGATTCGCTCCGGAGATCGATGAGGGCTCGGCCTACTGGCGCATGATCGCGGCGGCGGGCGCTGGTTACGGGCTGTGGTGGGTGGCCTCGAAGGGCGACGCCAGGCGACGTTATGCCCTTGCTTACGCGCTCATTCTGGCGTGCTCCTTCCCGGGCTACTTCAATCCCAACCGCCACGACCGCTACTACGTCAAGAGCAGTCAGCCGTTCGCGCCATCGGTGCTTGCGGTCGCCAACTGGATTCGCGCGAACACGGGAGGCGATTCCGTTCTGATCAGCTCCGAAGGCATCACGCTGTCCGGTTTGACTGGCCGTCACTTCCTCATGGTCCGTCCGGACCAGACCGCCGACCGAGCCGCCCGAGACGCCGCGGAATCGGACATCCTGACTTCTTTGGATGAATCCACGGTGAGGCGTGCCGCGGATCGCTATCGAATCTCGCACGTCATCCTGGACGACGGCCTTCGGAAGAAATATGGGGAATCGCTCCGAGGCCTCGGGAATCGCGGCTGGTTCGAGCCGGCGTTGGCCAACTCGTTCGCGTCGATTCTCGTTCTGAAGAAACCCACCGCGCCTCGTTGAGCGTGGCGGACTGCTCTTCCGCGAAGTCTTTGCTTCGTGCTCGCGTTGCGCGGGTATCGTTGCCCGCATGAACCGCCTGCTCGTTGCGTTGCTTCTTGCTTCCTTCGCGATTGTCGTTCAACCGGAAACTCAGACTGCGCGGACCAGCTCCACGGCTTCTCAGGGCGGCGACCAGTTTCTCGATGGGATCGGTGAGACCGGACTGATCGCGCGCTATACCTTCAACGGCAACGCCGAGGACGCATCGCGAAATCAGCTGCACGCGACCCTCTCGGGACCGGGCGGGGTGTTTGTTGAGGACGGTCAGGGCAAGGCGCTGCTTCTGACCGGCGACGGCAGCTACGTTCAACTTCCCGGGGCGGCCCTGTCAGGTGAGGATGCCCTCGCGGTGGTCGGTTGGTTCTATCTTCCGACGCGCGCGTCCGGCCCGCTTTTCGACTTCGGCAAGAGTCCGGCGATGCGACTCTCAGCGTCGGTGGATGCGCAGCAGGGTTTTCGAGCAACCGTAACGGTCGACAGTCAGCTGCGCGGCGAGACGAAGCCGAAGACGTTGGTGGAGAACAAGTGGTCGCACTTCGCGGTGGTTTTGGATCCCGCCAGTCGCACTCTGACCACTTACGTCGACGGCGCGCGCGTGGGACAGGCTGCAGACGTCCATGTCACGCTCGCGCAGATCTTCCCTCACGATGCCGCGGCTAGTCGGCTGTTTTTCGGCCGCTCATTGGATGAAGGCGCGCCCACGCTTCACGGGCGGTTGCGCGACGTCCGCCTGTATCGCGTCGTCCTCGGTGACGACCAGATCGCCACCATCCAGCGCAACGCGATGACTGCCGCACCGCCGACGCGCGGCCGGTCCGCACCTCCCGAGATCTCAACCGCCGATATCCCTCGCGAGGCGGCTTTTGCTGCGAATCTCGTCAATGTCCAAGACGTTACGGCGGAGACGGTGGTTGGCACTCTGCCGCGGCTGCCGACATTGATCCCCGCAATATTCAAAGGCGGAGTTGCGAGCGAAGTCCGCGTGATCTGGCCGTCCCCGATCGACACGCTGGAAGTGCGGAAGCCCGGCACCTACACCATCGTGGGCCACGTCCCGGGAACATCGTTCTCGCCGAAGGCCACGGTCATCGTGAAGGTTCGGATGGGCACGCTCACGCCGCCGGAGCGCCTCGCCGAAGCGTTCCCACTCAGCAAGGTGACGCTCGATCGCGACGCAGAAGGTCGCGACACACCCTTCATCAAGAACCGCGACAAGTTCATTCGCGGGCTGGCCGCGAGCAATCCGGATAGCTTCCTTTACAACTTCAGGGAAACCTTTGGGGAAGCTCAGCCCGCAGGAGCGACACCGCTGGAGGGCTGGGACAACCAGACCACGAGGCTGAGAGGACACGCGAGCGGCCACTACATGTCGGCGATCGCTCAGGCTTACGCGAGCACGGGATACGACCCGTCGTTGCAGGCGAACTTCCTCCAGAAGATGAACTACATGGTGGATACGCTGTACGCCCTTTCGCGTAAGTCAGGTGAGCCGGCTCAACCGGGCGGCCCATCGATCGCGGATCCAATCGCGGTTCCGGTCGGACCGGGACGTCGGAGCTACGACTCCAACCTGCGCGCAGGCGCCATCCGCACCGATTCATGGAACTGGGGGACCGGCTTCATCAGCGCGTACCCGCCCGACCAGTTCATCATGCTTGAGCGCGGAGCCACCTACGGCACTCAGGATTCCCAGATCTGGGCTCCGTACTACACCCTCCACAAGATCCTCGCCGGATTGCTTGATTCCTATGAGGTGGCGGGCAATAAGAAGGCCCTCGAGATCGCGAAGGCCATGGGTTCGTGGGTTCATGTCCGGCTGAGCGCGCTGCCTGCGGAGACGCGCGCTGTGATGTGGAGCCGCTACATCGCGGGCGAATACGGTGGCATGAACGAAGTGATGGCTCGCTTGTTTCGTCTCACGGGCGACCGGCGCTTTCTTGACACGGCCAAACTCTTCGATAACACGAATGTCTTCTTCGGCGGCGCGAGTCACGAAGGCGGCCTCGCGAAGCGCGTCGACACCATCAGAGGCAAACACGCCAACCAGCACATCCCGCAGATCACCGGTGCACTTGAAACCTTTCGGGATACGAAGGAGATGCCGTACTACGACATCGCCTCGAACTTCTGGGACATCGTCAACGCGAGCTACATGTACAGCATCGGCGGAGTGGCGGGTGCGAAGACACCGAACAACGCGGAGTGCTTTCCAGCCCAGCCGGACACGCTGTGGGAGAACGGCCTCGCCCCGGGCGGCCAGAATGAAACCTGCGCCACCTACAACCTCCTGAAGCTCGATCGCCAGCTGTTCATGTACGACCAGACCGCGAAGTACATGGATCATTACGAGCGCGCCCTCTACAACCACATCCTCGCTTCGGTGGCCGAGGAGGACGCAGGCAACACCTATCACGTGCCCCTCAATCCCGGCGCGCGCAAGCAGTTTGGGAACGCCGACATGAATGGCTTCACCTGCTGCAACGGCACAGCACTTGAAAGCCAGACCAAGCTGCAGGACACGATCTACTTCCACGGTGCCGACCAGAAGTCGTTGTACGTGAACCTCTTCATTCCATCCACCCTGAGCTGGACCGAGCGCAAGATCAGCGTTCAGCAGATCACGGACTTTCCGTACGCCGATTCGACGAGGCTCGTCATCAAGGGAGCGGGCCGGTTCGACCTCAAAGTCAGGGTTCCCGGATGGGCCACGCGCGGCTTCGTCGTAAAGATCAACGGCAAGCCGCAGACGGTTCGGGCGAAGGCAGGGGAGTACATGACTCTGACCCGCGCCTGGCGCGACGGGGACACGATCGAAGTGAAGATGCCGTTCACGTTTCACCTCGACCACGTTGTGGATCAACCGAACGTGGCCAGCCTTTTCTATGGTCCCGTGCTGCTGGCCGCCGAGGAGCCGGTTGCACGCACGGACTGGCGCAAGGTCGTTCTCGACAAGAACGACCTAGGTCGTTCTGTCAAAGGCGATCCGGCGACCCTACGGTTCTCGATCGATGGCGTGCCGTTCAAGCCGTTCTACGAAACGTATGGACGGCATTCGGTTTATCTGCACGTGGCGCTTAAGTAGCGCCGGAGGCGAAGCTCAGCGCAGCCAGCCTGCCGGCACGCCTGCGCGGCGCGCGTCATCTTCGAGACGCCTCAGAGCTTCTTTTGCGGCGACGACCGCTCGTCGTGCGGGTTCCACGCCCAGGGCGAGATTCGGCGCGACGGGACTCTGTTGGCAGGACCAGCGCTTCATTGCCTCCGTCCCCTGCCGCACCACCGAGGCGGGAATGTTGCAGTCCGTCCCCTTGGGAGTACCGTTCGCCGCTTGGGAGTTCGCCTTGCTGACAACGTCGGCGTAGTTCGCCTCAGCCGCGACAATGTTGGCGCGGGCGCTGGCCGCCCGTGCCTGCCACGCACTCTCGCTCCCAGTGCCCGTTCCGCGGGCAGGGGCCGCGGCGCGAACCGGTGCCCCTGCTCCGCCTGGCCGGGCCCCTGCCGTTTCGGTCTGAGCGGTTCCTGGATCGCCGGCCGGGTCTTCATGCCCAGCCACATCCCGGTCGGTGTAGACCTTTCCGCTCGACGCGGGCAATTGCTTGCGTCGAGCCTTTTCCTTGGCTGCCGCTGCCGCGAGGTCCTGAGCGCCGACGAGCGCGGGCGCTAACCAAAGTGCCACGAAAGTCACGAGCCGCAAATTCCGTCGTTCCATGAACCGCTCCTCCATAGTTAGGAGCGCCTACTCTAATGCGGGATCTCCTCGATGCGGCCCGGCGGGACCGCTGGCGGATAATCCGCGCTCCATGCCAACCCTTCCGAATACCCGTGTCCTTCACATCGACGTCACCGGGCACGATCATGCCGGCGTCACCTGCTCGCTGACCACCATCCTGGCCAGCTTTGGCGCGCGGATTCTGGATGTCGGGCAAGCCGTGATTCACGACAGCCTCGCCCTCGGCATGCTCATCGAGTTGACCGACGAGATGAAGTCGTCGTCTCTGCTCACCGAACTCCTGCTCAAGGCGCACGAACTCGGTGTACGGATCCACTTCACCGCTATCTCGAACGAGGAGTACACGGCGTGGGTGGCGGCGCAGGCCAAGGGGCGCTACATCGTGAGCGTGCTTGGCCCGGCCCTGAGCGCGGCGCATCTGGCCGCGGTCAGCGGCGTCATCGCGGGCGTCGGACTCAATATCGATCGAATCGACCGCCTTTCCGAACGCATCCCGCTTACGAAGGATGGATCAGGCCGCGTGTGTGCCGAGCTCTCAGCCTCGGGCGATCTGGCGAGCGAAGACGAGATGCGTACCGCGCTGATGGCTTTGACCCACGAATTCGACATCGATATCGCGTTTCAGCACGACACCGTCTACCGCCGCAACCGACGTCTCGTCGCCTTCGACATGGACTCGACCCTGATCAACGCCGAAGTCATCGATGAGCTGGCGCGTCGTGCCGGCGTGTTCGACCAGGTGGCAGCGATCACGGAAGCGGCCATGCGCGGCGACCTCGATTTTCAGCAGAGCTTTCGCAAGCGAGTCTCGCTCCTCAAGGGCCTGCCGGCGAGCGTCCTTCGGCAGATCATGGACACCGTTCCGCTGATGGATGGCGCCGAGCGGCTGATCGCGACGCTTCGCAAGCTCGGCTACAAGACGGCGATCCTCTCGGGTGGCTTCACGTTCATGGGACGGGAACTTCAGGCCCGCCTCGGAATTGACTATCTCCACGCGAACGAGCTTCACGTGGTCAACGATGTGGTCACCGGCGAAGTGCACACGGAGATCATCGATGGCGAGCGAAAGGCCCATTACCTTCGCGAGATCGCGCGCGCCGAAGGACTCAGCATGGAGCAGGTGATCGCGGTGGGTGACGGCGCGAATGATCTGCCGATGCTGCGTCTCGCCGGTCTGGGAATCGCGTTCCGGGCAAAGCCTCGTGTCCGCGCCGGCGCCCGCCAGGCCATCTCTACCCTTGGTCTGGATGGGATTCTTTACCTGCTCGGGGTTCGCGACCGGCAGATTTAGTGTCACCGCTGACGCAGCACAGCCAGAAGGGCCGGCCGGAGCGCATCCGCGATCAGCTGATGTCCCGTGGCATTTGGGTGATCGTCGCTTGCACGGAGGACCAGATCCGCAAGTTCGTGGTCCCGTCGCAGGGCCCCGCTGACATCGACGTGAACGCCGGATCGTCAACGCGCCGCGAAAAGGCTACGATCCTCCCTCATGAGACGCGGGGAGTACGGCTTCGACGCACCTATCTTCCTGATCATCTTCGGGTTTCTTTCGCTGGCCTCCGGCATCGCCGTGGTAGTGGCCTTTTCTCAAGGCGACTCCCGGCTCGCCCGGCAAATGTCGATCTCCTTCGTCATCTTTCTGGCGAACGTCGTGAGCTTTGCCCATACGACCAGGCGAGGGAAGTTTCTCGAATGGGAACGCATTCTGGATTCCCTTCACCTCCGAGGCGACGAAATCGTTCTTGATATGGGGTGCGGCCGCGGAGCCGTCCTGACCGCGGTTGCGCGCCGGTTGACGACGGGGCGTGTGACGGGCGTCGACATCTGGAACTCAAGCGATCAGTCGGGCAATGGTCGGGAGGTCGCGCTGGGCAATGCGTCGCTTGAAGGCGTGAGCGATCGCGTGCAGGTCGACACTGGCGATATGCGTGATCTTCCCTATGCGGACGCGTCTTTCGATCTGGTGGTGTCGAGCCTTGCCATCCACAACATCAGCTCGAATGAAGGACGGAAGAAGGCCATCGTTGAAGCCCTTCGTGTTCTGAAACCAGGAGGTCGACTGGTCATCGCGGACATCAAGGCCACCGCGCTGTATGAACAGGCCTTGCGCGAGGCCCTTGCGTTGGATGTGGTTCGACGCCGGCTGGGCTGGAGATTCTGGTGGGGAAATCCGGTCGCGGGCACCACCCTGCTCACCGCCTCCAAACCATCAGCGTGAAAGAAACCGAGGGCCGAGCAGCAGCTCAGCGCGCCGTCAAGAGTCGAGAGAGTCGAAGCGGCACCGGGCCTGGCCGCTTCGAGTTGTCAGCGCTCGGCTTCTTTGCTGCCCACTACGGTCAAGTTCAGCCCGACCTGCACGCTCAAAGGCTTGCCGTCGACGGTGATGTTGACCTTGCCGTTGTGATACCAGCCGAACGATCCGGTGCTGAACTCACGGCGATCGGCGATGACCTCGACGCCGTTGATCGTGACCTTGACGGCCTCGGCCTTTTCCAGGAACTGAGTCTTTGAAACGGGACAGGGTGATTTAGCCACGCCCCAGCATAGACCGAACGCTCGCATCGTTCTGGAGGCGAGCGGGTAGGCTGAGCCGATCATGAAGTTTGTCGCGTTGCTCTTGGCTCTGTCGCAGGCCTCTGGTCAGAACCTTGTGTTCCCGTCCGGCGTGGATCTTGTTCAAGTCGTGGTCAGCGTCACCGCGAAAGATGGCGCGCCCGTGCGCGACCTCGAAGCGAAGGACTTCGTGGTGCGCGACAACGGAAAGCGCGTCTCCATCGAGACCTTTCTTCGCATGCAGGACGCCCCAGGCTCCGAGCGTCTTCCGGTTGAAGTCGCACTGCTCCTTGATACGAGCTCCAGCATGACTTCGGAACTCACTCGCGCGCGCGACGCCATCGTGGACTTCACCCAGGCGGTCCCTTCATTCGCCCGCGGACGCATCGTCGCCTTCGACCGCGACGCCTACGATCGCACCTTCG
>JBDTQB010000013.1:0-30347 GCA_039932395.1 Vicinamibacteria bacterium | reverse complement strand
CAAGCGACTGCGAAGCACACGGACTTCTGCTCAGGGTCCGACGATGGTGGGGACGGCGCGAACGAAGGGAGCGTCGTCCTCGGATCCTTCAGGGCTGGATTTCTGGCGGAGTCGCTCCATCGTTTTTCCGATTTTTCCGCCAGATAAGGTGAGGAAGACGCCACACGATTCCGAAGTTCTCCATCCAGTCGGCGCGCCCGAGCCGCTCCAGCCCTGAAGGATCCGAGGACGACGCTCCACCATCCGCGGGATGAACAACACCGGCCCTTCCCTTCGACTGTGAAGCCAAAAGACTGCTGCTCAGGGTAAGCCCTTCGACTGCGAAGCCAACGGACAGCTGCTCAGGGCAAGCGACTGCGAAGCACACGGACTTCTGCTCAGGGTCCGACGATGGTGGGGACGACGCTCCTCCATCCGCGGGACCGAGTGCTAGACGTCGCTCCACACCGCCAGCTCGTTGCCCGCTGGATCGGTGAAGTGGAAACGACGGCCACCGGGGAAGTCATGCGTCTCCACGACGATGGAGCCGCCGGCGAAGATGACGGCGTCGCGAATCTCCTCGAGTGCGCTGGCGTAGATCACCACGAGTGCGCCGCCGCGTGAGCCTGGCTTGCCGCCATTGAGCCCGCCGTTGAGCCGGCCATCCTCGAACGCTGCGTAGTTCGGGCCATAGTCGGTGAACTTCCAACCGAAGACCGAACTGTAGAAAGCTTTCCCGACACCGACGTCATCCACGGAGAACTCGATGTAGTCGATGCGGTTGTTGTGATCGGATTGAGGCATAAGGAAAGCCTACTGCGACAAGGTCGCGCCGGCGAGCCTCGCCGCCTCCCGCGCGCTGAGGATCGCGGAGTCGAGCGCGAAGTCCCAGGCCGCCCGCCGATCGCCTTCGAGCCTTGTGATCTGCGCCGAACCCCGGATCCCGTTGTACCAGTTCAGTTCCTGCTGATAAGCACCAGCCTCGTCGAGCGCGCCGTCATAGTGGGCGAGTTCGTGACGCATGGCACCCCCGAGACTCAGCCACGCGAAGTCGAGCTGGTACTCCGCTGGTATGTCCGCCGCGCCGTGAGGGTAGAGATGCAAACGCGGGTCGCGCAGGGCGATGCGGCGGATGTAGATCCGCTTCACCAGCCCAAGTGCTTGGACATAGGCGGCCCAGCGATCTGATCCCAATTCCGGAGCGACCCAGAGGGCCTTGGTCTTCCGCAACTCTTCGAGACGACTCGCGAAAGAGCTCTGTCCGAGCGCGGCCAGTTGGGCCTGCAGCCGATGGAAGGCGTCCAAGTCGTCGCCCTGTTTCTCGTCCAGCGCGACTCCAATCGACCCGACGGCCTCGTCGCACTTTGCTTCAGCGATGCGCAGAATGCCGAAGTACGTGGCGGCCGCGAGAACGGTCGCGCCGATGGCCTGGTTCAGCGCGTTCAAGGCCGCCCCGCGCTGCTCACTCGCCGATGATCCCAAGCGGAGGCCGGTTCTGCCATCGCCCGCGGGTGAAATCAGGAACGTCGATCGACTTCGATCGCGCGGCCACTGAAGTTGCCGTGAGTTCCACCATGCAACTCAGCGCGGCGGCATCGTAGACGTCGGCGTCGGTGGGAAGACCCTGCTGCAGGCACTGCATCAGCCGCAGGTCTTCGAGGAAGTCCATCCCGCCATGACCGTTCTTCGCGTTCTTGACGTCATCTTCCTTCCACAGCGGATGGTCCCACTGCGCCGCGAAGTCATCGAGCGGTTTGTACCGATGAGCTGGCGTCTGACCATCGAAGTAGAAGCGCGGAGGAAACCCGGAGTAGATACCCTTGCTGCCCTGGAAGACGTTGTAGCGGGCGTAAGGGCGGGGCAGGTTGGTGTCATGCACCATGTAGATGGTGCGGCCGAGCTTCGTCTTGATCATGCTGGTATGAACGTCGCCCAGAACGTAGCGCTCCTTGCGACGCGGATCGTCGGCGGGCAGATGCTCTCGTTGGAAATCCTGCAGACCGCGTGAATTGCCCGCCATGGCGACGATGTAGTCGAACTGATCGCCGCGGTTGACTCCCATGGCCTGCGCGGCTGGGCCCAGCCCATGAGTCGGATAGAGATTCGCGTTGAGGCGGGTGGCGTGAGCGCGACGCCACAAGCCTTCGTCGCGATTCTCGAACTTGATCTCACGCAGGTCGTGCTGATAGCCGACCTCAGCATGCATGACCTCGCCGAAGAGGCCCTTGCGCACCATGTTCAGGACCATCATCTCGGGCCGGTCGTAACAACAGTTCTCCATCAGAACGCAGTGCTTCTTGAGGGACTCGGCGGCCTCCACCAGCTTCCAGCAGTTCTCGACGGTCTGAGCAGCCGGCACTTCGGTCGCTGCGTGCTTGCCGCTCTTCATCGCTGCGAGCATCACCGGAACATGCCACTCCCACGGTGTCGCGGTGTAGACCAGATCGAGATCCTCTTCTGCGCAGAGGCGCTCGAAGTCGCGTGGTCCCTTTGTGAAGGCCTTGGGCTCTGGCTTGCCGGCGTCCTTCGCGAGCTTCTGGGCGCGCGCCGTCTTCTCGGGCGCGATGTCGCAGACGGCTCGCAACTCCACTCCGTCGATCGACAGCAGGTTCTTCAGGTGTTCGGTTCCCTGGAGGCCGACGCCGACGAAGCCGACGCGGACCAAGGGGATCGGAGGCGCGCTGAAGAAGAGCGGGCGATCCTCCGGAGATAGAAGGGCCGCCGCCGCCGCGGGCGCCAGACCCGCGACCGCCGACGCAGCGACGCCTGACTCAATGAAGTTCCGTCGCGAGATCCCATTTCGTTTCATGACTCGAACACTTTCTCGAACCGCTTAAGCACAGCTCGCATGGCCAAGGCGGAGGCGACCGCCACCACCCCAAAGATCGCTGCTTGCCCGGTATTTCCGTACAGGAAATTGCCGACTCCGAACAGCAGCGCGTAAACCAGCACACAGCCTGCAATGGCGCCGGCAAGGGAGTCGCGGAAGTCCGTCTTCTCGACCGAGGTGATTCCAAGCCTGGCCCGCGTCCCGCGCCAGAGCGCGCCGCCGACGCCGGTGCGTTCGATGAACCGGCGGAGGGCGTCGTCACTTGAAGGCGGGAAAGCGAAGGTCGCAATGCCCGCGGCGAGCGTGGTGATCGCCACCGTGATGATCAGCTTCGCAGAGCCTGAGAAGGCGGCGCCCGTCGTAGTCATTCTGAAGAAGAGTGCGATCGAGAGCGAGACCGCCATGCCCACGATTTCCGTCCATGGGTTCACCCGCCACCAGAACCAGCGCATCAGATACACGGCGCCTGTTCCCGCTCCCACGGAAATGAGGAGATTGAAGGCTTCTGAGGCATTCGCCAGGGTCAGCATGAAAGCGCCTGCTGCGATCGCCATCAGGGCCGACGACACGCGACCGAGAAGGACCAGCCGCTTCTCCGTAGCATCAGGACGGATGAAGCGCAGGTAGACGTCGTTGACGATGTACGACGCGCCCCAGTTCATGTGGGTGGACATCGTGGAGAGATAGGCAGCAAGAAGTGCGGCGACCACGAGTCCCTTTAATCCAGAGGGAAGTCCCAGCAGCATCGCCGGGTAGGCGAGGTCATGACCGATCAACGTGGGGTCAACATGAGGGAGCGCCGTTCGCAGCGAATCGAGGGTGGGGAATACCTTCATGGAGGCGAGCGCCACCAGGATCCACGGCCAGGGACGCAGCGCGTAGTGCGCGATGTTGAACCACAGCGTTCCCTGCAGCGCATCCTTGGGCGACTTCGCGGCGAGCATCCGCTGCGCGATGTAGCTGCCGCCTCCCGGCTCAGCGCCCGGATACCATGTCGACCACCACTGAATCAGAAACGGGATGATGAGGAGAGCGATGAAGGCATCCGTGTCGGACAGGCTTGGAATGAGCGCCAGGGTCTTGGGATCGGTGGTTTCGATCAGATGGGTGAGGCCCCCGACTTCGGGCCGCATGACCGCGAAGTAGGCCGCACCCGTCACGCCGATCATCGCGATGGTGAACTGAATCATGTCCGACACGAGGACGCCGGAGAGCCCGGCCGGCGAACCGAAAATGATCGACATCGCGATGCAAACGATCACCGCGTTTCCGCGCGACAGACCGAGCATCACCGAGCCCATCTTCACGCCCGCAAGTGTCACCGACGCCATGACCAGGATGTTGAAGAACACGCCGAGGTAGATGGCGCGGAAACCGCGGAGGAAGGCCGCCGCTTTGCCCGAGTAGCGCACCTCATAGAACTCCAGGTCGGTGAGAAACCCGGCGCGTCTCCACAGCGGCGCATAAAAGAAGACGGTCACCATGCCCGTCACCAGAAAGGCCCACCAGGCCCAGTTGGCGGAGACGCCGCCCGTCCTGACCAGATCCGTGACCAGGTTCGGCGTATCGGTGCTGAAGGTGGTGGCGACCATCGAGGTGCCGATCAGCCACCACGGCGCGCTGCGGCCGGAGGCGAAGAATTCATCCCGTCCCTTGCCGGCCCGCTTGGCGAGCAGCAGCGTGGGCAAGGCGGCGATCATCACGCTGATGATGACGATCGCGATGTCGAGGGTCGTCATGGGGGGTGGTTGGCTCCTGGAAAGTGTGGATCAAGCGATGTTGGCGTAAGCGCGAGCGGCCGGGACGCTGACGAAGGAATCATCCTCGGCGATCCACGCAGTGAGTCGATGGCCCCAGACGCATCCGGTGTCGAGGCCACGCAAGCCTGGTCGTCGGATGAGACCAAGGCGCGCCCAGTGGCCGAACACGATGGTCTCCTTGAAGCGACCCTCAAGGTACTCAAACCAGGGCTTCAGCGATGGATCGGACGGAGGATCGGTCTTGCACAGAGGGAGCGTGCAGCTTTCATCGGTCCAGCGGATCCGCGTGGCGATGTCGATGTTCGGGTGGGGTTTCTCGGGATCGAGTGCCGCGAGCGACGCCACGGGATCGCTCCACGCCGCGTTCAGTCCGGCATGGACGAGGAGGACGTCGTCCCAGCGTTTGATGAAGGGGCGTGCGCGCAGCCAGGCGAGAAGCTCATCACAATCGGGCGCTTCGAGCGTCTCGCGCAGAGTGTCGGCGGGCTTCAGAGCGCGCGCGCCACGCCGTGCCGCGAGCAGGTGAAGGTCGTGATTGCCGAGAACGCCGCCTGCATTGACCGACTTCAGAAGCCGCAGCGTTCCAAGCGAATCCGGGCCGCGGTCGACCACATCTCCCACGGGCTCGAGCGCGTCGCGAGAGGGATCAAAGTTGAGCAGCGCCAGCAGCCGGTCGAGTTCTTCGCGACAGCCCTGAATATCGCCGACGAAGATGCGCCGAGCCATGGAGGTGAGGCTACACCGCCTCGGGACGGCTTCGTCTCAGCGCGCCTCTGCGATCTGTGGGCCTTTCGCTATGGGCCTTGGTGCGGTCCGCATCCCGCGGAGGCTCGTATCAATTTCTGATAATAGTTTGTGTCCAAAGCATTATCCGATACAGTGGGCGAATGAGTTCACGGTCGCGGATGCACGATGAGGATGCCCACCTGTTCAGGGAAGGCACGCATGCGAGGCTCTTCGAGACCCTGGGCTGCCACCTCCGCGCCGGCGGAGGCGCGGACTTTGGGGTTTGGGCGCCGAACGCGGCCTCGGTCGACGTGGTCGGCGAGTGGAACGGGTGGGCGGACCATGCCGACCCCCTCGATCGCCGCGCCGACGGAACTGGAATATGGGAGGGGCGCTGCGCCGGCATCACCCGGGGGCAGTCCTACAAATACCGCATTCGATCGAACTACGATGGCTACGTCGTGGACAAGGCCGACCCCTTCGCCTTCTATGCGGAGCTGCCGCCTTCAACCGCCTCCCGAGCCTGGAGCCTTCAATACGAGTGGAACGACGCGGACTGGATGTCGAGCCGCGGGGCAAAGAACGCACACGACGCGCCCATCTCGATCTACGAGGTGCACGTGGGCTCCTGGCGGCGCAAGGACGGCCGATTCCTCTCCTACCGCGAACTCGGCCCAGCACTCGCCGAGTACGTCCTCACCATGGGCTTCACGCACGTCGAACTGATGCCGGTCACCGAGCACCCGTTCTACGGGTCATGGGGATATCAGACGACCAGCTACTTCGCCCCCACCTCGCGCCTGGGCGCGCCCCAGGACTTGATGTGGATGATCGACCACCTTCACCAGAAAGGAATCGGCGTTCTTCTCGATTGGGTGCCCTCTCATTTTCCGACCGACGAGCACGGGCTCGGCTACTTTGACGGCACCCACCTCTTCGAGCACGCCGATCTCCGGCAGGGATTTCATCCCGAATGGAATTCGAGCATCTTCAACTACGGACGTCACGAGGTCCGCAGTTTCCTCATCTCGTCGGGGCTGTTCTGGCTGGAGGAGTACCACCTCGATGGCCTCCGCGTCGATGCGGTCGCCTCCATGCTCTATCTGGACTACGGGCGCGGGGAGGCGGGCTATGTCCCGAATCGGCTTGGTGGGAAGGAGAACCTCGAAGCTGTGCAGTTTCTAAGGACTCT
The DNA here is from genome assembly GCA_039932395.1 of Vicinamibacteria bacterium. GTDB lineage: Bacteria > Acidobacteriota > Vicinamibacteria > Fen-336 > JAGNNV01 > JAGNNV01. Next base: position 23,860 of record JBDTQB010000013.1, on the reverse strand, counting down.
CAATGAAGCGGTTTCCCGCGAGCACCCGGACGCCCTGATGATTGCGGAAGAGTCGACCAGTTGGCCGCGCGTATCGAGACCGACCGACCAGGACGGACTCGGATTCGGGATGAAGTGGAACATGGGCTGGATGCACGACGCGCTCTCCTACATGAAGCGAGAGCCTGCGGATCGTCTTCACGTCCACAACCAGCTCACTTTCGCCACAAGCTATGCGGACAGCGAGAATTTTGTCCTCCCTCTGTCGCATGATGAGGTTGTCCACGGCAAGAAATCCCTGATTGACAAGATGCCGGGCGATCCCTGGCGGCAATTCGCGAACCTCAGGGCTCTGTTCGGATTCATGTGGGCCCACCCCGGGAAGAAGCTCCTGTTCATGGGCGGGGAGTTCGGACAGCGCCGCGAGTGGACGCACGATGGACAGCTTGACTGGGGAGCGCTGTCGCGACCCGACCACGCCGGCCTCCAGAAGTTCGTGGCCCGGCTCAATCAGGCGTATCGCTCCCACCCGGCACTTCACGAGCAGGACTTTTCCCTTGCCGGCATCGAGTGGATCGCCGCGGACGACGCCGAGACCAGTGTGTTCGCGTTCCTGCGCTGGGCGCGCGGGGAAGTAGCACCTCTGCTCGTGGTGAGCAACATGACACCGACGCCCCGAACCAACCAGCTGTTCGGCGTGCCCCGGGGTGGGATGTGGCGGGAAGTGATCAATAGCGACTCCCGGGAGTTCGGCGGCGCTGGGTGGGGCAACCTCGGCATGGTGGAGGCCTCTCCGGTCCGCTCGCATGGTCACCTTTTCAGCCTGTGCCTGACCCTTCCGCCCCTTTCAACCGTCATCTTCGAAAGGAGCCAGGATGTCCCGGAAGTCTGAACGGCCCGCCGCGCTTGAAGTCACTCCGCCCTTCGAGGGGCGGGTGCGCGCAGTGATCGACACCGTCCTTCCCGTGGTGGACGCAGGACGGTTTGCGGTCAAGCGCATCGCAGGCGAGCCCTTCGAGGTTGCGGCCCACTGCTTCACCGACGGCCATGACGTTCTTCGGGTGCGCCTCGTCTGGTGGGCGGAAGGAAACGGGATCGAGCATGAGATCCCCATGCGCGCTCTTGGCAACGACGTATGGACGGCCACCTTCACTCCTCCCTCGCCCGGCCGCTACCACTACACCGTCGCCGCGTGGGTCGATCACTTCGAGTCCTGGCGCTCGGAGCTTGCCCGCCGCGTCGAGCTCGCGGACGTTCGGCTGGCCCTCCTGGGCGGTGTCCTCGAGATCGAAGGTGCTGCCGCGCGCGCTCGTGGCGCCGATCAGGCCGCTCTGCGCGGCTGGGCGAAGCGCCTGGGGTCTTCCGCCGCGGAGGCGTCAAACGATGTGGCCACGCTCAAGGCGCTGGCTCTCAACCCGGCCGACGCCGAGTTGGCCGCGCGCTATCCGGACCGGTCCCTCGCCGTGCGCTACCCCATCGCCCTTCCCCTCGTCGCCGATCGGGAGCGCGCCCGCTTCAGCACCTGGTACGAGATGTTCCCGCGATCGGCGTCCGCGCAGGCGGGGCAGCACGGGACATTCAAAGACGTCGCCAGGCGTCTCAAAGCGATCGCCGCCATGGGTTTCGATGTTCTGTACTTCCCACCCATCCATCCCATCGGATTCACCCAGAGAAAGGGGCGAAACAACGCGCTCGTGGCCGCCCCCGGCGATGTAGGTAGTCCCTGGGCCATCGGGGCCGCATCGGGAGGACACAAGTCCATCCTTCCCGAGCTTGGCACGCCCGAGGATTTCCGGGAGCTGCTTTCAAGCGCCCGCGAGCTCGGGATCGAGATCGCGCTGGATCTGGCCTTTCAATGCTCGCCCGATCATCCCTACGTCAAAGCACACCCCGACTGGTTCCGCATCCGACCGGACGGGAGCGTGCAATACGCCGAGAACCCACCGAAGAAATATCAGGACATCTACCCTTTCAATTTCGAGACGGACGACTGGCGCTCGCTCTGGGACGAACTCAGAAGCGTCATCGACCACTGGGTCCGAGAAGGGGTGCGTATCTTCCGCGTGGACAATCCCCACACCAAACCTTTCCCCTTCTGGGAGTGGGCCATTGAGGAGACGCGCCGCACTCACCCGGACGTGCTCTATCTCGCCGAGGCCTTCACTCGGCCGAAAGTGATGCATCGTCTGGCGAAGCTCGGCTTCTCGCAGTCGTATACCTACTTCACCTGGCGTCAGACCAAGGAAGAACTGACCGAGTACTTCACGGAACTCACCACTGGCCCGGGCCGGGACTATTACCGCCCGAACGTGTGGCCCAACACGCCCGACATCCTGCATGAGCAGTTCCACGATGGCGAACCCTCGACCTTCATGGCGCGTCTCGTGCTCGCGGCCACTCTTTCCTCGAGCTACGGCATCTACGGGCCGGCCTTCGAGCTTGAGGATCATCTCCCGCGCGAACCCGGCAGCGAGGAATACCTCAACTCTGAGAAGTACGAACTCCGGGTCTGGAACCACGACCGCGCGGAGAGCCTGGCCCCCTTCATCACCCGGGTCAACCGGATTCGCCGGGCCAACCGCGCGTTGCAGGCCGACGAGTCTCTTCGCTTCCTCTCCATCGACAATGACCAGCTTGTCGCGTATTTGAAGTCATCGCCCGATGGCGTCAACATCATCGTGACCGTGGTGAATCTCGATCCTCACAACGTGCAGAGCGGCACGCTGATCCTCGATCCTGAGGAGGTGGGAGTGAAGCCGGAGCAGCGTTTCCAGATGCACGACCTGCTGAGTGACCAGAGATTCCTTTGGCAGGGCTCGAAGCATTTCATCCAGATCGATCCGCACCGCGCCCCTGCTCACATCATGGTTGTTCGCCGTCGGGGTCGTAACGAACAGGACTTCGATTACTTCCTCTGACCCAAGCCCACATCATGACCCTGATCGACAAACCCGGACCCGACGCGAGCCCGCCTGAGGGAGGGGTCGTGGGAAGCGACGCTCTCTGGTACCGCGACGCCGTCATCTATCAGTTGAATGTCAAGGCCTTCCTGGACCTCAACGGCGACGGAATCGGGGATTTCAAGGGCGTGACCGCGAGGCTCGATTACGTCCGCGACCTCGGCGTCAACACGATCTGGCTCATGCCGTTTTATCCCTCGCCTCTTCGCGACGACGGGTACGACATCTCGGAATACGAAAACGTGCATCCGCAGTACGGAACGCTCCAGGACTTTCGGGAAATGCTTGAGGAGGCGCACAAACGAGGGCTCCGCGTCATCACTGAGCTCGTCATCAACCACACCTCGAACGATCATCCCTGGTTCCAGGCCGCGCGCCGCGCTCCTGCGGGCTCGCCGGAGCGCGACTTCTACGTCTGGAGCGACACCGACCAGAAGTATCAGGGCACGAGGATCATCTTCACGGACACCGAGACCTCGAACTGGAGCTGGGACCCGGTCGCCAAGGCGTTTTTCTGGCACCGCTTCTTCAGCCACCAGCCCGATCTCAACTTCGACAATCCGAAAGTCCTCGAAGCCGTCTTGAAGACCATGAGGTTCTGGCTGGACATGGGGGTTGACGGTTTTCGACTCGACGCGATCCCCTACCTCATCGAGCGGGACGGCACGAGCAACGAAAACCTGCCGGAGACCCATGTGGTCATCAAGAAGCTCCGGGCCGCCATTGACGCCGAGTACAAGAACCGCCTCCTTCTGGCCGAAGCCAACATGTGGCCCGAGGACGTGCGCGAGTATTTCGGCGACGGCGACGAATGCCACATGGCCTATCACTTCCCGTTGATGCCTCGGATGTACATGGCGATCGCCCAGGAGGATCGGCATCCGATTCTCGAGATCATGCGCCAGACCCCGGAGATCCCGGATGGCTGCCAGTGGGCGATCTTTCTGCGCAACCATGACGAACTCACCCTGGAGATGGTGACGAGCAAGGAACGCGACTACATGAACCAGATGTACGCGGCCGACCCGAGGGCCCGCATCAACCTCGGGATCAGGCGACGGCTCGCGCCTCTCATGGAGAACGACCTCGAACGCGTCAAGCTGATGAACGGAATGCTGATGTCGATGCCGGGTTCTCCCATCATCTACTACGGCGATGAGATCGGCATGGGCGACAACGTCTTCGCCGGCGACCGCAATGGGGTGCGCACGCCGATGCAATGGAGCCCCGACCGAAACGCCGGATTCTCCCGGGCCGATCCCGAGCGCCTCTACCTGCAACCCATTCGTGACGCGGTCTACGGGTATGAGGCAGTGAACGTCGAAGCCCAGGCAGCGGAAGGAAGCTCACTCCTGAACTGGACAAGACGGCTCCTGGCCGTCCGTAAGAGCAGCCTTGCCTTCGGTCGCGGGAAGCGCATCTTCTTGAGCCCGGGCAACCGAAGGATCCTCGCCTACCTGATCGAGTACGAGGACGATCTCCTGCTCGCCGTGTTTAATCTTTCCCGGGCTGCGCAGCCCGTGGAGCTGGATCTCTCCGCCTACAAGGGCCGCGTGCCCGTGGAGATGCTCGGGCGCACATCTTTCCCGCCGATCGGAACCCTCCCCTATCTCCTCACGCTTCCCTCGTTCGGCTTCTACTGGTTCCGGCTGGCCACTGACGCCGCGGTTCCTTCCTGGCATCAGGATGTGCCCACGGTTCAGGAGACCCCGGTCCTGGTCTTGTTCGACGGCTGGCTGAGCTTCTTCCGCGACAAAGTGATGCCGTGGCGGATCGGCATGGCCGAGCGAATGAGGACGCAGTTCGAGGCCGACACCCTGCCCCGCTTCATCGAAATTCAGCGCTGGTACGCCTCAAAAGGGGCAACCATCGAAAGAGCGCGGCTGCTCGACCACGCGGTATGGCAGATCGGCGACCTCTCCTGGATGCTCCCCCTGGTCCGACTTGACGGGCCTCCCGAGAGCTCCACCTATTTCCTGCCCCTTGCGATTGCCTGGGAGGATGACGATGAGGAACGCCTCCAGCGCCTGACTCCCGCGGCCCTCGCCAAGGTGCGACAACAGGCGAATGTCGGGGTCATGGCCGACGCCTTCCACGACGAGCGATTCTGCCGGGAACTGGTGGAGGCCATTCGTCGCGACGAGAAACTCGCCACCGACGCCGGCCGCCTCCTCTTCAAGCCCACGAGCGCCTTCAAGAACAACACGACCGACATCGACGGCCTCCAGGTGGCGCGCCCAAGCGCGGTCAGCAGCAACACCGTGACCACGCTCGGCGATTCGTTCTTCCTGAAAGGCTATCGACGACTCCAGGAGGGAATGAATCCAGAGCTGGAGATGGGGCGATTCCTGACCGAGGTGGCTCACTATCCGAATTGCGTGGCCGTGATGGGTGCGCTCGAGTACCTCTCGAACGACGGGCGCTCGATGACGCTCGCCCTGGTCCAGGCTTACGTCTCCAACCAGGGCGACGGCTGGGGCTACACCCTCCGCTACCTTGAGCGGTACCTCGAGGACCGAACCAAGCCCGCATCCGAAACGGAGCAGCCGGAGGAGACCCACGGCGCCTTCCTCACCCTGGCCGCAACGCTGGGCCGGCGGACCGCTGAACTCCATGTGGCGCTTGCCGCAACCACCGGCGACCCAGCGTTCGATCCCGAGCCCCTCACCGTCTCCGACCTCGATGCCTTCCGGGGTCGGGCCAGAGCCGACGCCCTCTCACTTCTCGACACGCTCGGCCAGCGGCTCGACCAACTGCCGGCGGGAGCCCGGGCCCTCGGCGAGAGGCTCCTCGAAATCCGCGACCGATTGTTCGGTCGGATAGAAACGGCGGCCGCTGCTCCGCCCCAGGGAATCAAGACCCGCTTCCACGGCGACTTCCATCTCGGCCAGGTGTTGGTCACGGGCAACGATTTTGTGATCATTGATTTCGAGGGCGAACCGGCCCGCGCGCTGGCGGAACGGCGCGCGAAAGGCTCGCCCCTCCGCGATGTGGCCGGCATGCTCCGCTCCTTTAGCTATGCGCGCTGGGCCGCTCTCGAACGCGTGGTGCGGGATCCTGCCGACCGGGACCGCTTGGCCCTCGCAAGCGTCGAGTGGGAGCTCGCCACCCGGCGCGCCTTCCTGAGCGCGTACTCGAGCACGTTGAGCGCATCGGGCACGCCGCTGAGTGTTGATCCCGATCTCCTGGCGCTGTTCGAACTTGACAAGGCCTTGTACGAGCTTCGCTACGAACTCACCAACCGCGTTCAATGGTCCGAAACGCCGCTGCGGGGCATTCTGGACCTCCTCCAGGAGCAGGCGCCCTGACCCCCGCGCTACAGAACCGGAGAACATCATGGACACACTGAACCTCTACCAGGAAACCGCAAAGACCTTTCTCGTCGAAATTGGTGCGTTCCTTCCCCGTCTCCTTGTGGCCTTCGTGGTCGTCCTCGTGGGCTTCCTGGTGTCCAAAGCAGCGCGCTTCGCCATCGCCAGGGGGCTCAAGGCGATGAACTTCAGCGTCCTGACGTCGCGCTCAGGCCTCGATGGATTCCTCAAGGAGGGCGGGTACGACGGCGACACCACGGCGATCTTTGCCGGACTCGCAGGCTGGCTCGTGCTTCTGGCTTCGCTGCTGATCGCGCTTAATGGGCTGGGCCTCACCTACATCACGGAACTGCTGAGCCGCGTGGTGTGGTTCGTGCCGAACGTCTTCGTGGCTCTCCTCGTGCTCGCTTTCGGCTCTTACTTCGCGCGCTTCGTCGGCGACACCGCGGCCAGTCATTGCCGAAGGCTCAAGCTGGAAAACGCCGCCTTCCTGGGGCGTTTGGTCCGGACGGTTGTGATGGTCTTCGTCATCCTGATCGCTCTTGACCAAGTGAAGGTGGGTGGCGATATCGTACGCCAGAGCTTCCTCATCGTCCTTTCGGGATTCGTTTTCGCGTTGTCCCTCGCCTTCGGACTCGGGGCTCGGGGCTGGGCCGAAGACCGCATCGAGCACTGGTGGCCCAGAGACCGCAAGCCTGAATCCGCCGCCGACGCGCCTCCGAAGCACTAGCTGGGTTGGCGTCTCCTTCCACCCCTTCCTCTTCAAGTCCCCATGAAAACCAACGATCGCATGACCACGGTCTGGCCGGGCAGTCCCTACCCGCGCGGTGCGACCTGGGACGGTCAGGGGGTGAACTTTGCCCTGTTCTCCGAACATGCCGAAAAGGTCGAACTGTGCATCTTTAACCAGACCGGACGCCGCGAGGGCCAGCGGATCACCATGCGGGAACGCACGGACTACGTCTGGCATTGCTATCTCCCCGAGGCCAAGCCGGGCCTCCTCTACGGCTACCGGGTTCACGGGCCGTATAAGCCGGAAGACGGCCACCGGTTCAACCCTCACAAGCTGCTCGCCGACCCCTACGCGAAGGATTTGACCGGCCAGGTCCGCTGGGGCGACGCCCTCTACGGCTACACCATCGGCAGCAAGCGCGAGGACCTCTCCTTCGATCGTCGGGATAGCGCGCCCCTCATGCCCAAGTGCCGGGTCCTGGAGACCGCCTTCACATGGGGCGACGACCACAGACCGAATGTGCCCTGGCAGGACACGGTTATCTACGAGATGCACGTGCGAGGGTTCACCATGACCCATCCCGCCGTCCCGCCTCAGCACCGGGGAAGCATGGCCGCGCTCGGGTCCGCTCCCGTGATCGACTACCTGAAACGCCTCGGGGTCACCACCATCGAACTTCTCCCCGTGCACAGCTTCATGAACGACCGCACGCTGGCGCAACAGAGCCTTCAGAACTATTGGGGCTACAGCACCTTCGGTTACTTCGCCCCGGAGACGCGATATCGCGCCTCGGGGAAGGTCAAGGAATTCAAGACCCTGGTGAGAGCCCTGCATTCCGCGGGCATCGAGGTCATTCTCGACGTGGTCTACAACCACACGTGCGAGGGCAACCAACTCGGGCCCACCGTCTCACTGCGTGGCCTGGACAACGCCTCGTACTACATTCTCAACTCTCACAATCGGCGCTACTACGACGACTTCACCGGTTGTGGCAACACCGTCAACCTGGAGCATCCCAGGAGCCTCCAACTGGTCATGGACTCCCTGCGCTACTGGGTCGAAGACATGCACGTGGATGGCTTTCGGTTCGACCTCGCCTCCGCCCTGGCCCGCGAATCGGGGCGCGTCGAGCATCTGGGCGGCTTTTTCGACGCCATCCGCCAGGACCCAACGCTCAATCAGGTGAAACTGATCGCGGAGCCCTGGGATCTCGGCCATGGGGGCTACCAGGTAGGCAACTTCCCGCTCGGATGGGCAGAGTGGAACGACCGCTATCGCGACGGGACCCGGGGCTTCTGGAAGGGCGACGCGGGCCGTGTAGGCGAGATGGCGAGGCGGCTCACCGGTTCCCAGGATCTCTACGGATGGTCCGGAAAGCGTCCAAGTGCCAGCGTCAACTTCGTCACTGCGCACGACGGCTTTACCCTGCACGACCTCGTTTCGTACAACCAGAAGCACAACGAGCAAAACGGTGAGGACAACCGCGACGGACACGACAACAACCTGTCCTGGAATCACGGAGTCGAAGGACCCACCGACGATCCCGCCATCCTGGCGTTGCGCGAGCGGCAGAAGCGAAATTTTCTCGCCACCCTGCTCCTCTCACAAGGCGTGCCCATGATCCTCGCCGGCGACGAGTTCGGACATACCCAGCAAGGGAACAACAACGCTTACTGCCTCGACAATCCCGTGGGCTGGCTGGATTGGACCCCGACTCCCGAGGGAGAACTCCTGACGGACTTCGTAGCCCGGCTCATCCGCTTTCGACAGCAGCACCCCGCCTTTCGTCGACGCAGCTTCTTCGAGGGCCGACCGGTGGAAGGGGACGAGTTCAAGGACGTCGCATGGTTCAAGGCGGACGGAGCCGAGATGTCGGCGGACGACTGGCACCACAAGGAAGCCCACTCCTTCGCGATGCTCATCTCCGGCAACGGGATCTCCGACCCGGGCCCGCGCGGCGAGACGCTACGGGACGACGACTTCCTGCTTCTCTTCAACAGCGGAGCGGCAGCCGTGATGTTCACGCTTCCGCTCCCGAGGGCGAAGGAATGGGAACTCCTCGTCGATACCTCCGAACCCGAACTCATGCCGACCCAAGGCGGCGTCCCGGCGCCAAGGCCCATCCCTTTGTCCAAGTCGTTTGAGTTGCCCGCCCGGGCGTTCGCCCTCCTGACTTGCACCCGAAGCGAATCATGACGAGGCATCACGAGATGCCCTTCGGGGCCTCAATGATCGAGACGGGAGGTGTTCGGTTCGCGCTGTGGGCGCCGAGCGCCGGGCCGGTCACCCTCGAGTTGGGAGCGGACGACACGGCTGGGGCCCATCCCATGATGCGCGATGACGCCGGCTGGCACTCCGTGACGATCGAAGCCGCGCGCGAGGGCGATCTGTATCGCTTCCGCCTTCCCGGCGGGACCACCGTGCCGGATCCTGCCTCCAGGTACAACCCAAGTGATGTGCACGGACCATCTCAAGTCGTGAATCCGCGGGCGTACCAATGGCGACATGCTGATTTTCCTGGTCTCCCCTGGGAACAGGCGGTTATCTACGAGCTGCATGTGGGAGCCTTTAGTCCCCAAGGGACATTCGCCGCGGTGCAGGATCGGCTCCCGGAACTTGTGAGCCTCGGCATCACCGCGATCGAACTCATGCCGGTGGCGGACTTCCCCGGTGGGCGCAACTGGGGCTACGACGGCGTTCTTCCCTTCGCTCCCGATGCGACCTACGGCACGCCAGACGACCTGAAGGCGCTCATCGACGCCGCCCACGGGTTGGGAATCATGATGATCCTCGACGTGGTGTACAACCACTTCGGCCCGGACGGGAACTATCTCCACGGTTACTGTCCCGAGTTCTTCAACCCCAAGGAAAAGACTCCATGGGGCGACGCCATCAACTACGACGGCGAAAAGTCGCGGACAGTGAGGGACTATTTCATTCACAACGCTCTCTACTGGACCGTGGAGTTCGGATTCGATGGGCTCAGGATCGATGCTGTCCACGCCATAAGAGACGCTTCCGCACGCGGCATCATCCAGGAAATCTGCGAGGCCCTCCAATCCGGTCCGGGTCGTGACCGCCATGTCCACGTGGTTCTGGAGAACGATGCCAACGAGGCGTCGCTCCTCGCGCGAGTCCAAGGCGGCGGGACGAAGGCGGCCACCGCGCAATGGAACGACGACCTGCACCACGCGGCCCACGTCCTCGTCACCGGAGAATCGGACGGCTACTATCAGGACTACGCCGACGCTCCTTTGGCGCTATTCGGCCGGGCACTGGCCGAAGGATTCGTCTACCAGGGTCAGGCTTCAGCCTTCAGAGACGGCGCTCCGCGGGGAGAGCCCACTCGTCATCTCCCTCAGAGTGCTTTCGTCTCGTTCCTTCAGACCCACGACCAAGTGGGGAACCGGGCTTTCGGTGATCGTCTCCATGCCTTTGGGGACCCCATGCTCCTGCGAGCGGCTCTCGCCTGTCTGCTGCTTTCTCCCCACACTCCTCTGCTGTTCATGGGGGAGGAGTTCGCGGCCACCACACCCTTCCTGTTCTTCTGCGATTTCAGTGGCGACCTTGCGGACGCGGTCGCCCGCGGTCGCCGGGAAGAGTTCGGGCGTTTCGCCGCGTTTTCAGATCCGGGCGCACGCGCACGAATTCCCGATCCGAATGCCCTGTCCACATTTCTCGCATCCAAGCTCCAGTGGCATGAACGCGACAGCCTCCCGCACTCCCGCGTCCTCGGCGAAATACGAGAACTCCTCGACCTGAGGAGGCGCATCCTTTCGCCCCTCTTCGCGAGGGGCGTCCCGTCCGGGACCTTTAGTTGCACGGGCTCCCTCCTCAGGGTGGACTGGAAGGTTCAGGACGCAGCCGACACCGAGGTGCGCGAGCTGAGTCTGACTGCAAACTTCGGCGATGCGGCTCGGAGCGAGACGCAGGGGGGCATCGTGCTCTATCCGGCTGGGCTGCGATCCGACTCGTTCGGGAAATCCACCCTTAGCCGCGGCGAGGTTCGCCTGACTCTCTCGGGCCCGCACCATGCCTGAGTCCTGGACGACCGACGAGGTAGCCGCGCTCTTCGAACTGTGCGCCCATCTGGGAATCGCGACTCGCTACGACGACATCTGGGGAACGACGCGCGATGTGCCGCACGAGGCGCTGGCCTCGCTCGTTTCCGAATTCGGCATCCTGCTCTCCGACGAGCTCACTCCCCGCCGTGCCCTCGAAATGGCCCGCGAGGCCTCGCGGCGGCAGTCCCTGCCGCCCGTCCTGCCCATCCGCGCCGAGCGTCCAGAGTGGAGGGTGACCGTCCTTTTGCCCGCGGAAAAGGAGTGGTTGTCCTGGAGCATCGCCGACGAAGACGGCCGCATCAAGGAGGGCCAGCTGCGCGCTCATTCTTTTCAGGAGCGAACACGGAGCGAGCGGGAGGACGGCGCATGGTGTGAGAGAGAACTGGTCTTCCCGGAGAGTCTCCCCATCGGCTATCACCGGCTCACGATGGAGGGGTTGCAAGGCGAGACCCTGATCGTCAGCGCGCCCGAGCGCTGTTACCGGCCCGAGGGGCTTCGAAAGGGAGCCCGGGTTTTCGGGCCCGCCCTGCAGTTGTACGCGCTGAAGTCGAAACGGAACTGGGGCATCGGGGACTTCGGTGATCTGCTCCGCCTGATTCCGCGGATGACGGAGCTTGGCGCGAGCTTCATTGGCCTCAACCCTCTCCACGCACTTTTCCCTCACAACCCGGCGCACGCGAGTCCGTACAGCCCTTCGTCCCGCCTGCATCTGAACGTCCTCTATCTCGACGTCGAGGCGGTCGTGAACTTCGCGCGCTGCGATGCTGCCCAGCACCTGGTTGCGTCCCCTGCGTTCCAGGCGCGCCTGGCCCGCTTGCGCGAGACCGAGGTGATCGATCACATCGGAGTCGCCGCGGCGAAGTTCGAGGTGCTCGAGCTGGTCTTCCGCCATTTCCGCAAGGAACATCTTTCCGAGGATGGTCGCCTGGCCACCGACAAGACCGGGAGCGCCTTTCTTGCGTTCGTGACCGCACGCGGCCCATCCCTGTATCGACATGCGGTATTCGAGGCCCTCCAGCATCAACTCCATAAGGTAGACGCCACGATTTCTGGCTGGACCGCGTGGCCGGAGGCGTACCGCCATCCCGAGGCGCCAGCGGTCGAGACCTTCGCGCGAGAGCATCCGGACGAGGTCCTCTACCACCAGTATCTGCAATGGCTGGCCGCTCAGCAGCTCTCGAAGGCGAGCGATCTGTGCCGCGAACTCGGTCTCCCGATCGGCCTGTATCTTGACCTGGCGGTCTCCTTCGACCGCGCGGGCTCGGACGCTTGGAGTGCGTCCGATTGCCTCGGAGCGGCCGCGCGCATCGGCGCTCCGCCCGACGACTTTAATTTGAGCGGCCAGGACTGGGGACTTCCCCCGCTCCGGCCCGACCGGCTCCGCGAGACGGGATACCGCGTGTTCGTGGACACCTTGCGCGCGAACATGCGCTCGGCGGGCGCTCTCCGCATCGACCACGTCATGGGCCTGATGCGCCTGTTCTGGATCCCGAAGGGACACTCCGCCGCCGGAGGCGCCTATATCCACTACCGAATGGAGGAGATGCTCGCGATCGTCGCCCTGGAGAGCGTCCGCCATCGTTGCATGGTCATCGGCGAGGACCTCGGGACCGTAGCCGACGAAATGCGGACGGCCCTCGCGCGATTCGACATCCTGTCCTACCGGCTCCTCTACTTCGAACGACTAGAAGGTGGCGAATTCCGGAAGCCTTCGGACTATCCCGAAAGCGCCCTGGTGGCTCTCAATACCCACGACCTTCCGCCCCTTGCGGGCTGGTGGGCAGGCCACGATCTGTCCGTCCGGCACGATCTGGGGCTTTTTCCCACCGAGGATGTGTTCGCGGCACAAATGCTCGAGCGTGCCCGAGACAGGGCAAACCTCCTCCTCGCGGTTGAGGAGGCTGGGCTTCTGACCGCCGAGGCGGCGGCGGGATTGCTCGATGAAAAGGTGCTCTCGCCCCACGCGGTCGAAGCGATCCATGGGTTTGTCGCGAGCACTCCGTGCGTCTTGATGGCCATGAATCTCGAGGATCCCCTCGGAGCCATCGAGCAGGTGAACCTTCCCGGGACCACCGACGAGCAGCCGAACTGGCGACGGAAGATGATCCTGGACACCGACGAGCTGTCGCGGCACCCAGCACTCGTAAAGGTGAGCCGAACGCTGGCTGCCTCAAGGCCTCGGCCCGCCCCGTATGCAGCGACCTCCAGCCCCGAGGCAACCGTGCCGCGCGCCACCTACCGCATCCAATTCCACAAGGATTTTGGCTTTGACGACGCCATCCGCGTCCTCCCCTATCTTTCGCGCCTCGGAGTGAGTCACGTGTACGCATCTCCCATTCAGCGCGCGCGCCCGGAGAGCCCGCATGGCTACGACATTGTCGCGCATGCCGAGATCAACCCCGAACTCGGGGGGATCGAGGGCTTCGAGCGATTCACCGAGGCATTGCGCGCCCGCGGGATGGGGCAGATCCTCGATGTCGTGCCCAACCACATGGGGGTCTTTGGAGCCGACAACGCCTGGTGGATGGATGTTCTCGAGAACGGGCCGGCCTCCAAGTACGCGGGGTACTTCGACATCGACTGGAAGCCGCTGAACCCGGAGCTTTTGGGCAAGGTCTTGCTCCCGGTCCTGGGCGACCACTATGGGAGCGTGCTTCAGCGCGGCGAGCTGATCCTGCAATTCGAGGCGGAGACAGGGAGCCTCGCCCTCCATTATTTCGAGCACAGGTTCCCGCTGGCTCCGGAGACGTATCCCCTGGTCCTTTCGAGGGCCGAGGCCCGCGTGGATGGTGCCGAGGTCCGATCGAGGATCGCGAGCACTTCGGCGACGTTCCGCCATCTGCCCGGCCGGGATGCCCTGACCTCCGAGGCCCGGGCCGAACGCGTGCGCGACAAGGAGTTCGCCAAAGACCGACTCCGGCGCCTGGCCATTGACCACCCCATTGCGGCACTCGCCATCGCGGCGGCGGTGAGCGACTTGAACCGGGAGCGGGGCCGCGACGATCTGCATGCCTTGATCGAGGCGCAGGCCTACCGTCCCGCGTATTGGCGGGTGGCCGCGGACGAAATCAACTACCGCCGCTTCTTCGATATCAATGATCTAGCCGCCCTCCGAATGGAGAGCGAAGACGTGTTCGAAGCAACCCAATCCTTCGCGCTCGATCAGGCGGCGAGGGGTGCGGTGGACGGCTTGCGGATCGATCATCCCGACGGGCTGCGCGAGCCGGCGCGCTACTTCCAGGAGCTCCAGGCGGGCTACGCCCGGCGTGTCGGCTTGGTCCTTTCCGGCCCAGACGCGGAAGGGCGCCCGGACCGCCCCCTCTACGTCGTCGCGGAGAAGATCCCCGCCTCCCACGAAGACGTTCCGACCGGCTGGTCCATTCATGGCACAACCGGCTATCGCTTCGCGAACCTTGCCAACGGCCTGCTCATCGACCGCGCCGCGGGCGGAAGACTCGAGCAGATCTTCCGCGCCTTCACCGGCGTTCGCGACACCTTCGCCGAAATCTCGCGCGCCGGCAAGCGCGAGATCATGCGCTCGTCGCTGGCCTCGGAGATGACCCTTCTTTCAACCGAACTGGTGAGGATCGCCCGCGGGTCCCGGCAGACTCGCGACTACACCCTCAATGCGCTGCGCCGCGCCCTTGCCTCCGTCACCGCATGCTTGCCGGTCTATCGGACCTACGTTTCGGGGGGAGCTTCGGAGCAGGACATCAAGTACATCAACCTGGCGGTGCGAGAGGCGGAGGAACTCTCCGGCGATCTGGACCTTTCTGTGTTCGGCTTCCTTCGCCGGACGCTCCTCGGTCAGGCCGAGCCCGACGCCCCGAAAGCCCTGGCCGAGCGGGTGCGGGCCTTCGCCATTCGCTTCGAGCAGTTCAGCGCTCCGGTGGCCGCGAAGGGGATAGAGGACACCGCCTTCTACCGGTACTTCCCGTTGCTCTCCCTCAATGAGGTGGGCGGGGAACCGGAGGTCTTCGGGACCACGATCGAAGACTTCCACGCGCAAAACGCCTTCCGGGCTGAGCTCTGGCCCCATACGCTGCTCGCCACTTCGACCCACGACTCCAAGCTCTCGGAGGATGTCCGCTGCCGCATCGATGTCCTCTCCGAGATGCCCGCGCGCTGGCGTCTGTCCTTGAAGCGATGGCGCGCGCTGAGCCGCGGCCTCCGGCAGACTCTCGAGGCTCAGGGAGCCCGCGAACACACTCCCGTGGCCGCGCACGAGTTCCTCCTGTACCAGACACTCCTTGGCACTCTGCCTGCGGGCGGGCTACGCCCCGAGATGCTTGAGCCGTTTCGGGAGCGGATCACACGCTACATGCTGAAGGGGGCAAGAGAGGCCAAGCTGGAGACGCGATGGACGCATCCCAACGAGGGATACGAGCGCGCTCTGACGGGCTTCGTCGAAGGAGTTCTGGGCAAGGTCGAGGAGAACCCTCTCCTCGAGGACATCCAGTACCTGGCGACGGAAGTGGCCTGGTTCGGCGCCTTGAACAGCCTGACCCTCAACCTTCTCAAGTTCACCTCGCCGGGAGTCCCCGACATCTACCAGGGCCAGGAAGTGGTCCGCCTCGCTCTCGTGGACCCCGACAATCGCGGACCCGTCGACTACGACTCCCTCGCAAAAAACCTGGCTTTGGTCGAGGCTCTGGGACCTGAGCAGATCCCCAGTCTGCTCGACTCACCTCCAGACGGCCTTGCCAAGCTCTGGCTGGTCTCTCGCCTTCTCCGCCTGCGAACGAGCAATCGCGACCTGTTCAAGGACGGAGGCTACCAACCCCTGACGACCGGGGGAGCCAGGGCACAGCACGTGGTGGCGTTCACCCGCATCCGGGATGGCGAACTTCTGATCGTGGTGGCCGGACGCCTCTTCGTGGGTCTGCTGGGCGAGCCGCGGTCGCCTCTGGGTCACCAGGTTTGGGGAGACACGACCGTCGCGGTGCAGCTTCCGGATGGGACACGATTGATGGATCAGCTCACGGGCGTCATGCTCACAGTCACCCGCGGATGCATCGAAGTGGGGACCGCCTTCTCGCGATTCCCGGCTGCGGTGTTCTCGCCGCTTCGGTGAAGCTTTCGCGGTCTGGGGGGACTTGGCGGTCGGCGCGCGCGGCGGTGGCCACGAGGCTCCTCTGACACGCGTCGGACTGGTCTCAGCGGCGGGTTGAAAGCAGACTGCGACCCTTCGCCGCGTACATCACCTGATCCGCGCGGGCAAGGGCTGCGGGCACATCCTCTCCGGGAAGACGCAGCGCCACACCGAAGTTGAAGGCCGCGGGACTGTCGACCTGCGCCGCTTCGATGACGCGATCCGCGATCTGGGGGCCTTCGCTGTGCGCGGGAGTCTTCACGAAGAGGGCGAACTCGTCTCCGCCGAGCCGCACCAGGATGTCTTCGCTGCGATGAAGGCGCACGAGAAAGTAGGCGAAGGCTTGAAGGACGCGATCGCCTTCCTTGTGCCCATAGGTGTCGTTGATCGCCTTGAAGCCGGTGAGGTCGAAGACCAGGCAGGCCCAATGCGCCCCGTCCTGTTCGAGTTCCGCGCGGCGCTTGTCGAGATAGCGCCGATTGAAGCAACCCGTGAGCGGATCGCGATAGCTCATCTCCTCGAGCTTCGCTTCGAGTTGCTTACGGATCGTGATGTCGCGGACGACGGTTCTCATCCCGCACGCCTGATCTTTCGCGTCGAGAATCATGGTGCTTTGGATCTCGGCGGGAAACAACGAGCCGTCCTTCCGGCGCATGACGAACTCGCGCAGGTCCTGGCGTCCGGTGCGCACATAGCGTTGCCCGGCGCCCAGCTGATAGCCCTGTTCCAGCGTCTCTCTCGTCTCCCGCTGAGCGCGCTCGTACTCGAAGTCGGCAAAGACGTCTTTGGCGGTCAGACTCGCGACCTCCTCAGGACTGTAGCCAAACACGAGGCAGGCAAGACGGTTCATGAAGACCACTCGCTCGCTCGTGAGTTCGCCTTCGAGAAGCGCATCCGGAAACTCCACGCGCAAATCCAGAAGGTTCCGCTTCAGGTTGGCGAGTTCCGCTTTCAGCGCGTCGATCTCGTGGGTCACAGGAGGGCCTTGAACGGTTTGGAGTATAGGGCTCGCGCCATCGATGGCGCGCTGCGACCGAAGGATCGCTCTGGTGGCCCGCTCGGCGCATAATCTGCGGCGATGCCCATCGCTCTCTCCGTGAATCTCAACAAGGTGGCGCTGCTTCGCAACTCGCGAGGCGGCGGCAACCCGTCTCCCCGTGTGGCGGCCAACGCGTGTCTCGATGCCGGCGCGAAGGGCATCACCCTCCATTGGCGCGAAGACGAACGCCATACTCGCAAGGCGGACGTGCGTGATCTGCGGGCGCTGTGCCTGGAGCGAGGCGTGGAGTTCAATCTGGAGGGGGATTTGCGCAAAGAGCTCATCGACCTGGCGTGCGAGGTCCGGGTCGATCAGTGCACGCTTGTGCCGGTGACGCCGGGCGAGATCACCAGCGATCACGGATTCACTCTTCCACGCGATGCCGCCCAGATCGCTCCAATCATCGCGCGCCTGCACGACCATGGAATCCGTTCGGCGATCTTCATGGACGCGAACGCCGAGCTCATTCCAGAAGCGGCGAAGACCAGCACGAAGCGCGTGGAGATCTACACCGGTCCTTACGCCGAAGCCTTTGGGACACCGAGCGCCGACACGGAATTCGAACGCGTCCGAGCCACCGCTCGCGCGGCCGTCGCGTGCGGCATGGGCGTGAATGCGGGCCATGACCTCGATCTGCGCAACCTGCCGCGCCTCAGCCGCGATGTTCCCGAGATCAACGAAGCTTCCATCGGCCATGCCTTGCTGGCGGACGCGCTGTATCTAGGCCTCGCCGAAACGATTCGACGCTATGTGGCGGCGTGCCGCGGGGAAGTGGTCGAAGTTCCGACGACGCTCTAGAAGAGGCACCCGCTCACTCGTCGCGTGTTGGGTCGGCCGCCCGGTCGCCCGCTTCCCGTAGAACCTCGGAGAGCGCGGGTTCGAGAAGAGTCTTGTTGCCATTGGCGAGAATCCGCACGGCGGCGTCGCGGAAAACGGTCTCTCGCTCGGGCGCTCCCACGGTACGGTCGAGATACATCTGATACGACCGTTGCAGCGTCGTCTTCAGCTTGTTCTGGAGGCCCGGGTCCAGACTCAATCCTTGAAGCAGCTTTCCGTCGTAGAGCGTCACCTCGCTGAGGACCAGGCCGGCGAAGCGAACTCGATCATCGGCAGCCTGCTCCCCGGGAACACTTTCCTCGACTGACGACCCCGTGAATAGACCCTTCAGGAACTTGAGCATGGGCACGCCCTCCACTGGCTGGGTTGAGAGCGTAAGTGAAACAAGCGCGGTTGCCAAGCGACGCAAAAGCTACAGTGCCGGCGCGTCGGCAGTCACTTCGACGAAGGCGTCGTACAGGCCGCTCCCTCCGCCCCAGTCCGTCGGCTCTTCGGCGGTCAGGAGGTTGACCGACTGCCGGACACCCGCGGCGTCGTGGAGGCCACCGTAAGGCATCCAGGCAACACCGGGTCGAACGCGATCCGACAGTCGGCATAGAGCCTTCAGCTGGCCGCGCTCGCCATGCACCCACACCAGCTCACCGTCTTTGAGACCGCGCTGCCGCGCGTCGTCGGGGTGAAGGTCAATGGAGAGCAAGCCCGCTCGCCGCCGATGACGTTCCATATGACCGTAACCTGAGTTCATGAAGTGAAGCGTCTTGCCCGAGATCAGTTGCAGGCCCGATCGGGTCGCGATCGCTCCTGACGCGGGCAGGGGATCAAGGCCTTGTCGCTCCAGCGATTCGGAGAACAGCTCCGCCTTGCCGGACGACGTTGGAAAGCCGCCGCTCGCGAAGGGGCGCCAGTCGCTCGGCCGATTCAACGCGACGTGGCCCTCGTTCCAGAGCCGATCGTAGGTGATCCCGTCAAGCCACGGATGCCCACTCGAAAGCGCCGCGCGCAGCATCGACTCATCGCTCTCGAAGAGCCATGGCTCTTTGCGTCCCAGAGCAGCCGCGAGCCGCCGGAACAGCTCGGTGTTAGAGACGCACTCCCCGAGAGGCTCGATGGCGGGCCGGTTCAATGCCAGATACAGATGCCCCCACGCGGGCACCAGATCCAGATGCTCGATCTGGCTCGTCGCGGGCAGCACATAGTCTGCGTACAAAGCGGTGTCGGTGACGAAGAGGTCATGAACCACGGTGAAGAGATCTTCGCGCCGCAGGCCCTCGCAAACCTGGCGTTGATTCGGCATGGACACCACCGGATTCGCGCCATAGACCATCAGGGCTCGCGCCGGTGGGGACAGCGTCGGATCGCACAAGTCCTTGCCCAGGTCACGCATGTTCAGTGTGCGGACGCCCGGCTTGTGCACCTCGGGCATCTCGACCCCCTTCATGTCGAGAACGCCGAACTGCAGCGCGTGGGTCGATCGGGCAAGCCCCCCGCCCCGATGCCGCCACGCTCCGCTCAAGACCGGCAGACAAGCGAGCGCGCGGAACTGCATGGCGCCGTTCTTGTGATGTTCGAGGCCGATGAGTGGACGCAGCAACGAGGGTTGCGTGGTCGCGTACTCGCGCGCGAAGCGTTCGATTTCCTCCGCCGACACGCCGATGACAGGCGCTACCGCCGATGGCGCATAGTCGGCGACGCGAGTCACCAAAGCGTCGTAGCCGATGGCGTATCGCGAGACGTAGTCCTCGTCAACAAGGTGGTCACGCACCATCACGTGCATCATCGCGAGAGCCAGCGTGGCGTCGCTTCCTGGTTTGACCTGAAGATGCCAGTCCGCAGCCTCGGCCGTGCGTGTGCGAACCGGATCGACGACAACCACTTTGGCCCCGCGGCTCTGCGCTTCGCGAACGTAGGGCCAATAGTGCAGATTGGTGACGATGGTGTTCGTACCCCACAGCACGATGAAACGGCTGTGAATGATGTCCTCGGGATCGATGCCCGAGCCGACGCCGATGGTGGCCGTCATGCCCGCGGCGGCGACCCCGCCGCAAATGGACCGCTGCAGCTCACTGCACCCCATCGAGCCGAACAGACGCCGGTCGATCGACGCCATTTGAATGAGACCCTGCACTCCCGCCGAGCTGTAGGGCAGGATCGCCTCGGCTCCCGACTCCAAGGTCACGCTCGTCCATCGCGCGGCGATATCGGAGAGCGCGTCATCCCAGCTCACCCGCTTAAACCGTCCCTCTCCCTTACGCCCGACGCGCTTCATCGGATGGAGCACGCGTTCGGTGTGATAGACCCGCTCGAGGTAGTGGTTGACCTTTGCGCACAGGCCGCCGCGCGTGAAGGGATGCGACGCGTCCCCGGCAAGGGTCTTGGCCTCGCCGTCCTGAACTTCCACGACCCAGCCGCAGGTGTCGGGACAGTCGTGGCCGCAGGCGCCACGGACGGTCTGATTGGATTGACCTGAATAGATCATGGACCGCCTCCTAACGCGATAGACCTCGCATAGTACGTCCTTCCGGGAACTCGGACGGGATGTCCGGATTTCCGGAGGTCCTGGACCGGTCTTGCGAAGAGAAGCCCGCTAAAACAAGGGATTTGGATCAAGTCTTCGGAATGGCCTGACGCTTGCTCTTTGGAGCGCGAGATGCACGGCCCTTCAGGGTCATGCGTTCCTCAAAGCCTCCCAACATTCCGAAGGATTCCTCCCTTGAACAAACTAGCAACCGTTCTCCTCGCCCTTCTTGCGGCGCCCGTCATCGCGCAGGAAACAAATCCCGTCGTGGCCGACGACACGCCCGCTCAGACCGTGACAGTGCATGGCTATCTCACTCAGGCGTACGCCACAAGTAACGGCGAGCAAATTCTGGGTATTCCAACAGAAGGCACGACCGACTATCGCCGCGCCGCGGTCTTGATTCGGTTCACGCCGACCAAGAAGGACTCGCTCGTCATCCAGTTTGCGCATCGTCGCCTCGGACTGAGCCCGACGTTGAAGTTCGAGCCCGACGTCACACTTGACTGGGCGTTCTACGAGAGAAGGCTTGGCGAGAACACTTCGGTGCGTGTGGGCCGCCTGCCGCAGCCGATGGGGATCCAGAACGAGACGCGCTACGTCGGCACTCTGCTGCCTTTCTATCGGACGCCCTTCAATTTCTATCAAGAGGGCGCTTTTACTTCGGAGACCGTTGACGGTATCGGTGTGAATCAGGTGATCGCCCCGAGTTCGCCCTGGAACGCCGAGGTCTCGGCCTACGCTGGAGGCTTTTCGATGGTCGAGCAGAGTGAAAACGGTCTGGTTCAACCGAACGCGAACAAGACCCTGGGCACTCAGATCTGGCTCAACACACCGATCAGCGGCCTGCGCCTTGGTTGGGGCGGTCAACGCTTCGATGTGACCGGCACGGCTCTTGTGAGCGACGGTAAGGATTCGTGGAAGAGCGATTACGCGTCAATCGAGTACGCGGGCTCTCGAGTGAAGGTGCGCTCGGAGTATCGCAAGACCCGCATCCACGACGCGGACGTGAATTTTGAGAGCTACTACGTTTATGGCGGCGTGAACCTCACCTCACGTCTTGCCGTGCATGGTCAGTTCGACACGTCGAAACTCGATCTCTCCGAGCGTTCCGGACAGGGCTTCACGATTCCGAAGTACTACCAGGACTGGACCGCCGGTCTCACGTACTCGGTCCGTCCGGACGTAGTCTTGAAGAGCGAATACCATTGGACGAAGAGCCAGCTCCTCGAGACGAATGTGCTGCCCCTCGGAGCACCGTCGCGCGCCGCGAACTACGCCATCTTCTCGATGTCCGTGTCCTTCTGATCCCTTCCATACAAAACCAAGAAATCAGAAAAGGAAATCACCGTGAATCTCCGAAGCGTTTCGTTTGCCCTTCTTCTCTTGACCGCGTCCTTCGCCCAGGCGGCGGAATACCAGGTGGTCGTGAACTCCTCGAATCCGATCAACCTCATGACCAAGGAGCAGGTTCGCAAGGCCTTCATGAAAAAGCTCGCGAAGTGGGACACGGGGACTCCGATGGTTCCGATCGATCAAGGCGCCGACTCGTCCGCGCGCGCGGCGTTCAGCCGCACCATCCACGGGAAGCCCGTGAGTGCAATGGTCTCCTACTGGCAGCAGCAGATCTTCGCGGGTCGCGACGTGCCGCCGATTGAGAAGACGTCCGACGCCGCCGTGCTCGCCTTGGTCAAGGCGAATCCGGGAGCCATCGGCTATGTCTCGGGCAGCGCCTCTGTCGAAGGCGTCAAGCTCATCGTGGTGCAGTAGTCCAGCCACCCTCCGCCTTGGTGCTTTCCCGTGCGCCCTCGAGCGCGCGCGAGTCCGGAGGGTTGTGTCCTCCGTGGGCGACGGGAGGGCACGCTCCTTGAGGACAAATCCCGCTGGAAACGCGCCAGCACATGGGCGTGCAGATTGCATTCGACGTTCATATCAAGCGAAAGTCTCTGTTACAGGTCAGGGGCAACGCCACGAGGGGGGAATTAGATGAGCCAGCACCAAGGCATGTTTCGTGTTGGGTTTCGTGTTGTTCTCGTGGGCGCGTGCAGTCTGGCCCTTGGGGCGCAGGTGCCGCAAAGGCATCAGCCGCCGGTCTTTGGGGTGGGTGTCACTCTCGTTGCCGTGCCCGTCTTCGTGACCGACAAATCGGGCAAGGGTGTGGCCGGGTTGACGGCCGACGACTTCGAAGTCGAGGACGGGGG
Source organism: Vicinamibacteria bacterium (assembly GCA_039932395.1). Taxonomy (GTDB): domain Bacteria; phylum Acidobacteriota; class Vicinamibacteria; order Fen-336; family JAGNNV01; genus JAGNNV01. The sequence continues at coordinate 1,129 of JBDTQB010000013.1, read as the reverse complement.
GAAGAAAGTCTCCATCGTGGCGTTTCAGGCGATCGATGTTGATGCCCGCGTGAGCCCAGAGCCCCAGGAAGCGGCGGCCGCCGAGCTTCCTCTGGCCGTTCAAGCCGCGGCGACGCGTCAGTTCATGCTTCTCATCGACTCCCGCTTTTCACCAGGGAAGGGTCTCTATTTCGGGAACAAAGCCGCTGCAGCCTATGTCCGCGATTCGCTCGCGCCCGGTGATCTCGTCGCGGTCGCGACCACATCGAGAGCAGGTCTCAAAGTGCTCACGAACTTCACGAGGGACCATGAATACGTCGCCAAGGTCATCGCCGGTGCGTCGACCCAGGGAATGCCAGGTTCCGACCCTCTCGGTTTCAGCAGCACCGGCCTTCAAGGCGGTCTGGGTTCCATTCTCACTGACCTGCCGGGCACGGGGAGCGGGATCAGCGCGGCCGGAGGTGCGGGCAATGCAGCCGACGCGGAGCTTGCCTATCTCGATGCTCTCCAGGCGCAAGCCGGCAGACGAGAAAGCCAGAATGGGGCCCTCGGCTTTCTCGGCGACCTCGAGACGCTCGTGCGGCGGATGGAATCCCTTCGCGGCCGCAAGCAGATCGTTCTCTTTTCCGGCGGATTCGCCGAGGACTTGTGGCTGGGCCTCGACCCCGACACCGAAATCCTCTTCGGCAAGATGCAGGCAATCTACCGCGAAGCGGGCCGGGCCGATGTCGTGATCCATTCCGTTGATCTCAACGGAATCACGGAGGCTATCGACCTGACCAGTCAGACCGGCCCCAACGGCGCCTTGAACGACGTCGGTCCGGCCAATGGCGTGGTGCATTCGGGCTCGAAGGACAGTGCGGGGCGGGGCACCCTGATCGCGATGTCTCTCAACACCGGCGGCCAGGCCATCCGCCCGGGAGGGGACTTTGGCAAGGTGTTAGGCGAGATGGACCGCATCAGTCGTCATTCGTATGTGATCGCCTTCGAGGCGTCAGAAGCCGTGGGCTCCGCCGAGCGGCCTCGCCGCCTCCAGGTTAAGGTGCGCCGACCTGGACTCTCCGTCTCCCATCGGCCCGAGTACTCGCTCGCGACTCCGCGACGTGCCTCGAACTCGGACGTCGAGGGACAAGCCAGAGAGGCCATTGCC
>JBDTQB010000012.1:0-32409 GCA_039932395.1 Vicinamibacteria bacterium | reverse complement strand
CGGCGACGTATTGGTCGAGCGAGATGGTGTTACGGAACGAACTGCTGGCCGGGTGCGGCGCCGCGGTCAGGAAGCTGATGTCGGATGGATGTCCGCCGTCCACGTTGGGATGTGACACACCGCTGAAAACAGTGAAGTCGTTGCGGTGTTCCTGCAGCAGGTTGAGGTAGGGCGATGGGGTGTAATCGCGCCCGGTGCCTGCCGGGAAAAACAGGTCGGGCCGGAGGCCGAGATTGTTACAAATGCCGAGCATCCGGCGCGGCGTCGCGTCGGGCCCGAGGGGCGACGGTGATGACGCGGCGCGCACAAACGAAGGCAACATCTCTTCGAGGAACGGGAGCGAGAGGACAACGCCCGCCCCGCGCAGGAACCGCCGGCGCGGCATCCCCGGCCTCATTTCGTCTGAAACAAATCGCTCTTCACGATTTCCTCGACCAGGGTGCGGACGCCGTATTGATGTGCGCTGGCGCGTTTCAGGATTTGCTGCAACTCATCTCGATCAGAGAAGCGCACCGGCGCGCCGGTGGCGAACACGACTAACTGATTCGCAAGATTGCGGGCGATGGACATCTCGTCACTCATAGCCAAACGTTTGAAGTCCCTAACGTCGTGGTACGCGCGACCATCGGGAAGCTGGCCGGCTGAGTCCACATCCAGACCAAGGCGAAAGGCAAACGCCTGACCGTCCATGCCAAATCCGGGCTCGGGCTTCACCTTGTCCGCGACCGCGCGGTACCGCTCGCGGTAGGCACCCATCACATCGAAGCTTTCGAGCGCGAAACCTGGCGGATCCATCTTGGTGTGGCAGGTGGCGCAACTCGGACTTTGCCGGTGTTTGGCCAGCTGTTGACGGATGGTCACGGCGCCCCGAATGTCCGGCTCAACCGCCTTCACGCCGGGGGGCGGCGGCGGGGTTTCGAGGCCGAAGATGCGCTCGGTGATCCAATGACCGCGTAACACGGGCGACGTCGTAGTGCCGTTGGCGGTGACCTTGAGCACGCTGGCCATTGTCATTAGGCCACCCCGGTCGCTCCGAGGCGGAAGAGTCACCCGGCGCATCTCGACACCGGTCACGCCGGGGATGCCGTAGTGATCGGCGAGACGCTCGTTGAGAAACGTGAAGTCCGAGGCCACAATATTTTTCGCGGGCAAATCCTGCCGTAGCAGTTCTTCGAAAAAGAGTCGCGTCTCCTGAAGTGCCGCGAGCTTCAGCGGGTCGTCGAGCTCGTAGTCGTTGTAAAGCGTGGCGGAAGGAGAGGTGTCGTCGATCTTGCGAAGATCGAGCCAGTAGTCGGTAAAGGCATTGACGAAGCGGCTGGCCTTCGGGTCGTTAAGCAGGCGCCTGGTTTCGGAACGCAGGATCTCCGGGCGGTGCAACTCACCCTTCTCCGCGAGCGAGCGCAGGCCCTGGTCCGGTTCGGAATTCCATAGGAACAGCGCCAGGCGTGTCGCCAATGCGTAGTCGTCAAGACGCCCCGGCTTCTCCTCGACGAAGACGAATCCCGGTGATGAGAGCACGGCGGTGTAGGCGGTCAGCATCGACGCGGCAAATCCAGATCCGCGGGCGAACTGGTCTTTGAACAGCGCCAGGAATCTTTGGACGTGAGCCTCCTGAACCGGCCGGCGATAGGCGCGTTGCATGAACGCTCGCAGCAGCCGTGCCGCATCGTCTTGTGGCCTGTCCGTCACGACCTCGACCTTTGTCTCGATGACTCCACGGCCGCCGCGTCCCGGACCGCCGACCCCCGGAGGTCCTCCGCGGCCGGCGACACCCGGCACGAACGGCGGCACCACTTCCACCGCAACTCCCGCTCCGGTTGGCTCGGCCCGCTTCACCTTCAGATCACCGAAGAGAAGCCGGTACCCCGCTCCCGACGAAGCGTCGTAAATCGGTCCTTCCGCTTCGAGCCACTGCACCGCGTATCCGGGCATGCCGTCTTGCTGCGCGAGCGGATTGACATACTGCTCATCGGTTCCATTAACCCGTGTGCGGAACAGACGCATCGCGTCCGTCCGGATCTGCTCTCCCGCGGTCAACACCACTTCGATCTCGCCGACCGACGGCTCGGGCGAGAAATCGAACGCGCCCAGCGGCCGCGTCTGGCCCGCGCTGGAAGCGTAGACACCGATGGGTTCATTACGACGCCCCGGCCAGACCTCGTCGGCGTTCGGCCGATGCCACAGCGGCAACCAGTAAACCGGCGCCTTCTCAGCACCCTGTCCCTGGTAAAACCAGCGACCAATGCCGCCGCCGCTGACCCAGATCGAGTAGCCCTTCAAACGCAACCGATAGCGACCGGCGACCGGCGCACGAAAACTCCAGCCGTATCCGCCGGCGTCGCTGAAAATGCTGGAGACCTTGCCTACCGCCTCGCGCTCGCGCGTTTCGGGCGACGTGTTGGGCGATCGGCCGGCGCGAACGTCCGGCTGCGCGTGCCCGTCAAGCACCGGAAAAGAAAGCCGGTCCGGCAGCGTCCCGTTTTCTCGCGGCACATAACCGCGCAAGGAAGGCTCATCGCGTGCATAGAACCGTTCCGTGGTCTTTTCCCGGCGTTCGAGCTGAGCGCTCATGGCCTGACGCATAGCGTAGTCCGCCGCGATCAGATAGCGGTCCATCTGAACAAACGAGACGTCGAGCGCCTCCCCGCTTTTGTTGAACCGGTAGGCCTCGCCGTCCGGCGGCAGCCTGTCTTTGATTTGTAGCCAAGGCGCTGAGAGGAGATCGCGCAGGGCGTTTTCATACTCGTACCGATTCAGCCGCCGCCGCACCGCGCGACCTTCCACGAAGACGGCCCGCTCGGAGGAGGACAACTTCGAGGCCAGGTTCTTCACGAAGGCCGCGAGCTCCGCCGGTTCCGGCCGCGCGTCTTTCGTGGGCGGCATCTCACCCGCCCGCACTCGATCGTGGATCCGAACCCACAGGGCGAGATTGGCGGCATCGCTCGGCTGGTAGGCCAGCTTCGTGAGATCCAACCCGCTTTCGTGGTCCGGGCTGTCGTGGCAAGAGACGCAATGCCGATCGATGAATGTCGACACCGACGGGAGTTGAGGCTCCGCCTTCACCACCGAGAACGACCCGACCGCGACGGCCGCAACGACACATGCACTCATCAGCTTTTTCATGTCGCCGGCCTCCCTTCATTTGACTGGACCGCATCGCACGAACTTTGCCCCCGGGCTAGAGAGCAGTCTCGCGAGGTTTGTTTCAATACGGATCATACTCAGCCCTGCCAGCACATCAAGGTTGCACAAGGTGCGCGGCAGCAAAGCAGCATGACGCGTGATCTCTTGCGGACCGAGGGACGCCTTCTCCGCTACAGTGCGTTCTTGGTGACTGTGGAGGTCTCGATGAAGAAGGCGAGTTGGATCGTACTTACCCTTGTCGGCGCGGCGATCACGCTGCTGAGTCTGGTTTCGGCGTACCACGCGTACACATTGGACGACGATTACGCCATCGGCCGCATGAGGGTGTCGAAGGTGGCCGCGGGAGACGACGCGGTGCTGAGCGCTTTGAGAGGGATCCGTGGCACCTCCGCCGCCTACGGTGTCGGCTTCGGCGTCCTGATGCTTGCCATCGTACTTGGGCCGTACCGCCGGGGTGAGGTTTGGGCCTGGAAGGCGCTGCTCGTCGCTGCACTGGCCCAATGCGTGATCGTCCTGCTGCGCATTCCATTGCTCGACACCACGCTTGGCACATCGGCCACGGTGACTCAGACGGTGCCTTTGATCGTCGGGCTCCTGCTCGACGTGGGCCGGCTCAAGAGCGACGCACGATAGACGCTCCGCTTGAGACTCAGATTGCGGGCGCGCTACTGGGGAACGCGCGTGACCTGGGTGTAGATCACCTGCCAACCGCCGTGGCGTCTGGCCCAGGTGTTGGCGAGTCGGATCAGTCGCTTCTCGCGTTTGCCGTCCTGCGTCCAACTCAGATCGATGAGTCCGCTCACCACCGCGGCGCCATCCAGAACCGCGATCACGGGCTCCTTCATCACGAACGGATCAATCTTGAATCCCGGCAATCGATGATCGGCGAGCACCTCGGGCTTCCGCTGCACGCTCGCGTCGGAGTTCACCAGCACGTAGTCGTCCGCGATGAGACGCGTGAGTGCCGCGAGATCCTTGTGAACCTGCGCCTGGTCGAAGTCGTTCATCGCCTTCGCGAGATCGGAGGGCGGAGCGACAGCGCTCTCGCTCACGCGCGTGTCCGTCGCGATCCAGTTCACCTCCCACGTCTTGCCGCCATCGTCGGAGAACGCCTGTTCGAAATGACATGAGGTCGACGTGATGTCCGAGATCACGAAGCGAACGAGGATGGCTCGACCGTTCAAGGTCTCCTGGTCGTAGAACTCACCGCGCCCCTTCTTGAACTCGCCGATCGTCGGCACGCTCATGCTTCCAGAGCCGCTGCCGGAAAAGTTGAGGCTCCACTGGCGCGTCTGAGGGTTGTAGAGGCGCAGTGACAGGGCTTCGATGCGTCCGGCGGGACCTTCGACTTGAAGCTCGACCAGATTCGCGCGGCCATCCCACACTTTCCGGACCACGGTTGTACCTTCGTACTCGACCCAGGTCGTGGATCCGGACAGCGGCTTGACCAGGCGTTTCAGGTGCGTGCTCCACGTGCCAATCTCGAAGTCGAAGTCGTGCTGTCCGTCGCGCGGTGGTTCCTGCGCGCTCGCTATCCCGGCACACAATCCCAGAGAGAGCAGGGCCGCGAGGGTCAGACCGGGGACGTTGCGAATGAGAAGGGTGAGCATCGGGAACACTACCGCTCGAAAGCGGGACGCGATAGAGCCACTTGCGGCGCCGGACTTAGGTCCACTCTCTGATCTCCGCCACGCGGTCGATCGGGTTGCCGCCGCGATGCTCTAACCTTTGCATCCATTTCAAACAAACCGGTCATACTCAGCTTGGCCTGCGTCATCAGGGATTGTGAATCCATGGAAAGACGTGACTTTCTACGCACCACCCTCTCGAGCGGCGCGCTCGCATTCGGGCCGCTCGCTTCCGCACTTGCCGTCCGCGCGGTTCGAGTCGCCATAGTTATCGATCCGGCGGATAGTGTGGCCTCGGCGGTGCCCGTTCAGTGGGCCATCGGCGAGTTGGAGCGGACACTGACCGCGGCCGGCCACTCTTCCGCTCGCTTGTCGCGTGTCGCCGATGCGGCGACCGACGCCTTTTGCATCGCCATAGCGGGCGGAACGTCGGCTATCGGTGGGGCCGCGTCCCAACGTCTTCGCTCCACCATGGGCGAAGGCCCGGAGCGGGTCTCGATGGCGCCCGCCCGCATGAGCAATCGCGATGCGGTCGTACTGGCGGGATCCGACGCGCGTGGCCTCGTCTATGCCGTCCTGGACTTCGCGGATCGCGTTCGTACAGGTGGCTTCACGGATCCCACGCGCGTCTTGACGCACACCGTGACCGAGCGTCCAGCCAATCCGGTGCGCAGCGTGATGCGTCAGTTCACGAGCGAAACCTACGACAGCCCGTGGCTGTTCGATCGCGACTTCTGGCCGCCGTACTTGTCCATACTGGCGAGCCAGCGATTCAACCGGCTGCATCTCGGGTTCGGCCTCGGTTACGACACGCTACAAGGCGTCACCGATTCGTATCTCGTCTTCCTCTATCCCTTTCTCGTCAAAGTGCCGGGCTACGAGGTCACGGTGACCGGCGTTTCGGAAGCGGATCGGACGCGCGCCCTCGACACCCTGCGCTACATCAGCGACGAGACGGTACGCCGCGGTCTCGAGTTCGAACTTGGCGTGTGGATGCACGGCTACAAGCTCATCAACAGCCCGCGCGCCCGGTACGTCGTTGAAGGGCTGACCGATGACCAGCACGCGGCCTACTGCCGGGATGCGCTGGCCGAAGTGCTGAAGGCGTGTCCGTCGATCTCCTCCGTCGCATTGCGCATCCATGGCGAGAGCGGAATCGCGGAGGGCAGCTACCAGTTCTGGGAAACCGTATTCGACGGCGTGCCGAAGTCCGGACGCACCGTCGAGATCGACCTACATGCGAAGGGGATCGACCAGCGGATGATCGACAACGCGCTGGCCACGGGCATGCCGGTGAACGTGTCGCCGAAGTACTGGGCGGAGCATCTCGGCATGCCGTATCACCAGGCCGCCATTCGCGACCTTGAGATGCCGGTGGCCGGACAGGTGGGGGCTGGGCTGATGACCATGAGCGAAGGACAGCGCGTGTTCACGCGCTACGGTTACGCGGATCTGCTGCGCGAGGACCGGACGTACACCGTGCGCCATCGCGTGTTCGCGGGCACGCAGCGGCTTCTGCTGTCGGGCGATCCCGCTGGAACGGCCGCGTACGGACGGATGTTTTCGTTCTGCGGATCGACGGGCTTTGATTGGATGGAGCCACTCACCTGTCGCGGCCGGCGGGGCACCGCGGGTGCTGGCACACGACGCAGCGGATATGCGGATGCCGCACTCGAATCCAAGTACGACTGGCAGAAGTACGAGTCCGTTTATCGACTATGGGGGCGGCTGACCTACAACCCTGACGGGAAGGCCGAAGCAGCGCCCTTCGATCGCAGGGCGGCCTCCTTCGAGACAGCGCTTGCGCACGCGAGCCGCATCCTCCCGCTCGTCACGACCGCGCACTTGCCCTCGGCCGCATGCGACGCCTATTGGCCGGAGGTCTATTGGAATCAGCCGATGGTGGCGCCGTCCCTGCCCAATCCGTATGGGGACTCGCCACAGCCGCGCACGTTCCAGAATGTCAGCCCGCTCGATCCTCAGCTTTTCTCGCGCATGACGGATTTCGCCGACGACTTGCTGAAGGGCGAGGCGACCGGACAGTACTCGCCGATCGAGGTCGCGGCGTGGCTCGACGAGCATGCGGCGGCGATCGTCCTTCCCGATCGATTTTCGGTGTCGTCGCGGCTCGGGGACGATCAAGCACGGAAGCGCGCATTCATCGACCTCCCTATCCTGCGCGGCCTCGGCGTCTTCTTCGCGCATAAGTTCCGCGCGGGTGTGCTGTACGCCCTTCACGAGAAGACGACGGACCGACGAGCGCTCGATGAAGCGATCGCGGCGTATCGCCTCGCTCGCGATGCCTGGGCCGAGCTCTCGAAGTGGGGAGGAGCCTATGCAAGCGAACTCGCCGCAAGCGACAAGATCTCGAACCGCGGCGCATGGGCAGACCGGCTTCCGGCAATCGATCAGGACATCGCGGCGATGGATGCGCGCCGGGCCTCTACCGTGGTCTCCACGGATCCAGCCGTGGCGCACGCCGTGGCCGCCGTGCTCAAGCCTGCGCCGAAACCGACGGCAACCATCACCCACAACGCGCCATCTACGTTCCGTGGAGGCGCGGACCTCGCCATCGAAATCGACGTCAGCGCAGGTTCGGGTGTGGCGATCCAATCGGTGACGCTCTGCTACCGTCATGTCAATCAAGCGGAGCGCTACGAGCGTGCGCCCATGACGATGACGATGATCCGGAACGGCTCTCGTTTTCACGCCGTGATCCCAGCGGCCTACACGGAAGCGCCGTACTCGCTTCAGTACTACGTCATCCTCCGCAGCGCTCCGGACCAGGCGTGGATCTATCCGGGCTTCGCCAAGGATCGCCTCAATCTGCCTTATGTGATTGTCCGCAGGGCGTGATCTCATCGCGTCGCTGCTTACCTGACTCTGGACTCCTCCCGGCCCGCCTATGATCGCCCCTGATCATCCCGAGGGGGGCCATTGAAGATGTCGCCTATCTGCGCCGTCATGTTGTTTGGTTGGTTGCCGTTTTCAACCGGGGTGCTCTCGGCCGAAGCCGCGACGCCGCAAGCGCCGGTCGCGGGGCCGGGCACCCTCGCTCCTCTGCCCCCGCCGATGGGCGAGCCGAAAGCCGGGCCTAGAACCGACGGCCCCTACTCGCCGCAGGCGATCCTGCCCGGCGGGGTCGTCCTTACCCTTTTCCCTGCCGACTCCGCGTACCTGAAGCGTGAACTCATCCGCGAACCTGAGGAATATCTCATGGGCGGCCCCGGACGAATCGGGTCGATCATCCACATTCACAACCCATCGATCGAGTTCCACCGGGGTAACCGCGCTTTGAACACGGGGGCCGCCATCATCCTTGCCGCGGGCGGAGGCCACCGCACGCTCAACGTCGGCGGCGAGAGTTCGGATGAGGTCTACTTTTTCGCCAACCACGGCATCAACACCATCATTCTCCGGAACCGACTACGCAGCGATGGCTATGAGCCGACCACCGACGGCGTGAATGACGCACTGCAGGCGATCAAGCTGGTGCGCGCCCACGCGAAAGACTGGGATCTTGATCCGAACAAGATCGGCATCATGGGCTTTTCCGCAGGGGCCGAGCTGGCCGCGGCCGCGACCCTGCAGTGGGCCGCCTTCGATCAACGGAACGACGAGCCGACGAACCCGCTTGCGAAGATCTCTTCACGTCCTGATTTCGCGGGGATCATCTATCCGGGTCCATCGCCTTTCGCGCGCGGAGCGCATCCGACCATTCCGCGAGATGCTCCTCCCGCCTTCATCACGTGCGCGGGATGGGGAGACTGGAACCACGCGACCTGGGCCACTGAGTACTTTGACGCGCTGTTGGCCGATGGCGTGCCCAATGTCGAGATGCACATCTACGCGCGCGGACATCACCCGGGCGACAAGGTTGGCCCGGATGAGCCTCCCACCACGGGCGGCCTGACCAACATGGGCGGAATTTCATACGGCACGTGGTCGACGCGCTTCCTTGACTGGTTCGGCGATCTCGGCTTCTTGAACAAAGCCGGCGTTGAAACTCAGGCGGCCAAGGATGTGACTGTCAATCGCGATCGGAAGCCTCGGGGCCTGACCGCCGGTCCACCGCCCAGGTGATCCGAGCGGCAGACGCCTGGGTCAGGGAATGGAAGGACCAACCGATCCCACGACCGATGCAACCTTCTCCGCTCGCGCCTTCATGAAGGCGGCGGTTCCCCGCCTCAGCAGCCGTAGCCGAAAGAGAAATCGGATGGAAACCGCCGAGGGCTTCGCTTGACTGCCGCCGTTCGCCGCTTCGCGCGTGAACCCTCACTTACGCCCAACCGCGACTCGGAACGACGCCACTTCGGTCCGGCCGACCACGGTGTACGAGACGGTCAACACCTGATCGCCGGGCGCATTGCTGTTGTATCCAGACACGAGATAGCCGCCACGTCCGTGCTGGAGGACCTCACCTTTCATGCCGTCGGTGTAGTCAGCGGTGATGACCAGCCCGGCTAGGTCAAGCGGCTCCCCGACCGCGTAGGACGTTTTTGTGGGGTGCGTTTTCACGGCGATGGCGCTGACGTCCGCGCCGCGCAATGCCGCATGCTCGGCTTGCGTGAGCGCGATGACGTGGCCGTGTCGTATCACGCCGCGCGCCAGATCGTAGCCCGGCTTCTGCGTCCACTCAACGCTCGTCCAACGACCCGATGAAAGGTCCGGACTCCAGTAGGGGTGGAGTTGTTCCTCCATTGGGTTACCCGAGGGCGACTTCGCCCACTTTTGGTCCGCCCAGAGGTAATAGCCTTTGCTGCGGCTATCTCCGATGTTGGCCTTGATCACCATCGGCGCTTCGGCGTAAGTCGTGTTCATTTCGCGGTGCGTGAGACAGCCCGCGACGAGCGTCCACTGCTCGGGCGGGGCCAGCACTGTCGCTGCGCGCTCCTGGTAGATGTCTTCGGTGGCGCACGAATCCACGTACCTGTTGACACCAACGCCGGTGGAAGTGCGATCGCTCACGAAGCGGTAGTAGTCGCCCTTCTCGTCGTCGCGAATGATGACCGCGTCGAGCGTCCCGTGATTGGCCCGGCCACTCATCACGCGCGCCGGTGTGAAGGTCACGAAGTCTTTCGTGGTGGCATACAGCGTCTGGTTTCGGGTGAGCGGATAGCGGCCCTTAGGGTCGCCACGGTCCTTCGTGAAGTAGCTGCCCGGCGGATACATGGATGACGTCCAGTACACGACATACGCCGCGATGGACGGGTCCCAAATCGCCTCGGGCGCGTAGGCCATCCCAGCCTCTTCGGGCGCCACCAGCACATGTCGTTGCGCAGACCAGGTGCGAAGGTCCGTTGACTCCCAGACTTCGATCGAGCGACTGGCGGCACTCTGGGCCCAGTCCCACCCCTGCCAGCCGTGGTTGACGCCGTCGACGTTGAGATCGGTCGCGATCAGGTAGAACTTGTCTCCTGCGGGCGATCGAACGATCGACGGATCGCGCACGCCGTGCACTCCTTCGGTCGAGACGAGGACCGGCCGCCCGTTGTTGACGGCAACCCAGCGAGTCGGGTCGTTCCCAACGCTCGCGGCCATGTAGATTTGTTGGCCCGGTTCACTGTTCGACCGTGCGAAGTTCGCCATGCCGTACCGGGTGAAGGGTGCCATCGCCTGCGGCTCGCCGGTAGGGTGGCTGGCCTGCCGCCTGGGAATGACGCAGGCGGATAGCAGGAATATGCCAAGTATCGAGGTCCGCAGCCGGGTTGAGCACGCCGCAGTCATCACGGCAACGATCCTAACCTTGTGACGACTTCGCTCGCCGCTGCGCGGCCGAACGCTGATGTGGGTATCGCTTACCACCTCTGGGACGGACTCCGCGCCCACGAACACGCCCTCGGACGACTGCGCTAGCGGGCCGCCGTCACACAGCCAGAACTCGGGCGCCGCGACGCAACAGCAAGATGGCCGAGACATACACGAGAAGATTGAGAAGGATCAGAGAATTAAAACCAAACGCCATCGTGAGCAGGCTCGCAGCGCCGCCCATCAGGCCTCCGAGCAGGTTGCTTCCAAGCGCAAGGTCTTTCCGCTCTGACTTCGCCCATGCGGTCACGAAGATCAGGCTGGAGAACAGCACCGGCAGAACGAGGAACCCGCCCCCAACGATCAGTCGGGTGACGCCTGGAAGGGACGCGAGGTAAGGCATGGAAACAACCCTCAGCAGCACCACGCTCACAATCAAGCCCATCGCGGGCCATCCGCTGGCGGCGACGCGCGTCCTGCTCGCGATGAAATTGGCGATCAGTGTCATCACCAGAATTGAACCAATAACGTAGGCGTTGACCGTCCACGTCGTGCCGAAGAGAAGCGCGGCGCGACTGACCCCGACGGTTTCAAGCAGCATGAAACCCATTCCCAGCAAAGCCATGGGCCAGTCAAGGGGCTCGCTCTTTCCAAAGAGCTGGCCTCTGAGCAGGAAGAGAAGAAGGATCGCGGCGCATCCAATGACGATATGGAACCGCGGCAGCCCGCGTCTTTCGAGGTAGAGGTACGGCCAGTCGTCGCTTGTGATCTCGATGTCGTCCTTGGGGTCGAAGATGATCTGTGCAAGAACGGGGTCAGCTGCAAGGCGCGTCTTGACGCTCGCGAGCGCCGACGGCTCGCCGCCAATGAGCAGGAGACCGCCCCAGCCGAGACAGCCTGATGTCGGCCGTATCCGCAGGACGACGGGAGGATTGTCGAACGTCTGCGTCATAAGGCGACTGAGGCGGCTTGCGATCCATGAGGTCTGCGGATCGAACAGCATCACAACCAGACCGTCCTTGGCGAGGAGCTTCTTGACGCTCGCCAGACTCTCCTGCGTATAGACGAAATGATCGAGCCGGACGTTGGCATACGCCGAGGGGTTGGTGTGCGAGTCCAGAAGTCCGAACCACACAAGATCGAACTTCTCATTCGACCGACCAAAATACGCGCGCGCGTCGTCGATTGTCAGTGTGACCTTGGGAGATGAATAGGGATGATTCGGATGCAGCGCGCGGCCAATCTCGACGATCGTGGGGTCGATTTCAACGGCCTGGATGGATTCGGCGCCCGCCTGAAGCGCGGCCTGAACGTCGTTGCCCGAGCCGGCTCCGACGATCAGAACACGCTTGCGCTCGCCCACCAGCTTGTAGGGAAGCACGTAGTGTGATCGCGCGATATCGGCGGGTGGATAGATGACAGGGTTGTCCGCCATCTTTGACTGGTCGAGATCCAGCATCGCCTGATAACCGACCTGATTGACGTTGATCTTCACGCCGCAGACTGCTCGGATCGAGCCGTCCTGAAGGAGAACCTCATTCTGTTCGACGTCGAGCTTTTGATACGGCGACCAGAAAGTGGGACGGTCCGGCACCGGAAGAATCAGCGGAAGCGACAACGCCACGATGACGGTCGTGAACTGTCTCACTCTGCTTTCCACCGACCAGAGCACGCACACCGCGAGGCCCAGGCCTGCGATGGCCACCCACATCCGCGGCGGTAGCTGCTGAACCGTGCAGAAGAGAAACAGACCGATACCGACCAGGCTCCCGAGGATATTGGCGGTGTAGGCGGCGATGGGATTTGCCGCCTCATCGATCCAGGCGCCCAGCCATTGGCCGAGCGGGCGGAACACCGCCGCGACCGCGAACAGAATGACGAGCGTGCCGAAAAGCGCGAACGCCGCGAGCGCCGTTCGCGAAAACTGCGGCAGATGAGATGCGCTGAACCAGATGGCCGCCTCTTGAAACGCGACGAGGCCCTGCGAGATTGCCTCCGTGATGTCGAGCTGAAACGGGTCCCGAATGATGAGCGCGATCCCCGCGAACGCGAGCGGCGCATTCACGATGCGAACCGGTTCCCGAGAGGCGCGACATCCAAGACCGAGACCCAGGAAAGCAGCCACAAGGATGCCGCTCTGGACATAGGCAAAAGCGCGCACCTCCGTGCCGATCCACCTGATCATGAGCATCTCGATGAACAGGATGACGGTGGAGAGGTAACAGATCTTGAGGTTCAGGGCTCGGCTTCGCGTCATCCGAAAAGCATAGGCGATACGCGCAGGGCCGGGATTCCTAACCGCGCGGTCCGCTCCAAAAGGAGCGGCGAACGCTGTTGATCCTGGAACTCGGCCGCGAGGGAGTCATTCGCCGGAGGCATCTACGCACACGCGATCATGACCGGCCAAGCGGGCCTGCCCGGCGAGTGCTGCCCATCGCGGTCGATCTCCCTGGTTGCGCCAGTGGCCCTTCCCATGCAACTCACTACGAACCACATCTTTCCCGAGGTACGAGTGAACGGCTCGCGCCCGTTGTCGTTCATCCTCGACAGCGGCGACAAATACGGACTGATAGACATCGACCTGGCCAAGGAACTGAGCGTGCCGTTGGGTATGGCGATCAACATCGCCGGAATCGGCGCGGCCACCACACAAGGCGCAATCGTCAATCGCACGCCGTTCACGCTCGACGCGCTGAGAGGATTCACCCAGCCCATTACTCTCGCGATGCCACTGCGCCGCCTTGCACCGAGGTTCGGCAGAGATGTGGACGGCATTCTCGGTGCGGACTTCATGTCCGAGTTCGTGGACGAGATCGACTATCAGAACAGCGTCGTTCGGTTGCACGACAAAGACACGTTCGTGTATTCCGGCGCGGGCATGAGCGTGCCCGTGCAGCTCGACAACTCCGGCCACCCAGCCTTTGACGCGATCGTGACTCCGCGCTCAGGCGCTGAACGTGGGCGGACCGCGGCGAACCGGCAGACGCGGAACAGCAGCCGATCAACGCCGCATGGTCGGAGGGCAGGCGTTCATTGCCCTCGTGACCGGGCGCCTGTCGCCGGAGCACGCGGCTGTTCCAATACGGTGGGCCGCGCCCAGGTGAGCGGCTCGGCACCTCGATCAGCTCGCCCGCCCTCGCTTCGGCCGGAGTAAATCCGGCCTTCGCTTGACGCCCATAGAATCGGCGGACGTGAGCACGAGAACGCGGCCGCCTTCGTATGACGTTGCGGCGGGTGTTCTGCATCTGCGCCAATCGCATCCGCGGATGGCGTTGATGATCGATCACATCGGGCCGTGCGCGATCGAGACGCACACGCGGCAACCGTTTGAAGCGCTGGTCCAGTCGATCGTCTACCAGCAACTGAACGGACGCGCCGCCGCGACCATCCTTGGTCGCGTGGTTGCGATCTATAAGCCGAAGCGTTTCCCGACCGCGGCTGACCTGCTGGCGACAGACGACGCCACCTTGCGTGCGGCCGGCCTATCGCGAGCCAAGAGCCTGGCGGTCAAGAGCCTGGCGCAGCACTTCATCGATGGTGTGGTTCCTACGCGCGCTCAAGCCATGAAACTCAGCAATGACGAACTCATTGCGCGGCTCACGCAGGTGCGCGGTATCGGCAAATGGACGGTTGAGATGTTCCTTATGTTCGGGCTGAGCCGCCCCGACGTCTGGCCCGTGCTCGACTTCGGTGTGCGCAAAGGCCTTGGCCGGACCTTCGGAAAGCGCAAGATGCCCACGCCGAAGCAGGCCCTGCCCTATGCGCGGAAGTTCTCGCCCTACAGTTCCATCGCGGCCTGGTACTTCTGGCGCGCTTGCGAGTTGAAGGTGTGGCCGCCGACCACGCAGATTCCCACGACCGCTACTTCGAAAAGCCCACGACGCTGATCATTCGACCCGCGTTCGCTCCGTCGCGCCGGTAGGAGAAGAACAGGTCCTCGCGGTCCCGCGTGCACAGATTCAGGCTGTCGATGTTGGAGGGCTTCAGCCCCGCGGCCTCCAGTTGTGCGCGATTGGCAGCCACCTTATCGAGATGCCTCCGCTCCGCGCGACCGGGGACAAAGAAGCGCGCGCCCTGCGCTCCGAAGGCTTCTTCGACCTCCGGACCGACCTCGTAACAGCAAGCGCCCATCGCCGGACCGAGCGAAGCGAGCAGATCCTCCGCTCGCGAGCCCGTCGCGATCAGCGCCAGGGCCGCGCTCTGAGAGACGTGAGCGACCGTCCCTCGCCAACCCGCGTGCGCTGCGGCCACGCGTCGTTTGACGGGATCCACGATCAAGACCGGAAGACAGTCGGCGGTTTCGATGGCGAGGATCACGCCCGCGTCATCGGTGAAGCTGCCGTCGGCATCGGGTGGTTCTGTCCAGGGCGGCGTCACGATGGTGGAGCCGTGGACCTGCCGCAGGAAGCAAACGTCGCCCTCGCCCGCGAGTGCTGCCTGCGCGGCATCCCGCGCCAGAGCCCGTGTTCCCGCGAACCGTTTTCCGAAGCCGTGGGTCAGACCAGGAACGTTGGAAAGAAGCGGCGACGACAGGAATTGCATGGCCTCCATATTGGATCGTGGACCTTACACTTCAGCCCCGGATGGCTCTGTCTCCTACCAAACGCCGAACCCTGATCGCAATCCTCGTCCTGGGCCTTGTCGGCCTGGTCCTCGTAGCGCGCACCGCCTTCTTCATCGAGCCCAATGAGCTTGTCGTCAAGACCTATCAGCTCGACCTTCCAGCCTGGCCGAGGGCGCTCGATGGCTTCAAGATCGTGGCGGTCGGCGACATTCACGCTGGCGCGCCGTTTATCGATGAGGCGAAGCTCAATGACATTGTCGCGCGCATCACCGCCGCAAAGCCCGACCTCATCGTCTGGTTGGGCGATTACGTGATCCAGGGAGTGGTCGGCGGCACCTTCATGGAACCCGAGAAGATCGCCAGAACTCTTGCAAAGGCGACGGCGACCCACGGACAGATCGCCATCATCGGGAACCATGATCGCTGGCTGGACACCTCGCGCGTCGAGAAAGCCTTTGAAGCAGCAGGCATTCCCTTTCTTCGCTGGCGATCGAAGGTGTTCGCTCTAAACGGAGTGAAGCTTCACGTTTATGGTCTGGATGACTTTGAGCTGTCTCCCGGATACTGGCCGACGTATGGCCGCGCGGAACGCGAATGGCGCACGCTCCCCTCGGGAGACCCTCTGATCGTTCTCTCCCACAGCCCGGACATCTTTCCGTCGATTCCGTCGCGGATCTCGCTCACCCTGGCCGCCCATACTCATGGAGGTCAGGTCCGGCTGCCGCTGATTGGAAGCCCGATCGTTCCAAGTTCGTACGGCCAGCGCTATGCGCTAGGCCACATTGTCGAAGATGGGCGGCATCTGTTCGTGAATCCCGGCATCGGTACGAGCATCATCCCGGTTCGTTTCGGTGTTCCGCCCGAGATCTCCGTGTTGACGCTTCACTCCATCGCATCGCACTAAGATCCTCCCACGTGAAGCGATGACCTCTCTAGCCCCGCAGGACCGCTATCGGCGAATCGACCTGTTAGGCCGCGGCGGCATGGGTGAAGTGTTTCTCGCGGACGACGTTGTTCTCCGCCGCAAGGTTGCGATCAAGGTCGTTCACAAGACGGCGCTTGCGAATCCGCGCGCGGAAAAACTTCTCCGCCGGGAAGCCAAGGCCGCGGCCGCGCTCGACAACCCATTCATCTGCAAGGTCTATGAGGTCGGCGAGAGTAACGGTCGCGTCTTCATCGCCATGGAATACATTCAGGGTGAAACCCTTCGCCAAAGAATGCAGCGCGGGCCGATTCCCATGCGTGAGGTGATCGGCATCGCGCGCGAGATCGCCGATGGCCTCGAAGAGGCAGGCCGTCAGCGGGTTATCCACCGCGATCTCAAACCCTCCAACATCATCATCACCGCCCAGGGTCACGTGAAGATCATGGACTTTGGCCTGGCCAAGCGCCTGCCGGGCGAAGACTCGATGGACGAAAGCACGGGAACCCCTGACGGCATGGTTGTGGGCACGCGCGAGTACATGTCGCCCGAGCAACTGCGCGGAAAGCCGCTTGAGCCCAATTCTGATCTGTTCGCCCTCGGTCTGATCCTCTACGAGATTCTGTCCGGCGAGCATCCGTTCAAGAAGGGATCCCCCCTCGACACCCAATTCGCCATCCTGAACGAGAACACCGCCGATCTGGCTGAACTTTGTCCGCAAGCCCCCGATGCTCTTTGCGACATCGTTGAGCGCCTTCTGCACAAGGCGGCTTCAGATCGCCCAAAGATTGCCGAGCTGCGCGAACGTCTCGCAGGTATATCTGATTCGGGCCGTCTCGACGCCCTGGCCAATGCGCATGGGGACATGAAGCGTCCGCCAAGGGAGCGGACGATGGGCACGTCGGCGTCCATGGAAGCGTACGTGGCGAGAAGGCCCCGCGTAGCGCTCGGCGTCGGTCTCGCGCTTTTCGCGATCATCGTAGGTCTGTCCCTCTGGGTCGCCTTGCGGCCGGATCCTGAGATGCCGCAAGCGCGCATGTCGACCCTCGTCACCTGGCCCAGTAACGAAGATCATGCGTCGCTCTCACCCGATGGCAAGAGCGTCACGTTCATTTCCAACCGGAATGGCGTCAAGGACATCTGGTTCATGGACATCGCCGGCGGCGAACCTCGGCGGCTCACGCATCAGCCGGGCGATCTGACGGCGCAGGTCTTCTCGGAAGACGGGACGGAGATCGCCTACACGCTGGAATCGCCCACCCAGAAGCTGTTCCAGACCATTCGGCTCGACGGCGGGCCGCCCACTCGCAGTTTTTCGCTTCCAAACGACATGAGGATTCTCCGACTGATCTGCTGGGTGGGCGGGGACGTCTTCATGGAGAGTTCGAATCGTCTCCTGTTGAAGCTTTCGCTCGCCAACGGCCAGGTGGTCCAGGTCCCCACGCTCTCCCGGGCCACCCAGCAATCGGCCGACTACGACGTTTCACGCGACGGTCACCGCATCGTGCTCGACGCGGTGAACGACGACGGCTCCCGCTCGATCTGGATTCAGGACATGGGAGGCGAGGCACGCGCGGTGACGCAGCCCGGCGCCACCGACCGTTCGCCTTTTTTCTCCGACGCGGCCGGCAACGGACGTCTGTTCCTGGAATCAAATCGAAGCGGACAGGAAGATCTCTGGTTTATCGACAAGGTGGGCCACGAACCTCGGCAGATCACGTTCGGGTCCAACCGCGAGTTCATCGAAGCGGTGTCGCGCGATGGTCGCGTGATTGTGTTCAGCGAACAGGAGGTGGGCGGTTTCATTTTCAGCTACGAGGTCGACAAGAAAGTCCGTCATCAACTGACCGCGGAGAACATGCGCGATATCACGCCCTCCATGGCCGCGGGCGGGCGTGTCGCGTTCGCGCGCACCCAACTGGTGGGTGACTCACCGGTGTCCTTTTCTTCGATCGTGATCGGGACTGCGGTCGACGGACGTCTTGACGACGCCAAGGTTGTGGTCAGAGATGGCTTTGCCCCGCTCCTTTCCCCCGACGGTCGCTACCTTGCGTTCCTGACCCGGGCGTCTGAAAAGGCGAGGCCACACATGAATCTGCTCGAGATCGAGACCGGTCATGTGCGTGATCTGGGTGAGCGGCTGCTCAGAACCCTCGCTTACATTGACTTCGCCTGGTGTTTTTCGCGGCGTGACTTTCAGTGGTCGTCCCAGGGTTTGCTCTACTACACGGACACTCTCGACGGCGTTTCGTCCCGGCTGGTGAAGCTGCTTCCGGGAACCGATCCAGAGGTGGTCACCACTTTTGAAAAGGATGAAATGGTCGGAGACCTGACGATCGACCCATCCGGTTCTACGGCGACCTTCGTCTTGAATACGCGAGGGAAGGACGCCGCCCTATTACAGGTTGCACAGGGGAAAGTGTCGTCGCTCTTCACTGCCAAGGAAGGCTCGGTTTCCCTTCTAGGGCTTTTCAAAGGACTTCCGCTTGTCGCGGTCAGCTCCCGCACCCGGCCGCAACTCGGAGCGCTCTACTCCTTGGAGATAGGGACGCTCGCCGAAGGGGAGTTACACAAGCTCGTGGAGACGCAGGCGGTGTTCAAGTCCTGGCAGTTCATCCCCGCCGCCAATGCCGTCGCTTTCAGCCGACGGGATTCCGCCGATGTTGAGAACGTCTTCCTGAAGGACCTTCAGACGGGCGCTGAGACACCCGTGACTTCAAACGGCATCCAGGGCATCGCCTTCTCCCCGGTCAGTGCCTCCGGCCGGCTGCTCGTCTACTCACAGCAGCTTCGCAACCGGGACGTCGGTATCATCCGGCTCGACTCGCGATAAGGGCGAGGGAGATGTCGAAGGAGATCAACCATGGCCCGTAAGAAGGCGCCCAAGGTCGCACTGGCTCCGCGCGGCGACTCGACTGGACTGGCCGCCATTCGAATCTGGACGATGCAGATCGAGACCGCCATGGTCAGGCGGTATATCGGCAACGGTCCGACGCTCGACGAGATCCAGAGGATTGCGTCCGAGACACTCAAGAAATTGAAAGGGATCAAACCCGCCATGGTGTCTGACTGCCCGGGCTGGGATCACACGCCTGATTGCGAGTGCATGCCGCCCCCGCTCTGATCGTCGGGGCAGGTCGACCCAAAATCGACTAAAACCGGAACTCTACTCCCGCGCGCGCCGTCCAGAAACCCGGAGTGAACGCGGGAATCTCCAATTGAGAGACGATGTTTGCGAGCAGCGCCTGCTGCACCACGGACAGTGCTCCTGACTGCGCCGATTCCCACTTCAGCTCCGAACGCTTGAAAGCGAAGCCACGTCCCTCGGCCAGGACGGCGAAACCTTTGGCGAGCTTGATCTGAAGAGTGACGCCACCGTTGAAGCCGAGATGGTGCGTCTCATCGGGGTTGACGGGCCTTGCCGTGAGAGAGACGGGGAAAGCAGCGCTCAAGTTGGCTACCGTCAAAGTGGGCAGGGCATCGAGTTCCACCTTGGACAGGTAGCTCACACCGCCTGAGATGCCGATGCCGACGCGACCCTGCGATTGGAAGCGGAGATTCAGGGACTTGGGCTTGACGCGTCGCAGATCCGTTTCGCCCACCCCCAAGGTCACGGGCACCGTGGATACAGGTGAACCAGCCGGTCCAAGTTCGAGCGTGTAGTCGCCTCCGAAAGACTGAAGATCCACATCGACGGAATCGATGCGTCCCTCCAATCCAAAGGAGTTCGACAGGAAGAGGGTCGCTGCGGCGCCGAAGGAAATTCCGCCTTTCGCTTCAAGCGACGGCGCTTCCTTGACGTTGAGTCGCGCCAATTGCACCTGAGGTGAACCTCCGCTGAAGGTGAAGGTCTGTTTGTAGGTCGGGATGGCCGGACCCGTAAACAAGGCGATCTCGAAGCCGCCTCCCGCTTCACTGGTTGCAACGTTTACGAGGCTCATCACGCCGACGACGAGAGCGGCCGGAAGGAGTCGCTTCACTTCTGAGCCGCCGCGTCCGCGATCGCCTTCTTACGGGCGGCTTCGAACTCATCGCCCGCGTTCCAGACGGGCATCGCGGTCTGGTTGGCGACGTCGAGTCCAAGGAAGAGGCAGAGCTTGAAGTCTTCAATCGCGCCGTCCAGATTCCACCAATCGCGTAACTCATCGCTCACCTGGTGATAGTGCTTATCTTCGTAGTCCTGCTGCTGTTCCTTGCCCCAGCCGGCGGGTCTGCCGACCATTTCAGTTCCGGGATCGAAATACGCGGCGGGCACGCCCTTTTTCGCGAAGCTGAACTGATCGGAGCGATAGAAGAAGCCCTTGTCGGGCGATTGGTCGGGAACGACATGTCGCCCCTGGCTGCTTGCGATCGCGATGATGGCCTTGTCGAGACTCGACTTGCCAAAGCCGATCATCGTCACGTCCTTGGTCGCGCCCCAGATGTTGCCGCTGTCCATGTTGATGTTCGCGGCGATGCGGCCGGCGGGAATGGGCGGGTGCTCGGCGAGATACTGCGAGCCGAGAAGTCCTTGCTCTTCGCCCGCGACCGCCGCGAAATAGATCGTGCGCTTCGGCTTGACCGGCAGCGATGCGAAGGTCTCCGCGATCGCCATCAGGCCGGACGTTCCGAGCGCGTTGTCGTGCGCGCCGTTGAAGATGCCGTCCTGCCCGGCGGGGACGTCGATTTTCCCGAAGTGATCATGATGCGACGTGTAGATCACCGCCTCCGACTTCAGCTTGGGGTCTGAGCCCGTGAGCTTGGCGATGACGTTGGCGCTCGCCTTCTTCTGCACTTCGTTCTTGAGCGCCATCGACAACGTCACGCCGAGGGGCACCGGCTTGAAGTCCTTTTTCTGCGCGGAGGCGGTGAGCGCGGTCAGGTCGTGACCGGCAAGGGCCACGATTTTGCGCGAGGCATCTTCGGTCGCCCACATCTTTACCTGGACCCGCGGACCCCTTTCACCGGCGAGGCCAAACAACTCGCCGGACCAGGAGTTCTGGACCACGGAGAAGTCATAGCCCGCGGAGGGCTTGGTGTGGATGATGATCGCGCCCACGGCCCCCTTCGACGCCGCCATCTCGTACTTGTAGTCCCACCGACCGTAGTAGAGACGCGTCTTGCCCTTGAAGAGATTGGGATCGGACTCGGGGTCGTTGTTCATCATGACCAGGACCTTGCCCTTCACGTCGAGTCCCTTGTAGTCGTCCCAGCCGTACTCCGGCGCCACGATTCCGTAGCCCACAAAAACCAGCTCGGCGTTTTCGAAACCGGAGCTCGCCTGCTCGACACCGCTGAAGGCGACGTAGTCCTGCTTCGGGATGGTGATCGACGCACTGCCCTTCTTGAATTCGAGCACGTCGGGCGACGTGCTCTTCATGCCGACGATCTCGACCTTCTGGATATAGGTGCCGTCCGGGGCGCCGGGTTCGAGACCAAAGCCTTCGAACTGAGACGCGATGTAGGCCTCAGCCAACGCGTCGCCGCGCGTGGCCGGGCCGCGTCCTTCGAGCAGATCGCTTGCCAGGAAGCGGACGTGGCCTTTGAGCCGGGCGGTCGTCAGATGTTGCTTGGCCGCCGCCTGGGCGGCGGGTGGTATGACGGTCTGCGCGCCTGAATTTGCCGCGAGCGCCAGAAAAAGCGCTCCGAACGTCGTGAATGCCTTCATCTTCCGAGCATAAAGGCTCGATACGGGTCGTCCCGTGCGGGGCGCTAGGCTTCGGTCTTACCCTGTCCTGCGAAGCGTCGCCGATAGATAGTCGGCGGGATGCTGAAGCGGCGCTCGAACGCCCGACGAAACGAGTCGGCGCTCGCGAAGCCGACCGACGCGGCCACGCCGTCGATCGACGTCTTCGTCGTCGTCAGTCGTTGACGCGCTTCGCTCAGGCGGAGGTCCTCCACGAAGACCGCGGGCGTTTGCTTGAACGCCAGAATGAAGCGTCGATTGAACTGTCTCGGACTCAGCGAGGCGCGTTGGGCGAGGGCATCAACTGAAAGGTTCTGACGCAGATGACTTCGAATCCACACGCCGATCGCCGCGATCGGATCCGTCGCTTCTATCTGAAAGCGCAGAGGCTCCGAGTACTGCTCCTGTCCACCGGAGCGTTTCAGGTACACGACCATCTCCCTCGCCGCCCGGAGCGCCACTTCGGAACCGTAGTCTTCTTCGACGAGAGCCAGCGCGAGGTCGATGCCCGCGGTAACGCCCGCGGAGGTGTAGTACGAACCATCTTTCACGTAAAGGGCGTCCGGATCGACTGAGAGCCGCGGAAATTTCTGAGCAACGTCGCGAACGAAGCCCCAATGCGTGGTGACGCGACGGCCATCCAGCAGGCCGGTCGCCGCCAAGGCGTAGATTCCCGTGCAAACTGAAGCGATGCGGCGGATTTGAGGTGAGTTGACGCGAATCCAGGCCGCTACGCGCGAATTGACCCGGGGAACGCGCAACCCTCGTCCCCCCGGGATGATCAAAGTGTCGATGTCCATCTGGCCCTTCAACGACCGATGAGGCTTGAAGACGATGCCGGACTCCGCGCGGAACGTTCGCCCGGTGAGTCCCAGAATTGAGATGGCGTAACCCGGCGTGGCCTTGTCTGATCCTCTCTCAATAAACGCGGATGCGAACGCCTCGATCGGACCGACCAGGTCCAGCGCATTGACGTCGTCGAAGCCAATGAACGCGATGCGGCGGGGTTTCATGATTGAAGCCTCCCATGGCCGGCGTCGTGGACGCAACGGCGTGCGCGTCTGAAAGTGTCGGAGTTGTCCACATCGAGACATCGCTCACGCGGGCCGGATGCCGTCTTGCGTCAAAGTGCCGCACCGTTGAGGAGGCTTGCCCGAATAAGCTCGATCTTTGATGAACCGAGTTTCTGGGGACCGAGTTTCAGGCGGATGGTGGCTGGCGGCAACTCTCGCCGTTTGCGCCGTGAACTGTGCGCCGCCGCCGCCGAGTGAACTCATTGCCACGGGCGGAGCCGAGATTTACGGGAAGCTGTGTTCCACTTGTCACGCGCCCGATGGACGCTCCCTCGCCACCTTGGCACCGCCGCTCGCGGGTCATGCCGTTTGGATGCTCGAAGCCGGTGGACGCACCCATCTCATCCGAATCGTATTGAATGGAATGTCTGGCCCCATCGAAGTGAGCGGTCGGCAGTACAACGGGATGATGACGCCGCTGCGCTATCTGAAGGACCAGCAGGTCGCGGATGTCCTCAACTTCGTCCTCACCTCGTGGGGCAATGACGCCCTCTTGCCCAAAGATCACCAGGCCTTCACTCCCGCGGAAGTTCTGGCGGCACGTACGCCGATAGCCTCTCCGAAAGACATCGCTGCCGAAAGACCGCGCCTCCAAGGTACGCCATGAACACTTTGTTGCGCGCTTTGGTTGTGGCCTTCGCCTTCCAGGCATTCGCCTGCGGGCCAAGCGACGGCGCCAAACGCTACCCTCTGACCGGCAAGGTTGAGGGAGTCGATCTCGTGGATAAGGAAGTGCTCGTCGCCCACGAAGACATCAAAGACTTCATGCCCGCCATGACCATGCCGTTCCGCATGCCGCCACCCCAGGGCCTGCTTGCCGGTTTTCGTGGAATGAAGATCGAACGCATCCGCCGCGGTGACGTGATCAGCGCAACGCTTGCGGTCAAAGAGAACGAGAGCTGGATCGAGAACGTCGAGGTGATCCGCTACGAACCACCGCTCGACATGCCAGCACCTCCGCCGAAGCAATCGAAGGTGGGCGAAAGGGTGCACGACTTCGCCCTCATTGATCAGGACAACAAGCCGGTCACCCTGGCGGACTACAAAGGCCACGTCCTGGCGCTCACGTTTATCTACACACGTTGCCCTCTGCCCGAGTTCTGTCCGAGGATCATGAAGAACTTCCAGGAGCTCGACAAGGCGATCGAAGGCGTGCCGTCCCTGAGGGACAATGCGCGCCTGCTCAGTGTGAGCTTCGATGTTGAGTTCGATCGGCCGGACGTCCTCAACGCCTTTGGCTCAGCCTTCGTCACGGATCGTGGACAGGGCCCGTTCGCGCGCTGGAAGCTCGCCACCGGAACCAAGGAGGAGATTGATCAGCTCGGTCGCTTCTTTGGTCTCATCTTCTTCAAGGAAGGCAGTCAGTTCTCCCACTCCCTGGTCACCGTCATCATTGGTCCCGACGGGAAGCTCGTGCGCGAGTTCTCCGGCAACGACTGGATTCCCGAAGACGCGCTTGAAGCCATGAAGCGGGCCGTGCCCAGGCAGGCCGCGGCCTCCAAGTCCTGAAGTCGTGACCGCGCGATCCGTGGCCGGTCGGTCCGCTTTTGAGCCGGATTCCGCGACCTTGTCGGCCGCCCTGACGCTGCGCTGGCTGATTCAGGTCCGCTGGGCCGCGTTCGCCGCCCAGATCCTGGCGATCCTGGGCGTGTGGAAGTTCTTCGAGCCCTCCATCGCGGCCAGGCCGCTCCTGGGGCTATCCAGCCTCGTGGCGATCACGAATCTGTGGGCGGCGCGTCCACGCGCGCATGTTGCGTTCCCACACCTGGCGGGCGGCCTGCTCTTCTTCGACACGCTCTTGCTGACCGCGATGCTCTTCTTCGCGAGCGGAGTCGCCAACCCCTTTAGCATCTTCTATCTCGTCAACATCGCGCTCGCGGCGGTCGTTCTCAGCGCGGGATGGACCACGGTCATAGCGGTGGTCGCGATCGCGGGTTATGGCGTGTTGTTCGCCGTCGCTCCGTCCGCGCAGTCCATGGACCACGCGCGTGGATTTGAAGAACACCTGCGCGGGATGTGGGCGGCGTTCGTTCTCTCCGCGTTTCTCGTCTCCTTCTTCGTCGTGCGTCTTCGCGCCATGATCGAGCAGAGGGACGCGGAGCTTGTTCATGAAAGAGCGCGGACGGCGCGCAGCGAACGCCTCGCCGCTCTCGTGACCCTGGCCGGGGGAGCGGCGCACGAACTGGCGACCCCCCTCGGCACCATCGCCATGGCCGCGGGTGAACTCGAACGCGGCTTGAAAGACTCGAAGGAGAGCGCCGCCGATCTGAGGCTCATTCGGTCCGAGGTTGAGCGGTGCCGCGCGATCCTGGACGACATGGCGGCGGGATCCGGCACGGTCGCCGGCGAGTTGCCGATCGTGGTCCGCCTGAGCGAAGTCATCGAGGATTGCCGCACTCATCTGATGCCTGCGGATCGCGTGCGCGTAGCGGTGAACGTTGGGGCTCAAGACGTCGCCCTGCCGCTTCCCATCAAGGCTTTCAGGCGTTGCCTGATCACGCTCGTGCGCAATGCCATTGACGCGAGTTCCCCGGAAGGCCGGGTGGAGATCCGGACCTCGTCCACAGCGCGTGAGGCCAGCATTGCCGTGGTGGATCACGGCACGGGTATGTCTGTCGAAGAACTTGCGCGGGCCGGCGAGCCGTTCTGGTCCAGCAAACCCCCCGGGCAGGGAATGGGGCTCGGATTGTTTCTGGTTCGTGCCACCCTCAAGCCTCTGGGTGGACGCTTGGGTCTCGAATCCGCTCCTGGTCACGGCACCACCGCCACCGTCTTCCTTCCTCTCGAGGCGTCGCGCGCATGACTTCGCATCACCCGGAAACTCCGCTCTCTCTCCTGGTCATCGACGACGATGTGATCTTTCGTGGGCGTCTGGCGGCGGCGCTTCGTCAACGTGGCTATGAAGTGCGTGAGGCAACGGATGCGGCATCGGCGATCGAGCTTGCGCGGCACGACACGCCGGAGAGGGCGATCGTGGATCTCAGGATGCCCGGCGCATCCGGCCTTGAGGTGGTGAGTGCACTGAAAGAGATGGATCCTTCGACCGAGATTCTGGTCCTGACCGGCTACGGAAGCATCGCCACGGCACTCGAAGCCGTGCGTCGCGGAGCGCGCGACTATCTGACGAAGCCGGTCGATGTGGATCGCATCGTGGCTGCGCTTGAAGGCTCGTCTGATCGGCCAAGGTCGCTCGAACCCGTGACCCAAACGCCGTCGCTCGCTCGGGTCGAGTGGGAGCACATCCACCGCGTTCTCGCGGATGCCGACGGGAACGTCTCAGAGGCCGCACGCCGGCTCGGCGTTCACCGACGATCGCTCCAGAGAAAACTCTTGAAGTTCCCGGCGCTTCGTTAGGCTGAAGATTGTCAGTCGCGTCGAAGGGCCACCAACGGATCGACGGCGGTGGCTCGCAGAGCGGGCCCGAGGCACGCGAGCCCCCCGGCAAGCAGGAACGTCAGAAAGACCGCGGTCAGGGCGACGGGATCCGTGGCGCTCGTCTTGTAGAGATACTTTGAGAGCAGGCCCGTGAATCCATACGACGCGACCGCGCCGATCACCAAGCCTCCAACCACCAGCCGAAGTCCCTGCCGCATGACCATGTTCAGAACACTTTCGCGCGTCCCACCGAGGGCCATCCGCAGTCCGAATTCCTGGGTTCGCTGCGAGACCGACGTCCCGATCACACCCGCGAGCCCCGCCATGGTGACCACGAGGGCGAGTGCTCCGAAGAGGACCAGAAGCATCGCGGTCAGACGCGGCGTCGCAAGGGAGTTGCTGCGGAGTTCGTCCAGGGTACGGACATTCGCGATGGGAAGGTCGGGGTCGATCGATCGCACCGCGTCTCTGATAACCCGTGCGGCGGCCACGGTGTCTCCGTTGGTTCGGACGAGAACACGACCCGCGAGTCCCTGAGCCATCTGACGAAGCGGGGTGTAGGCCTGCGCCAGAGCGTCGCGTTCGAGACCGAACTGTTTGACGTCGCCTACGACGCCAACCACGGTGAGCCATGTTTGTCCGTTGTCCGCCGAGATCCGCGATCCGATCGGGTCTTTCGAGTCCCAGTAACGCATCATGGATTTGTTGATCACGACCACCTCCGGAGTGCCCGCGTCATCGGTCTCGGTGAACGTCCGTCCCTGAATCAAGGGGACGCCGAGCGTCTTGAAATAGTCGGGCGAGACGATCCGCGCATCCACCGTCGGTCGCTTGTCCGGATTGTCGATCACGCTGCCTTCGATCTGGATGGGAATGTTGCCGGGCTGAAGCGTGCTCAACGGAACCGCGTTGGTGATCGCGGCCGAGACGACGCCGGGTGATCCCTGGAGACGTTCCAGCAAGGGCAGATACAGGCGCAGCTGCGACGCGGCGTCGGGGTAGCGCGAGAAATTTCCGAAGACTTCGGCCGACATGACTTTGTCGGCGCGGTATCCGGCATCGACCGTCTGCAGGCGGTAGAAGCTCGTGAGCATCACGCCCGCGCCGGTCAGAAGGATGACGGAGATCGCGACCTGCGCCACGATCAGTCCACTCGTCAGCCTTTGTCGTCCGGTTTTTTCGCCCGCGCCCCTGCCCCCCTGTTTCATGGCGCTCACCAGATCCACCTGCGAGGCGAGAGCCGGAACCACCCCGAAGAAAAGGCCGGTGGCCACCGAGACCACCAGTGTGAATCCCAAGACGCGCCAGTCCACGCCAATTTCGCTCGTCCGAACGGTGAAGAGCGCGACGAAGCGGGTCAGAACGCCCATCGTCGAGACCGCGAAGGCCAAACCGACCACGCCGCCCGCGACCGAGAGAAGAGAACTCTCCGTCAGGAGTTGTCGGATGAGTCGTGCGCGGTCGGCGCCAAGCGCGCCGCGCACCGCCATCTCGCGGTCACGTCTCAACACGCGGGCCAAAGTGAGATTGGCGACATTGGCGCAGGCGATCAGCAGGATGAGGCCGGTGGTTCCGAGAAGGATGAGCAGCATCGGCCGGGCCTGTGCCGTCAATTGCTCCCGCACATCCAACGCGTCCGCCATGAAGCCCGAGCCGGCCGGGTACGCGCCAGGGTTGTCGCGGGTGAAGCGGCTGCAGATTGTGCCGACGGACGCCGCCGCCGCTTCGCGCGTGACCCCAGGCTTCAGGCGGCCAAAGACATTGAGGATGGAGAAAGCACGGCGGTTCTGGTGCATCTGTCCTTCCGCCCGCGCGCGAAACGGACAGGCGGAGACTGACATGTAGACATCGTTCTCATTCGGATAGTGCGGGACGTTGGGGAGCACTCCGACCACACGGTGCGGGCGGTCGTTCATCTGAAAGACCTGATTCACGATGTTGCGGTCGCCCCCGAACTTCGACTGCCAGTACGAATAGCTCAAGACCAGAACCGCTTCGGCGCCGGGGAGGTCGTCCTCTTTCAAAAAAGCCCGGCCGAGGATCGGCTGAATGCCCAGCACATCGAAGAAGTTGTGAGAGACCACACCGGTGCTGACGCGGTCCGGCTCGCCGCGTTTCAGGAGGTCGAACGACATCTGGTGATACTCAACCAGTTCGTCGAACTCTTTCGCTTGCTCCCGATAGTCGTAGAGCTCCTTGACGGAAACGCCGGAATTCGCCCGACCCGCGGCTGGAGCCGATTGCCGGACCAGCACCAGCCGATCGGCGTTCGCGTAGGGCAGCGGCTTGAGCAGGACGCCACTGATGAGGCTGAAGATCGCGGTGTTGGCTCCGATCCCGAGGCCCAACGTCATGATGGTGGCGAAGGCGAAGCCTTTCGCCTTCAACAGGGTGCGAATCCCGTAGCGAATGTCTTTCAGTAGTTGGTCCATGTTCGTGATCTCCCGCCATTCCTGAAGCGAACAGCATCCTCAACTTAGGGCGATCCCGTGATGTCTCCAATGACCTTCTTCCGACACTTTCGGACGTATTCAAATTCGACGAACGAGCGACCTTGCCGGCGAAGACTATGGTTCTTACCGTGCGACTCGCTGTTCTTGGCCTCTTTACCGCTCCCTGGTCGATCTGGCGACCCGCGACCTGCCTCCCCTCGAACTGCTTTTGCGAGGCGGTTGGCGATGGGCTGATTCGTCAGCCCGCGAACACCTGGAGTTCATTTGCGTTCGTTCTGGTGGGCGTGTGGGTCTTGTCCCGCCTGCGCGGCACTCGCGGTCCGGGCGTGCGGCCATGGACGCAAGCGGACACGACTCTCTTCGTTGGATCCCTGCTCGCGATCGGATTTGGCAGCGCCTTCTACCACGCGTCTTTGAGCTTCGTTGGACAGGTGGTGGACGTCTCGGGCATGTACTTCATGGCGACCTTCATCCTGCTCCACCGACTGGGACCGAGATGGAAGCTGCGGCCGCCCACGACCGTGGCGCTCTTCGTCACCATCAACGCCGGGCTGATGCTGGCTCAGGTGGCGCTTCCGTCTCTTCGCCGCGTGGCCTTTGCGGTCCTGCTGATCTCGGCCCTCGTCGTTGAGTGGAAGGCTTCGAGGTCGGGAAGAATCTGGCTGATCAGATCGGCGGCCACGATGGCGGTCGCTTTCGCCATCTGGACCGTGGATCTCCTTCGGTGGACCTGCGCGCCCGACAGCCTTCTCCAGGGACACGCGGTGTGGCACCTTCTCGGCGCCGCCGCCGCGGCATTGCTCTATCGCAGCTACGAAGGAGCGCGGGCTGACTCAACCACACTTCGCGCGGTGAGCTGAAGAATCGGGTCGGGACCCATTTTCGAAGCACTTTTCTTTCGAGCGGCCAGCAGCTCAGGAAGATGGCTCTCGGCCCACAGGCGCACGGCATCGAGCGGTTTGATGAGTGAGCGTCCGAGCGGCGTCAGCGAGTACTCGACCATGGGCGGAATCACCGCATGGATCTTCCTGACCACCATTCCGTCGCGCTCCAGGCTGCGCACGGTCTGAGTGAGCATCTTCTGCGACACGCCGTCGATCCGACGCTGAAGTTCCCCGTAGCGCATGGTCTTTTCTGAAAGCGCCAGAATGATGAGCGCCGTCCAGCGGTCGGCGATGCGATCCAGCACCTGTCGAGACGGGCACTGAGAGTTGAAGACGTCACAGGCTTGCGGTTTCATAGGCACCCAAAAGTAGGTACAACACCAAGAAGTACGTACTTCACAAAAAGATCCTAAAGAGCGATAGTACCAGCGAACCAACAACCAAGGAGATATGAAAATGATTCTGATCACTGGAGCGGGCGGTACCATCGGCACGGCCCTTCTGAATGAACTCGCGGATAAGAAGGTCGAGGTCCGCCTCGCCTATCACTCCGCCGACAAGGTGGTGAAGGCGAAGGCCGCGGGGAAGGATGCAGTCGAACTGGACTTCGCACGGCCCGAGACGCTCAAGCCGGCACTGGCCGGCGTCGATACCCTCTTCCTTCTCGGATCCGGCGGAGAAGGCCAGGCGGAGCGGGAACTCAACGTGGTGCGCGCCGCGAAGGCTGCGGGAGTCAAGAAGATCGTCAAGTTGTCGGTAATCGGCGCGGCGGCTGAGAACTACACCCTCGGTACGATGCACAGCATCGTCGAGAAGGAGATTCAGGCGTCGGGCCTCGCCTGGACCTTCCTGCGTCCCAACGGCTTCATGCAGAACTTCGTGAACCTCATGCCCACGATCAAGTCCCAGAGCGCCTTCTACCAGCCGGCGGCCGATGCGAAGATCAGCCACGTCGACGTGCGCGACATTGCTCGTGTCGCCGCGAAGGCGTTGACGGAAACAGGTCACGACGGCAAGGCCTACGACCTCACCGGTCCCGTCGCTTTCACGTACACGGAAGCGGCCGACATCCTGAGCCGCATCGTGGGCCGGAAAATCTCATATGTCGCGGTTCCAGACGAAGCCGCAAAAGCGGGAATGCTGGCCGCCGGCTTGTCCGAGTGGTACGCCGAGGGGCTCGTTGATCTGAATCGGCACTACCGAACGGGTGCCGCGTCGATTGTGTCGAGCGCCATCAAGGACGTGACCGGTCGCGAGCCTGGAACCTTCGAGCAGTTCGTGCGCGACAACGTCTCGGCTTTCTAACTCTCTCGGTCGAAGAGGTCGGGGCCGGCCCTGAAGGTCCGGCTCCAGCCTCCACCAGGTCGGAGTGACTAGAATTGACCATGTTTTCAACACTGGTCATCTCCGCGTTTGTTCTCGTCGCTCAGGGCCACGGAACGCCCGGCGCCGCCACTCCGCTTAAGTACGACGCTCCGGCCGGCTGGACGAGCAAGACTCCTTCGTCCGCGATGCGCCTCGCCGACTTTGTGTTGCCCAAGGTCGACGGCGACAGCGAAGACGCGACCCTCACCATCTATCACTTCGGCGCGCAGGCGGGCGGCGGCGTGCAGGCGAACCTGGATCGCTGGGTCGGCCAGATGACGCAGACCGATGGAAAGGCTTCGAAGGACGTCGCGAAGACTTCGACCATGAAGGTGAAAGACCTCGCGCTCACGGTTGTCGATCTGAGTGGAACGTACATCGCCGAAAAGACACCGGGTTCCGCGGAGCGCTACAACAAGCCCGACTTCAAGCTCATCGCAGCGGTAGTCGAAGGCTCGGGTGGTCCGTACTACGTGAAGGTCGTCGGACCCGCCAAGACCGTCGCGAAGTGGGATGCCTCGATCCAAGCCTTCCTCAAGAGCCTGCGCGTCGACTAGTTGCCCGAGCTTCCTGAGGTCGAAGCCGCGCGCAAAGCCGCGGCTCAACACCTGACGGGACGACGCGTCGTTCAGGCGAAATGCGTCGACGATTCGATCGTGCTCGTCGATGTCACGGCCCGCCAGGTCGAAAGGGCCTTGCGCGGCGCCGTTGTCAAAGGGACCGCTCGCTTCGGCAAGCACCTTTGGTTCGAGCTCGATCGCAAGCCGTGGCCAGTCTTCCACTTCGGAATGACCGGCGGTTTTCGGTTCTACGAGAAGGCGGCGGACGCTCCTCGGTTCCTCAAACTGGAGCTCCTGCTGGACAATGGAAAGCTCTTCGCGTTCACGGATGCGCGGCGTTTTGGCCGGCTGAGGCTGGCGAACGACCCGAGAAACGAACCGCCGCTTAGAAGCCTGGGCCACGATCCCTTCTTCGCGCTGCCCACCGCCGCCCAACTCGCGGTAGAGATTGGCGCGCGCAAGGCTCCGATCAAGGCGGTTCTGCTCGACCAATCGACGTTCGCGGGCGTGGGCAACTGGATCGCCGATGAAGTCCTGTACCAGGCGGGCATCGCGCCACAGCGGGTCGCCGCGAATCTGTCCAAGGCTGAGATCGCCCGATTGCGCACCACGCTGCTCCGCGTGATCCGTCGCGCGGTTTCCGTCGACGCAGATTCCGACAAGTTTCCCGGCACCTGGCTCTTCCATAGGCGGTGGGGAAAGGTCAAAGGATCGAAGACGCTGGAAGGCCACGACATCGTTCACGACACCGTCGCCGGCCGGACCACCGCCTGGGTTCCTACTCGACAGAAATAAGCCACTGAAGAAAGCCGTTAAACGCAAATGAGTCGGCCGCACTTTTTTGACAAGTGACTTGGCCGTTTTCGTTTCTAAGCCGACGGACACAAATCTGCTCTTCCTAGCCGCGTAGTGCCGTTGGCATTGTTGTTGGGGGCCGCGGCTCCAGGGACGATTGGGCTCGCTGCGACGGGGGCGCCGCCTGCGTCACCACTGGACGGTCAACGTCGGAATCGTTTGGTTCCTTAGTC
>JBDTQB010000011.1:0-32583 GCA_039932395.1 Vicinamibacteria bacterium | reverse complement strand
CATGTGCGACGTAGTGATTGTTTCAATCCACTCCCCCCGCCGAAGCGGGAGGAGACCCGGCTCTTTGGCCATGTCGAGGGCGCGGAGGCTGTTTCAATCCACTCCCCCCGCCGAAGCGGGAGGAGACTCGATGTCGGGGCAGGTGTAGTCGGTTTTGCAGTTTCAATCCACTCCCCCCGCCGAAGCGGGAGGAGACCTCGAAGTAGCCGCCATAGAGGAG
This sequence comes from Vicinamibacteria bacterium, assembly GCA_039932395.1. Classification (GTDB taxonomy): domain Bacteria; phylum Acidobacteriota; class Vicinamibacteria; order Fen-336; family JAGNNV01; genus JAGNNV01. The sequence goes on along the minus strand of JBDTQB010000011.1, from coordinate 32,363 downwards.
CCGCCCAGTGCATGTTTCAATCCACTCCCCCCGCCGAAGCGGGAGGAGACGCAATGGCTCATGCTGCGCCGTGAGCGCGTGACCGGGTTTCAATCCACTCCCCCCGCCGAAGCGGGAGGAGACGAGTCCGATTTTGCCCCACGAAGGAGCCGTCGAGTTTCAATCCACTCCCCCCGCCGAAGCGGGAGGAGACCCGGCAGTCGGTTTTCCGCGCCTTGGTGTAGTGGTTTCAATCCACTCCCCCCGCCGAAGCGGGAGGAGACCTGACCAAGCCCCGGAGCATCGGTCACAAGCTGGACAGTTTCAATCCACTCCCCCCGCCGAAGCGGGAGGAGACTGAGCGCATCCATCGCGTCGATGCCCTCCTGGTTGTTTCAATCCACTCCCCCCGCCGAAGCGGGAGGAGACTCCCACCCCCCCAAGGCGAGGCGGGGCGTGAGTCTATTCTGTGCATATCGCGAACCCCGGCCCATGCTCATCCTCGAAGGGAACTTGCCAACCGCCGCTGGCCGGACAACTACGTGTTGCACCGCGACTTGCGACGAGGCCGCGAACCCCGCGGTAAAGTCCGCCAACCTGCGGTTCGCGCACATGCCTTACACCAACAGAAGTCGGCGGGGGTCTTCAGACGACTTTGCCCCATGGTGCTCAATCCGCCTGTCCGACTCTTCGCCAAGATGGTAGAACCTCAAACTGTCGGTCTTTGGATCGAACAACGACAATAGGCGGCCGCGGAGGCGCACCCATTGCTCCGAACTCACGAGACACTCGAACACAGAGAACTGAACCCTCTGGCCGAAGTCGAGACAGGCGCGACCAACCTTCCGAAGACGGACCTTCCCCTCCTTCGTCGTGGTCTCGACGTCGTAACTGACAACGACCACAGAGGCCACCACTACACCATCAGATACGGCGGATAGTCCGTCGCATCTCCGCGAAGGACCCGCGCGAGGATTCGTGCCTGCACATGCGGCACTACGCCGAGGGCCACCTTCTCCCTCGTCAGCGGATGAACAATGACTTCCCGTCGTCTCTCTTGCCAATGAGCCAGAACCACCCTCCTGGCGCTATCCGACAACCGAAGGCCGCCGTTTGAGTCTCGGTTGAAGTCGCTGTCCTGCACCTGTTGCCGGTTGAGGAGGGCCAACGCGGCCCGGTCGGCGTACGGTGCTCGAAACTCCTCCATCAGGTCAAGCCCAAGGGATGGTCGCCCTGGCCGCCCTTGGTGCAGGAATCCCACGGCCGGGTCCAGGCCGGTGGCATTCAAGGCGGAACAGACATCGTTGAGCAGGATCGCATATAGAAACGAGAGCAATGCGTTCACAGGGTCTTTGGGTGGGCGACGCTGGCGTTTTGAGAAATCGATACTCTCGGTGGTGTTCCGCAACATCGCGGGAAGGCCTTTGAAGTAGAGGGCGGCGCCATGCCCTTCACACCCCCGCAGAGAGTCACGATTGTCGGCCTTTCGGGCGATCGCCAGCGCACCGCTCATTTCCTCGGCCATCTCTCTGAGCAGGGAGGCCTTCCCCTCCTCGGCATCTCGGGCAGAGCGCAGCAGCATCTGCCGTTGGTTCGCGAGCTTGCCCAGAACAAAGCCCCTGGCCACGGCGAGAGCCCTGCCCTCGTCCTCCGTCGCGAGATACTGCGCGCGCCGCAGAAGTGAACCACCTTGCGACCGGCCTTCGATGCGCGCCATGAAGCGCCCCCCCTCCGTCAGGAGCGAGACCTGAATCCCTCGGTCCGCTAACTCACCAAGCGCCGCCACGCTGGCAAAGGTCGCCCCGAAGAGTACGACGGAGCCAACGTGATGGAGAGGTACGCGGAGCTTCTCCTCCTTCTCAACCTTGACTACGACGTTCTCGTGATCCTTGAGGATGGAGGCGCCCGGCAGGGTCACGAAGATCGTGTTGAGAGGGTCGGCGAGAATCACCGGCGCCACCCGTCTTCCAGATATCGCCGGATGGTCTCTCGTTGCTCAAACACGGAGGGAAGGCACAGCTCCCGAAGCGAACAGGGCGGACATCGCTTGTCGTGAACCGGAGAGGGCACCTCTTGCAGGCGGACGAGTTCATGAAACCGCCGAGCGGCCGCCTCGGTTGCATCGCGGAGCGTGACGGTCAGGTTGACGGTCGCCCGCCGCTTGGAATTGATGTAGTACATCTCGGCGACCGGAATCGTGACGCCCCGCATCTCTTCCAGGGCCATCGCCTGAGCGCAGATTTGAAGAGCATCGCCGGTTCGACTCCGCCGCTTGGAGCGCTTTGACTCAACCGGCACGATCCGCATCGAGCCATCCTCCTCCCAGCTCTCGATTCGATCTGTCTTCCCGACCAGCCTCAGTCGCTCAGAACGGACCCACACATCTGTCTCCACCCGCGCCCCGTCGCGGCTCCGGGAACCCGGGCTCGCAACGCTCTCATGCAAGAGTCGGCCTTCCGATGTCAACTCGTTCTCTTCGAACAAGCCATTGACGTGGATCAAGGCACACCGTCGCTCGCAATAACCCAGATGCGCCAAACCGGACAGCGGAAGGTAGTCGTCCTCCACCATGGGAAACCTCCCGCGTCGACGTGACTCGACGTCTATGCGGACGTCGGCTCCACATGCTCCAACTGGTTCGTGGTGAAGTTCCAGCGCCAGAGTTCGACTCCAGTAGGCACCCGCTTCGGCTCAACCTGCACGGAATAGTCAGAGTACCTCCTCGCACGCGGTGTGGGCGTGATCGTCACGACCTTCCCCTCCTTCTCATCACGCCCCACGTCGAGCAGGCGATGGGCCGCGGCGCAGCCCAGCATGGCCTGCCGGACGCGCTGGGCGGCATCGGTGTCTGTACCGACGTGCTTGAAGACGAACAGCTCGCGACAGGACATCAGACCCTTCGACGCTGATCGGTCATGGTCATACATGGCGGCCAGAGCCTCCCAGAGGTGGGCAAGGTCTGTCTCTGAAAAGCCGGTGCCCGCCGCAAGGTGGGCTGAAACGAAACCCTTCGTGACGTAGAGCCCGTAAGGAATGAGCGCCTTCCTGCCCATAGTGCGGAGCTCGTCCTCCGACTCCTTGGCTTCCCAGGCGAGAAACTGGGCGGAACCGACCATGGCTCCCTTGATCTCGTTGTCTGCCACAGCCATCCTTGTTATGGCGATGTCCATCGGCAGAATCGGATCCACGGACCGGGAGAACGCGACTTGAACGGGGCCGCGAACCTGGCCCGCGTTGGGGCCAGTGGACATCACCGCTCCAAAAGTGCGGACGTCAAAGAACTGCTCGCACATCCAAGAACGAGCAGCACCCACCTTGGCAGTGTTTGGCTTCCATTTCTTCTTTGTCGTGTCGAACGGCGGCATGCCGGGCGTGACCCCGTCGGTTGCGGCGTGGCTCTCGTGGGCCAGGGCAATCTTCGTGTTCAGGTTCGTGCCGTGTTGAACAAAGATGCCGTTGGGGCTCTCTAGGCCGAATCGGGTTTGGATGTAATTCCTGATTCGGCGCTTAACCGCGACGTCCGACACCAAGCCGTGCATATCCTCGGGGTCGATGCGGGGGGCATTTCCAGAATCAGGGTCACCATTGGGATTTCCGTTCTCACAGTCGAACAGGAAGAGGAACTCGTAACGGTTCGTAATAGATGTCATGTCAATGCTCCTTGAAGTTGCCTTGCTGGTGCCGCTAGCTGCGGAGGTGAGCGAGTTGTTGGTAGTAGCCCAAGGCAAAGAGCCCTTGGCCCTCGAGGTCTAGGTTCCTCGGTGCCGCGTCGCCGAGGCAGCCGATGATCTGTGCAATCCGCTCCTCGTGCTCGGCGGCTTGCTCGGCCGGTAGCTTGTTCAGATGGTTCCGAGAGTTTCCAATGAGGCGGCCAAGTGTGAGGCCTGGCGTTTGACTCGCGGCGGGGTAGAACCGCTGCACAACGCCGGCCCCGACGGAACCGAGAGCGTCCCGCTGGAGATCGGCAAGGGCAGCCAGAAGACGGCCGCAATGGTAGGCAGGGCTGGGGTGTTCCGGATTTAGGTGGGGCTTCATGTCAACTGCTCCTTGCTGTTTTCGGATGAAGTAGGCCTTGATCAAGGCCATTCGGGTACATAGCCGAGCGATAGTCAGGCCCGACTTGGCATTTGGCTCGGGACCTGTCGCGTCTAGAACCTTGCCAAGGGCGTCGGAAGCGAAGAACGCTGGCAACTGCCAGCAGATTCTTGCCAAGACCGAAGGCGGAAGGGGGGCATCGGCATCTAGCGCGGTTCGCCACAGATCTCTTCGAACCGCACCAATGGGCTTCACCCAGTCTGCGTACTTCTGACTGTCTGGCTTCTCGGGCAGAAGACAGGTGACCACTGTTTCAAACTTGGGATCGGACGCGGGTCGCTTGCCGGACAGGCCCACGATCTCCAACGCCTCAAACCATCTTGTGATGCTTCGCGTCAGGTTTTCGAAGCTGCCCTCAATCCAATCACGAACCATCACGCGACCGCTCGCGCCGGACAACATCATCGCGTAGTAGGCGTTACCGGCCAGATCGACGCGGCTCCCATCCTGCACGGCCGCGAGGAGTCTGCGGGCCTGCGCGAGGGCGGAGGCGGACGTCTGTTCCTCCGACTCCAGGCCATACAGGAACGCTAGAGGATCATCGGCAGCCGCAACTTGTTCCTTGAACCAATAGACAACCAGGGCATTCGCGAGCTTCCTCGAGTGATTCCGGATCAAGTCGTTCAGGCCGACAACGTAGTCCTTGGCGGCTTGCTCGGACATCGCGGCGTTCGCCGATCGTTGAAGACCGAACGACCGAAAAGCCGCCTTGTCAAAGCTGACAAGGACGTCACCAGGCCCAAGTCCGCCTATGCCAGCGAGACCCGTGATCTTGTCGTGTTTCGCCAGCGGCTCGGTTGCTGCTCCAGAAAGAAGGCACACCATGCTCGCTGGCTCGGCCTCGCCAGCATCGGCATCAGCATCGGGAACGTCCGCCTCTTGCCCGGCGGCCGTCCGCGCAGCGGCCCTTCCCCTCGTAGATTCTTTCAGGGAATCGAGTCGGCACTTTCGCCACCAGCTCATTAGAACCTCATCGCGGAGCGGGTCTGCCGCATCCAAAAGCCAAGTGATCCAGTGATTGGGACTTGCACCGTGCTGGGTGAGCAGGCAATGTGCGCGGGAAATCGAGGCGGAACTCGCCAAGAACGCGACGAGCGGGGCAATGCAGGACGTCTCGCTCTGGGCTTCGATCACCAGGGCGCGGAATGCCTCGTGGCGACGCGTCGCTGCGGCCACCGCCCCTGCGGCCTCGTTGGTATCCACGAAAAGCGTCGCGAACTTCGCGGATTCAACCAGAAACTGCGCCTTCCCGCCGGAGTTCATGCCCGGAGTGTCTGGACAACCCCGCACCATCACCCCGGATTCGCCCTCGCCCATCGGCAGGACGTTCAGAACCTCGCCGACCGCATTCAGTTCGATACACCATCTGACTTCACGGGTAGTAAACCCGGGCTCGCCCCCAAGTCTTGAGCCGTGTTCCCGGATTGCCTGCAGCACGACTACGCGGCCTTGATCTTTCGAACTTCGTCGCTGCCAAAGGCCGGGACTGAGACGACCCCGGCCCTGATCCAGGCATCAAAGACTGAGATGCTTGGGCTGCCGTCGAGGGAGGTCACGTCCTTCGAGAGGTCGAACACGTCATAGACCATCCAGCCGACGTGCTGGTCGAAGTCAGCGGGCGGAGGCAGCGCAGTATTTGGCTCGATGTACTCGAAGAAGGCGGGAAACTCTCGACAGCCGAAGTACGGCTGCTGAAAGCACTTGCCCGCTTTGGCACGGCGGACGAAACACGCGTTTAGCTTTCCAAGCTCCGCCCGGTGGGATGGGTGGGCCTCGATGCGGGCGGTGATCCGATACCGCACCCGTTTCAGGGCCATGGTCTGACGCTGCGTCCGCCCGGTTGTCTCGTCGTCGCCGTCTGCCCATAGGGGCCCCGGCGGGGCGGTTTGCCTCATCCAACGGTTCAAGGTGGCCGCACCGGGGACGACGCCCTTCACTTCATTGCGCCTCAGCGCGATGAAGCGCGGGATCTCAAGGAGTTCGATCCGCTCAATTTGCCAGTGAAAGTACGGCCGCATGACCTCGCGATTCCCCTGCTTTTCCCGCTTGCCGTCCCAATAGATGGCGTCGAATATCCCGCGCGCAGCCGACGGCGTGATGACCGGATAGGAGAATCGTTCGACCTTCATCTCGGGCCGGGTGAAGCAAGCGAAATCGCCCCAGACTTCAAGAGTGTGCGCGTTGCTGGTCATCGTCAAATCTCCTTTGGGTCAGGCAATCATGATTTGCTGATCATTGGGCAAACGGAGCCCGGTGATTGAGTTATAGAACGAACCGCCCGCCGCGGACGTAGGCCGGTCCTGAAGAATGAACCACTCGTCCGACGCACCGCCACGGGGAAACTGTACAGGGATCAGGACGTCCCAGGAGGGGTGGTCGGGCCGGGGTCGATATACGCTCACCGCGAGTTGCTGGGCTTTCTGAATCCAACCGCGCCGGATCCCGTGGAGGCCCTCTTCTCTGAGCGCATTGAAAGCATCCATTGCCCCTTCCCAAGGGACCATAACTTGAATGGCGTCCTCGTCAATCAGGCGATAGAGCTTTGCAATCTCGGGGAAGTCCAACGAGGTGATCGCTTGTCGTAGCTCTGGGCTCTGCTCTGTCAGCCGCGTCAAGTTGTACAGCCGCTGATAGTAGTCACGAAAGAGCTGCGGATCCTCGATGTTCAGCGCGCCCCGTTCGACCAGCATCGACCGGGTCACTTCGGCCGCTTGGTAGTACGAATAGTTGGGGTAGCTCTTGCGCAACGCCCCTTCCAGCGGGGGCTGAAAAACCTTGAACCTGCCGCCCTCGGTGGCGCGCCCTTCCCGGTTGCATCGCCCGGCAGCCTGGGCGATCGCGTCCAAAGGACCCATCGCGCGATAGACCACCGGGAAGTCGAGGTCCACACCCGCCTCAACGCACTGCGTTGAAATGAGGCGACAGGATTCGCCAGCGAGGAGTCGGGAACGCACTGTTGCCAACACTTGACGACGGTGGGCCGTACACAGGTTGGTTGAAAGGTAGAAGGCGGCCTCGGCGGCTGAAACCAGACCATGCAATTCCGTCGAGTGGCGCTTCAGGTTGACGACGCAGAGGCTCTGCCGACTCTGAGGTTGCCTAATATCAGCCGCGAGGGATTCCCAACTCTCCTGTGAATCTCCCTCTGGCCACTCGGGGGGTCGAAGGCGAGCGAGAGCACGAAACATCTCACGGTTACCGGGAACAACTTCGTGCGGCATCCAACCACCGGTGGAGTGCTTTCGAACTTCTCCGTCGAAGCCATCAAACGCGGGCTGGGTAGCCGTCGCGACGACCACGCTGCTGCCGTACTCCCTCGCAAGATGCGAGAGAGCGCTCAGTGTCGGGATCGCCAGATGCTGAGGAATCGTTTGAGCCTCATCAAAAAGGATGACCGTCCTCGCCAGGTTGTGCAGCTTCCGGCACGCGGACGGTCGGTTGGAGAACAACGACTCCAGAAGCTGAACGTTGGTAGTCAGCACGATAGGGGCGTCCCAGTTCTCCGCCAGTTGCCGCCGTTGCCGTTCAGTTTCCTCAGCGCGCGAGCCCTCCGCGTCAGCCCTAGCTCGCTCCGCCCCGAGACCCGCGAGGCTGTGGTGTTCCAAAATCGTGTTCGCCGGATCGTTCGCGAACACTTCCTTGTATCGCTGCGCCGTTTGCTCGACGATCGCCAGGAACGGCACAGCCAGCACAACCCGATCAAGCTTGTTTGCAGCGGCGTGTTTCAAGGCGAACTGAAGCATGGCTAGGGTCTTACCCGAGCCTGTCGGTGCGGTGAGTGAGAAGAGCCCAGTGGGGCGGTCGGCAGCGGCGTTGACGGCGTCCCACAACTCCGCGCGAACCGACGAAACGGCCGCGCTCGACTCCCCTCGCCCACGGATCGCCTTAGCCATATAGCGTTCGAGGGCATTCAGGCGGCCGGGTGCATCAAGTTCCTGCCCCTTGTCGCGATAGACCTTGCCGGTCGCGTTGCGGCTGAAGTGGGCCTCGGTATCGAGAAAATCTGCGTCTACCAGGCAGGAGAACAGCATCCGCACGTCCAGCATCTTGGCGATGTCCGGGCTCCAGGCCTCCGACCCGGCCAGAAGAGGGATGACCCCGGTGGCGGGACTGCTGAAGGAAATCCCATCGGCAGTGGCTCTTCCCAACAATTCGGCGGCGTCCGAACCTGACAACCTGAGGCCAAGGGGATGGTTGGTCGTAAGGTTCTCCATCCTGAACCTGGTTCGGAGGTCTGTGGCCGCTGCGCGTTGAAGCCCGATGTGATGGCCCTCAACAGCCAAGGCCGCGCCAACGGACCGATGAGCGGTGAGCGCGACCAGAGCGCCCGTTGACCAGTGGTCAAGACCCGACTCCTGGCCCCGAAGCCGCGCCTGGAACAAGTCCCCGTACTTTCCGAGGTCGTGCAAGTAGCCTGCGAGCCGCGCCTCATCCGCCCAGGCTCGCGCCAAGGCAAATCGCGCAGCGATATCCCCTACCGAGGATAGGTGTTCCGAGAGAGGATGCCAGACCCCTGACGGGCTCCCACTGTGGGCGAAGTACGTTGGGGGCATCCGCTGAATCGTCATCGCCTGCAACGTAACCCATATCGTGACCCTACGGGGTCCGATGCGTCGCACTTTTCCCGGTGGCGTCGCTCCTGCATCACGGTGCGGTGCCCATCGCCGCTTTCAGGAAGGACATGCTTGTTCTTTCCCCGCCTTCGCTGCCCGAACCCTACAGCTCTTCCGACCTCTTTGAGGTCTAGGTCATTCCCAGATTTCTTGCCGTCCGCGATCACGCCTTCTTCCCCAGAGCCAGCCTCTTCAGCGTCGTCAAACCCAGCAAGGAACGCATCTGGGAGATGGCGACCTCGTTGAGCTGCTGGAGGCGCTCGGGGGCTCCGAGCCTCTGCTGGATCAGCACGGAGTTCAGGCTTTCGAGGTTCGAAAGCACGACGAGCTGCTCGATCGTCGCGTGGTCGCGGATGTTACCCGGCAGCTTCGGGTTCTCTCGGTGCCACTCAGCGGCGGTCCTGCCAAAGAGTGCCACGTTCAGTAGATCGGCCTCGGAGGCATAGACGAACTGAATCCGGGCCTTCGTCAGCGCGGGCGGAATGAGGTGGTCCCGAACGGCGTCGGTGTGGATGCGGTAGTTCACCTTTGCGAGCATCCGCTGAACGCTCCATTCGCGCGTCAAGCGCGCGGCCTCGTCATCCTTAAGGCGCTGGAATTCCTTGATGAGATACAACTTGAACTCGGGGCTGAGCCACGAGCCGAACTCGAAGGCGATGTCCCGGTGGGCATAAGTGCCGCCGTACCGGCCGGCTGAGGCATAGAGGCCGGCGGCGTCTGTCGCCTCGACCCACTTCTTGACCGAGAGGTAGAAGCTGTTGCGACCAGCCTCCCGCCTAATTCCCTCGAATTCGAGGGAATTAAAACCCGGGTTGTTGAGCTGCTCCCACACCCCGAGGAAGAGCACGGTGTCCTTGGCCTTCAACCACTGCTCTATGAGCGCGCCCTGGCCATCGAAGTTCCGTACCATGTCGCTCATCGAGATGTAGTCGTGCTGGTTGCGCGTGGTGACGGTGACGCTCGTCCCTTTCACGACGATGCTGCGGTTCTTCGGGTCTGTGGCCATAGAAGTCTCCTCCGTAGGACAAGGGTAGCCCGCAGCCCCCCCGAACGGGGTCCGCGGCCTGGCCCCCTCTCGCGTTCGTCAAGAAAGTCACGTTCGTTTTGCGGGCCGTGGTGATCCCATCCACGCCAGAAAATGGCGCGGTGGTGGAAGTAGGCTCCGAGAGAAGCAGCACGAAGCATCGGAGAACCCATGACACCGACAACCCCGAAGGACGACACCGCCTCAGTCAAGATCACCAAGCGGATCGAAGATCTCGGAGGATGGCGAGGTGCCACTCTGGCCCACCTCCGCAAGCTCATTCACGCTGCTGATCCAGCGGTCGTGGAGGAATGGAAGTGGGAGAAGGCAACCACGGGCGGAGTTCCCATTTGGTCTCACGACGGCATCATCTGCACCGGGGAAGCGTACAAGCAGGTCGTGAAGCTCACCTTCGCGCGCGGCGCTTCCGTCAAGGATCCGAAGAAGCTCTTCAATTCCAGCCTGGAAGGAAACATGCGGCGCGCCATCGACTTCCGCGAAGGCGAGAAGATCAACGACGTCGCCTTCAAAGCGCTGATTCGCGAGGCCGCGAAGACCAATGCCGCCGTGCTCTCAGAGCGAGCGGCTAAGAAGTCAAGCCGACGGTAAAGCTTGAGGTGTCACGGCCTCGAACAGTCCCAAACGGCGGCTCAGAAGGATTGTGCCAGCGAACGTGGATGCGGTCACAACGGCGCCTGAAAACACGAGCGACCAACGGCTCGCGCCCTCGACTCCGAAGGCGAGAGCCATGATTCCGAGGGTGACGGCGAACAGAGTCAGAGCGATGGCGATTCGGGCCGCGCGCTGACCGCTGGTGCCGCCATCTCTCGGCGAACCGGTCTTCACGATCAGGCTGTACGAGAGAGCAAGACCGGTGACCGCACCGACGTAGGCCGGCGGAAGCGAGTTCCACCAAGGCGTAAGCGCCAGAAGGCCAAGGGCCACGAACCAAAGCCTTCGTACGAGGCGTCGACCTTCTGGGCCCGTGTCCACGGGGTCCTGCGCGGGAAGCCAACGAATCCAGGTCGCCGAGACAACGAGGGCGATCACCAACCCGCCCAGCACATCGGCCAGGAAATGGCGCCCGAGGTACATCCGCGAGAGGCCCATCAAGGGAATCCAGACCAACGTCAATCCATAGAGCCAGCGGGCGCGCATGAACCACGCAGTGCAGACGAGAAACGCGGTCGCGGCGCTGACGTGTCCCGAAGGAAAGCCGTAGTTGCCGCGCTTGCTCGCCCGGACCTTCTCGATGGCTTCTCGGGTCGGAAGCGACCAGAACGTCGGGGCACCCCCGCGCGAAACGATCACGTCCCCGGACGCGTAGGTTCTCATCAGGCGATCGTCGACCTGATCCGGCCGAGGGAACGCGACCACTTCCTTTGCGGTCTCCGTCACGACTTCGGTGAGCACAACGGCGCCCAGCACAGCCATGCCCGGAGCCAGGCGAACACCGAAAACGAAGGCGATGATCAGAACGGCATAGGTAGGCACATAGCCAAGCAAACTGACGCCGGTGAGCAGGGCCGCCAGGAGATCCGATCGTATCGACTGAAGCCAGACGTGGATCCCAGTCTCGAACATAGATGTCGAGTCCTCTCAGCCTCAAAGTGCGTCCCAAATGGTCTTGATCCCGCAGCGGGGAAAGCGTGGCAGTATAAGGACCGAAAGAGGTCTGATCACTGTGAAGGTTCTCGTCGCCGACAAGTTTGAGGAAAGTGGGCTCGGTGGTTTGCGGGCTCTCGGTTGTGAAGTGCTCTACGAGCCGGAGCTTTCCGGTGAGACGCTGGGCGCGCGCTTGCGCGACTCGTCCGCGGATGTCCTTGTGGTTCGTTCGACCAAGGTCAGCGCGGCGGAGATAGATCAGGCGACGCGGCTTGGCCTGATCGTTCGGGCGGGTGCCGGCGTCAACACCATCGACTTGAAGGCCGCATCCGCGCGCGCCATTGCGGTGTCCAACTGCCCCGGCAAGAATGCCATTGCAGTCGCCGAGCTGGCCATGGGCCTGATCCTCTCTCTTGATCGGCGCATCCCTGAGCAGAGCGCAGACCTAAGCCGCGGCATCTGGAAGAAGGCCGAATACGGAAAGGCGCGTGGTCTGGCCGGCAGGACACTGGGCGTGCTTGGCCTCGGTCCGATTGGTCGCGAGGTGATTCGGCGCGCGCAGGCCTTCGGCATGAACGTGATCGCCTACAGCCGCTCCCTGAATGAAACCTCGGCGCGTGAGCTGGGTGTGACGTCGGCCAGGTCTATTCATGAAGTCGCGATGGCCGCCGACATCGTGACCGTTCATCTTGCGCTCAACAAGGAGACGCGCGGGCTTCTCGATGCCGCGTTCTTCGGCGCGATGAAACCGGGCGCCTTCTTCGTGAACACAAGTCGTGGCGAAGTGGTCAATGAAGACGCTCTGCTCACGGCGGTGCGTGACCGTGGTCTGCGCGCAGGACTTGATGTTTTCTCCCGAGAGCCGGAGGGCGGCTCGGGCGCCTTCGAAGATCCCATCATGAAGTTCCCCACCGTCGTCGGAACTCATCACGTGGGTGCATCCACCGAACAGGCGCAGAACGCGATCGCGGAAGAGACGGTTCGCATCGTGCGGGAGTTCAAGACCACGGGCGAGGTGCCGAACGCGGTGAACCTCGCGGACCGCACACCATCCACCCATCTCCTGACCGTCCGCCATCGTGACCGCGTCGGCGTGCTCGCTCACGTCTTCAGCGAACTGAAACTCGCCGGCATCAACATCGAACAGGCCGAGAACGTGGTCTTCGCCGGAGCGGAGGCGGCCAGCGCGCGCATTCAGATGAACGGCGAGCCGGATGCAGCCGTGCTTCAGCGGATCCGCGAAGGATGCGCCGACGTTCTATCCGTCTCCGTCACGCCGCTCTAGTATCCCGCGCGATCAGGGTTCTGGCTCTGGCGAAGGCAGCCTCACGATCGGCCAGGACGTTGTCGGCGCCCAGCACCGGCAGCAACGCCTGCAGCACACGCGCGGGTTGCGGAGGCGCTCCATAGAGAAGGAGCGTGTGCTGACGTTTGGCCAGACGATCGTGAAGGGTCTCGAGAGCGGCGCGGGCCGTGGTGTCCATGTAGATCACATGGGTCAGATCCAGCATGACCACGGTCTCGTCGGGTTCCCTTTCGAGAAGCGCCTCGAGCCTCTCCGCCGCGCCGAAGAACAGCGCCCCAAAGGCCCGATAGTGCGCGATGCCCGGCTCGCGCGTCCCGACCCGCGCGACTTCGGTGACCTCGGCGATGTGCGCGATCAGGATCAAGGCGGAAATAAGCATGCCCAATTCGACCGCGATGGTGAGATCGAACAGCACCGTGACGAAAAACACGGAGAACAACTTGAGATTGCGCGTGAACGCGAAGGTGTGGAAGGTGCGGAAGACCTCCCACTCGCCCATGTCGATCGCCACCGACATCAGAATTGCGGACAGGGCCGCGAGGGGGACGCTTTTGGCCAGGGGTGCTGCGATCAGGATGATGAGAAGAAGAGTCACCGCGTGGATCATTCCCGCGATGGGACTCAGAGCGCCGCTCTTGATGTTGGCGGTGGTGCGGGCGATGGCTCCGGTGGCGGGAATGCCGCCAAAAAGGCCGCTCGCGATATTCGCGAGGCCCTGAGCCATCAGCTCCTGATTCGCGTCGTGCCGATCGTGGGTCATCTTGTCCGCGACGACCGCGCATAGAAGCGACTCGATGGCGGCAAGCAGCGCGATGGTGAACGCCGGCACGATCAGATCGCGGAGCTGGGCCAGCGTGACCTCGGGCAGCGCGGGAAAGGGCAGCGAGCGTGGGATCCCGCCAAAACGCGAGCCGATCGTTTCAACCGGGACGCCAAGCAGCGCCGTCGCCGCGGTGGCCACCAAGAGCAGGACCACGGGGGCCGGGGCGTACTTCGCCCATGCCTTCGGCCAGAGTCGAAGCAGGAGCAGCCCGCTGACCGACATGACGATGGCCGGGACCTGGGCCGTGTCGAGGTGCGCCCCGAGCGTCCGCACCATGGAGAAGAACTCCGCGGGCACCTTCTCGACTCGAAGTCCGAGGAAGTCACGGATCTGGGCCAGGAAGATCAGAACCGCGATGCCGTTGGTGAAACCCACGATGACCGGTTGCGGCACAAAACGAATGAGGCCACCCAGACGGAAGAATCCCATGGCCACGAGCATCGCGCCCGCCATAAGTGTGCAGATGACGAGGTTCGCGACGCCATAGCGATCCACGATGCCGTAGACGATCACGATGAAGGCGCCGGTGGGTCCGCCGATCGCGAGCCGTGTTCCTCCAAGCGCCGAGATCAGGAAGCCGGCGACGATCGCGGTCGTGATTCCCGCCTCGGGCTTAACGCCCGAACCGATGGCGAAGGCCATGGCGAGAGGTAGCGCGATGATGCCGACCGTGATCCCGGCGGAGAGATCGGCGAAGAACGACTCGCGGGTGACCGCCTTCAGCGCCTCGATGAGCCGAGGCCGGAACGAGAACTGCACGGGCCTATTCTAGTCGATGCGTCATGACCACCTCTGTCGCCCCAGCCGGCCCCAGAGCTTGGCGCCGTGAAGGCCATGCAGTTAGGCTGAATCCCTTCCAGAGGGTGCACAACGCGGGCCTGTCCCGCCAGGCGCGGACCCCATCCACGAGGAGATGCACATGCTGCGACCCGCGGACATTCATCCGGCAGTTGGGGAACGCCGGGCGCTGATGGAGGTGGTGAACCGCACCGCCGCCGGGAAAAAGCTGGCCCATCCGGCCGCTCACGCCCCGCGCATTTTCGCGGACACCGCGAGCATCGATGAAATCCGGCCGCTGAAGGAACGCGGCATCATCAACGGCGTCACCACCAACCCGTCGCTGCTCAAGCGCGCGGGGGCGAAATCCTGGGATCACGCCAAAACGCTGATGAAAGACATCGTGGTGCTGATGGCGCCCGACCCGGTGTCGCTGGAACTCACGGAGCTTGAGCCTGTGCGAATGATCGAGCAGGCGCGCGAGCTAGGCGCATTGGGCGAGAACGTGGTGATCAAAGTGCCGATCGGCGGCTATCAGGCCATCAGCAAGGAGCTTGATCCGGCGACCGGCCTGCGCGTGCTGAATGAGCTGTGGAAGGCCGACATCAAGACCAACTGCACTCTGATCTTCAACTCGACCCAGGCCTTCTGGGCGGCCAACGCGGGGGCGACCTACGTATCTCCGTTTCTAGGGCGTGTGGCCGACTACATGTACAAGCATGACCGGGTGGAGCTTCCACCCGGGAACTCGCTGTATTACATCCAGGACCACAAGGTTCCTCCAGGCGGTACGGACCGCGTGGCGAATACCTCGTATGTCGCGTCTGACGGTGAGCGCAAGGACGCCGGAGTACGGTTGATCAACGAGATCGTGGCGATCTTCACCAACTACCGCATCAAGTCCGAAGTCCTCGCGGCATCGTTCCGGAATGCAGCGCAGGTGACTGAGTGTCTGCTGGCCGGTGCCGACATCCTGACCATTCCCGCCGCGATCCTGATGGGCGTGGCCGACCATCCGCTGTCCGACGAGGGCATGACCGCATTCGTCGCGGACGGCAAGGTGTTCGAGAACTAGGCTGAAGCGATGGCCCTGAGCCGCCGCACCGCGGCCCAGGCCCACACCGCGCCGCCGAGGAAAGCAAGAAGGCCACCCACCGCCATCACCCTCAGACCCATCGCCTGCCAGAACTGATCGACCCGCTGGTCGACCCCGAAGATCTTGCGTCCCAAGCCATAGCTCCCCGCGAGCATCAGGCCGGTCGCGAAGGTGAATTGCCCCACGCCGTAGAGAAGAGCCATGGCCCGGAGCATTCGAGGGTCGGCGATGACACCCGATTCGTGGTCTTGCAGCAGCAACAGGCTGAGGGCCATGTACGACAGGGTCACGGCGCCAATGCTTGCGTGGTAGTGACCTGGAATGCGCAGGTCAGAACCTCCAATCAGCCCTCCGTAGACAAAACCCACCAACATCAGCGCGACGCTCGCCGAAAGAGGCCACAGGACAGCGCGCGACGACGCCTCCCCACCGTCGTGCGTCCCCCTGAAATGCGGAGCCAGGACGAGCGCGAGGAATAACAACAAGGCGGGAAAGAGCGCCCACTGCATGAGCCACGTGAATCCGGCTTGAGAGCCCTCCCACGATGGCCCCGCCACAAGAAGGAACAGGACGGGCAGCAGAGGAATCGCAAGGAGCGTTGAGACCGCGCCGAGGCCAGCGTCTGGTCGACGGCCTGAACCCCACGCCGCAAGGAGCAGCCAGGCGACCATGAGAAAAGCCACGTTTGCGAACTGGAAAATATGGCCCGGGCCCCACATGAGCATCTCGATCCGCGGTGCATCCTCAAGATCGCCCGGAATGCGGAGAATCCCCGAGCCAAGCGCGAACAGCGCCAACAGAACGTAGGTCGCGCCCAGATCGACCAGATGACCGGACGCAGCCAGGGTCTGCGCCATCAAGCGAGGAAGGGCGCGGCTGGCCTCGTCCTTTGCTGGGAGGGTCGGTGCTCCGAAGCTTCCGCGCAGCAGGCCGCGGTCGAGATAGCTCAGGCCGAGTCCCAGGAGGAACAGGGCCAGGCCGGCCAAATACAGGGGATGAACCACCAGGGGGATGTAGTTCACGAGATAAACGGTGCCGAGTCCGGGAACGAGTCCGACCAGGAGCAGGAGCGCCCCCAGACTAGAGAGCCAGGGTGCGACGGCCGCCGACCAACTCGCGCTCGCCGTCCGATCTGCCTCAATCCGGTAGAAGTGAAAGAGAGCCACGGGCAGCGCGCAGAACCAGGCCACGACACCTAGATCGACATGCACGACCAGCACACGCCGCGCAAAGTCAGTATTTGTGAGATGGCGAGCGAGGATCGGAACTCGTGCCGCCGCAACACCCATGGCGAGCACTCCGCTGCAGCCGAGCGTGGCAATGGCCAAGACCAGCCAGTGGAAGGCAAGGGCCCGTCGATTCGTCGTCAGTCGCAGGGCTCTCGCCACTCCACGAACGGATGTTATGCGGAAACCGCGACGGCGATTGGCGAGTGCTCTAAGGGTATGTGCTGCAGGAAATGCTCCAGCCGTGAGGGAGTTCCAAGGTCGGACCACCCGCACGACGGTACCGGAAGCACAGCCAGGGAACGAGGGCAGCGCTCAAGCACCGCCCGGGAGAAATCATGGGTTGGGATCCCGTCGTACAGCTGGCGCAGACGAACGGGCGGGCTCCCCGCCGCCACCACCGGGACAAAAGACCGCACCAGTTCCGGCAGCGCGTCCTTGTAGAGATCAACGAGGGTTGTGCCGCGCGCGGTGAAGATAAAACTGTTCACAAGCGCGCCCATGGCCGCCAACGTGCGGCTGCGCTCCGGCTCGGGCTTCTCGACAAAGGAGTGAACCCACTGGACGTCTCTCGGCGTGCGCGCAGCGGGAAGGATGAAGCCGTACTCGTTGTCGCCATCGTCAGCGGCCATCCCGAGCAGCACAAGCGGCGCGCCCGGCATGCGGACCGCGTGGGCCGCCGCGAGCAGCGCCCGACGCAGCACATCCTCCGAACCGACATGGTGGTCCGCCGGCAGCACCAGGACGCGAGCGGCTGCGTCCCGGCGCAGCAGGATGTCGAGAACCGGCAGAAGGAGGCCTGCGGCCGTGCCTCGATTGGCTGGTTGGACGATGACGTTCTCCTGGGGCAGATCAACGAGCAGACCCTTCCAGAAGCGCCGATGCTGCTCGGCGACGACCACCAGGGTCCGGTGGGCCGGGACAATTGCCGCGGCGCGGCGAAGCGCCCAGCGGAGCATGGGCTCGCCGCTCCCGAACGACGAGTACTGTTTGGGAACCCGCTCTCCCATGGAATCCCGGGTGAACGCCGCAACCCGAGTGCCCTCGCCTCCGGCGAGGATCACCGCCCACAAATGCCCGGTCTCGGGAGTATCGACTGTGTCCAAGCAGATCATGCTCTTCTCCATTCCGTAGGAGACATGGGCTCGATGGAAAGGTCCCTTCCGTCCCTTTCGGGCTGGTCGAGAAGATCATCAACGCGGAGACGTCGGACACCTGACGGCACTTCCCACGTGAACTCTTCCCCCACCTTGCGGCCCAGAACGGCCATGCCGAGAGGTGCGAGCACGGAGAATTTCCGAGCCGCGGTATTCGCCGCGAGCGGAAAGACAACCTGGAAGCGGAATTTCTCATCGCTGTCGAGGTCGGTGAGGAGCACGTCCGAACCCATGGTCACCACGTCGTGGCCGATCTGGGAAGGCGGGATAACGTCGGCGGTATGGAGATGGTCCTCGAGTCGCTCCAGGTTGGAAGCGTCTCCGTTGTCCCACCGCAACGCGCCGTCAATCAGCGCCTGCAGTTTTCGGGAGTCAACTTCGGTGACACGAACGTTTTGTTTCTGCATTGTCTTTTCCTCGCTTCGGTTGTTTTGTAGGGAGCGTTCCGCTCCAGACGCCTGGGTAAGCATCACGTCTTGTCCTGATGCGTTCATGGTCGCTGCTCGCTCTGGGCCGCCCGGTACGAGCGGCCCGGCGCTTCTGCACCGTGAGACCGGTAGCTTTCGACGCTCTTCGTGAGTTGCTCTGCCGCGCGGTCGATGACCGCGTAGATCTGATCCGCGGCGGCGGTCACCCAAACGCGTCCCGCCGGAAGGTCGACCCCGGCAATGCAGCGATACCTCTCTTCCTCGTCGGCGCCGCGGTCCTCGAGCAGCACGTCGAGGTGAACGCCGTTGCCATCGAATCGGCTGATCGCGGAGAACATGCGGTACTCGGCGTAGGCCCGACAGGTGTCAGTCAAGTCCAGCTTGACCGGACGAATCTCTATTTTCATTGGTTATTCCTCGGCGGACTCGCGTAGAAATGCGCGGGTCTCGCCTGAAGAATGGCAATCGGCGTGCCGGATGGAGCTCCGAAAGAAGACTCCTATTTATGTCATTGTTTTAATTATGTTTACGCATATCTATCGATGAAACAGACTTCGAGAGCTTTCGGCCAGATGCCTCGATTATGAAAGGCTGATGTTTCATTTTGAAATAGTTCTGGTCCGCCGAATCCGCAGGAGACTGGGTACCGACCAGACCGGGCGCCGCAAGATTTTGATATCCACGCAGAACCTTCGGGCGCTAAAAAGAACGGCATGTCAAATAGATCCAGAACGCGCGTACTCGTCTTCTTGGCGACGGTGGTAGGCCTGGTCGTGAGCCGCCCCGCGATTCAAACCGTCGCGCGGGCCCAAGTGGCCGCAACGACGCCCACACCGCCGGTCGTGAAGCCATCGCTCGGGGCCGCCATGGCACGTCTCGGCGCGAACGATGCCGAAGGCGCCGTGCGCATTCTTGAGCAGGTGATTGCGGCCGACCCCTCGAACGGTCGCGCGTGGCGGATTCTCGGGACCGCCCATCATCAACTGAAGGCATATGACCAAGCGATCGAGGCGTTCCATCACTCGCTCGACGTCGAACCTTCGATGCCCATGCCCAACTACAGCCTTGGGCTCACTTACGCGGCGAAAGGCGACGCCGACCACGCGATCGAATGGCTCACGAAGGCGAAGGCCACGCGCAGGATCGACATGACCCAAATGGAGGGAGCACCCGAGCTTGCATCGCTCCGAACCGACAAGCGTTTTCAAGCGCTCATCCCCGTCGCAAGCGACTTCGCGGATCCGTTCGTCGAGCCCACAAGAATCATCCGGGAGTTCGACGGTGAGAGTTCGGGCGATCAGTTCGGCTGGATCGCACGCAACATCGGCGATGTGGACGGCGACGGCGTCCCGGACGTCGTCACCTCGGCGCCCTCGAAGACGATCGGTGGCCAGAACGCGGGACGCATCTACGTCTACTCAACCAAGATCGGCAAGCTGCTCTGGTCGGCGGATGGGAAGCCGGGCGATCAGCTCGGCACCGGGGTCGAGGCGGCCGGCGATACGAATCACGACGGGATTCCCGACGTCATCGCGGGCGCGCCGTTTGGCGGCTACGCAAAGGTTTATTCGGGCCGTGATGGGCGCGTCCTGCTGACGTTGAACGCGGAGGACAAGAACGACGCGTTCGGGCAGCATGCCGCGGGTGCCGGCGATGTGGACCACGATGGCTTCGCGGACGTCATCGTGGGCGCGCCCGGAAACAGCGCGGGTGGCTCAAATGCCGGTCGCGCTTATGTCTATTCCGGCAAGACCGGCGCAGTTCTCCTCACCCTGACCGGCAAAAACGCGGGCGACCGCTTTGGAAGCGCCGTCGCAGGCTTCGCAGACAAGAAGAACACGCTTCTGCTCGTGGGCGCGCCGCGGGCGGGAGAACGCCACAAGGGTGAGACGTCCGTGTATCGCAGCCTCGATCAGAAGCCCGGGTTCGTCATCGAAGCGGACGACACGGGTGTCGCACTCGGCGGCATGTTCCTCTCAATCCCAGGGGATGTCGACGGCGATGGCATGCCTGACGTTTACGCCTCCGACTGGAATAACAATGCCAAGGGCCAATCGACCGGCCGCGTTTACGTTCACTCCGGTCGCGATGGGAAACGGTTGCTGACCCTGACCGGAGAGACTGCAGGCGAGGGCTTCGGCACGAGCCCGTCAGTCGCGGGCGATGTCGACGGCGATGGTCACGCCGACCTGATTGTCGGCGCGTGGCAATACAGCGGCGCGGCGCTGGGTGCGGGGCGCGCGTATCTGCACTCCGGCGCCGATGGCCATCTGATGAAGACCATCACCTGCAAGACGCCAGGCGACGCGTTTGGATTTGATGCCGTCACCATGGGCGATGTGGACGGCGATGGAACCTCGGACTTTCTGATCACGTCGGCGTGGAGCGGCGTTCACGGATTTCATTCCGGTCGGATTTTCATTGTGTCGAGCGGAGTGACGCCGCGCGCGCCCGGCACTGTGCGACCCCGCCGTTGAACCCGGCAGGACGCGATCCTTTAGAGCTGCAGATCCGTGACGAGAGTGACGCTTCCAAGGGCGAGAAAGGCATTGCGCATTCGACCATCCGACGTCAAGACCTGAATTTCCTCGGCCCGCGCGAGAGCCACGTAGAGGGCGTCATAGACAACGGCGTGGTGGTCTGTGGCCAGGTCGAAGGCAGCACCGACGAGCCCGCCGATAGGTCGAAGCTCGATAGGCAGCGCATTGAAATCGGCCCAAATGTCCCGAGCCTCCTCGCGCGTTAGGTGGCCTCGACGCAACTCCTTTCCAAGGGCGTGGGCGAACTCAACGCCTAAGGTTTCCGGTGCGACGAACTGAATTGAATACCCTCGGTACGCCGTGAACACCGCATCCGTTGCTGGGGTTTGTTGCCCTGGCAAGAACCAGTCCCCGACCAGATTGGCGTCGAGGACAAACTTCACGCGTTGACCCTACCGTGGGCCGTTATCGCGAAGCTCGCGAATGTCGTCGCGGACGGAGAACGTTCCGAACTTTGCGCGCAGCCGTTCTCGACGGGCGACGATCCTCGCCGCCAGCGGATCCGCGATGGATCTCGACGCGTTCTCGCCGACGCTCGGCAGAGCGCGGACATAGGCTTCGACAGCCGCGAGTTCGCGCGGCGGAAGTCCCTTGATGCGTTCGATCAATTCGCTAGTAGACATATTTAATCTGTCAGCCGCGATGCTACATCGCCACGCGGACTGGGGCGAACCAACTCACTGCGGTGGTCCGGCGACGAGGGCGGATCGAACTCTACCGCTGCGCCCCCGCTTGGGATCGCCGTCCGAGCCGATAGAGGGCGCAACGGTCGAAGTCCTTCGGCAAGGTCTTGATACCCATGTACTCAGTCGTGAACTCGGAGCCGCCTTCAACTGCGAGTAGACCCGCGAACTGTTCGGTTGCGAAGACGCAGCCAGGCGTGGTGACCGGCTCTATCCTTGCCGCTCGATTCACATGGCTGCCGAAGAAGTTGACGCGACTGATGATGGGATCGTGTTGGCTAAAAACCGGGCCGGCGTGCACGCCAACCCGGACCGTGGTGTCCGCGGGTAGGCCCACCTTCTCAAAGTCGAGGGTGGACATGCGCTCGACGAGCCGAAGCGCAAAATCCGCGCAGTCCTTAACACGATCAAACACCAGGAAGAGGCCATCACCCCACGTGTTTTGAAACTCGGTGGCAGCTGACGTCTTGAGGAGAGATGCCACCTCGTGCGGAAAGACCGAGAAGAATGTGTCCGTCTTCCCCTCTTCCAGTTTGCTGAAGTTCTTGACGTCCGCAAAGAGCATTGCCTTTACCTGGCGACGAGTGGCGGGAAGGGCCGGGCTCGGGGCGGCGACCACGACGGGAGCCTGCGACCCATCTCGGAGACTTGCGAGATCCACGATCTGAACAGGGCGGGCTCCCCATGACTCAACAAATGAGACCGTTCCTCCCGGCAACGACGGCGAGTTGGTATCCAGTAGAACGAGAGCATTCGCGTCGGTCCCGAGTTCCGACGCTCGGGAGATGGCGAGGCCTTGCGTAAAGGTGTTCGAAAAAGCCCAAAGCGCATCGTCGTTCAGAAATGCCTCTTTGGTCGCGTAGTGCACGTGCGCGTTTGCGAGCACGAAGTCGCAATCAGCTCGCCATGCTTTGGCGTTCGGTTGTCCGTACTGCACGCTGGTGCCGTAGAAGTCATCGAGAGCGAAGGGCACAACGACGTGAGTCTCACGTCCTCTGGCGATCATCGCCTTAGCGAAGAGGATGTCTGACCCACACGCAACCGAGGAGTAGCCGATTCGCGCGTCAAGGCCGAGGATCGCCTCATCAATCGCTTCTCGAATGCGTGCCACAAGGCGATCTTCCGCCGGGAACCGCGGGGCGACGCGGCCTGGCTTGTCAACCATGTGCCCCGCGAATGCCACTACACGACCGAGGTTGAAGAGGCCGAGGACTTCCGGTCCGATCGACACCTGGGTTCCGAGCATCTTGAGATCAAAGAGCATGGAACCAAGATCCCCCATGCGATCGGCCGCGCGCTCGACAGCAAGGCGATACCAACGTAAGGCCTCGGACTGATTTCCGACGATCAGGTGCGCCTCACCACGTGTAGCGAGGAGCCAGAAGTCATCCGATCCCGATTCTGTCTGCGCGAACGCGGTGAGCAATTCTCGGGCTCGTTGTTCGGCAAGTGATCGCTCGCCCGCTAACAGGCTCATCGCCGCGGCGTTTATCCCAGGAAAATAGTCACCCGTAAGTTGATAAGCCCTCTCGTACCAAATCGCCGAGGCCGATGCAGCTTCTCGTCTCGACTGCTCGTCTCCTGCCTGCTGGCACTTTCTCTTCTCGGCCTTGCCGGCGAGGCTCAAGGCCTCAATCAGCAGCGACCCGCTCAAATCGCGCTGGAGAAGTTCGGCAACATATTGGCTCGCCAATCGGGGGTTCCCGCCGCGATCGAGGGCAAGAGCGCGAAGGTATTCAAGGGTTATGTCCGCCTTGTGCATGCTCAGGCCGTCGCACGCCAGATCGAATGCCTCTGCCGCACAGCCCTCGCTGATGAGTGCCTTCACGAGGGCCTGATGCGTTTCGACCTCACCTCGCCAGCCGCCTTGAACTTCCAATTCCCGGAGCCAGCCCAAGGCAGTGGAACCTGGAGCGCGAAGACGACCGGCCAACGTACCCATCGTCGTCAACTCGCTCGGAGCGCGGCTATTCTGATCAGCGACTCCCGAGGACTTCAAGCTCGGAAATCCTAGCACTCACGCAACTCGCTGCTGGCCGACTTCGCGTTTGTCGGTTGGCATGCGCGGGGCTATGTTGACCATGGCGAGATGCATGATCCAAGCCGTTTTGGTTGGTCGGACTCGTTCTCGCGAAGCGGACCGGAGGCGGTCAGTGTGGAGATGAATCAGGATCGAATGACGAGTTTGTCTAGCGTTGGACTCTGGCGCCAATTCATTGCATCCTTCCTCATTCCTCGCGCGGGCGCGACGCGGAGCGGAACGTTTCCGCGCCTCACAACGGTGCTGGTTCTGTCGATCACCCTCACGGCTGAGGCTCAGTCGCCCCGCTACGTTGCCAAGGCCGACGCTCGGACCGAGGTGGCCGCAGCTCTATACGCTGCATCGGCAACCCAGGCCGCCGCAGAGCGCATGGCGGATTCGAAGATTCGCGAGCAACGCGTCCAGATTGATCGGCTCCGCTCGCAGGTGCGGGCGGGCGACGCGCAACTTCAGACGGCGCTGACAGCCGCAGAGGAAGAACACGTTGCTGGCCTTGCTGCTCGCGATCGGGCATACGCGCAGGAGATCGCTGTATTTCGAAAGGGTGTCGACGACATTGCGGCGACAGCGGACGGAGTTGCGGCGTTGGCCCGTTTCAACTCAGGAGACGAAGTTGGCGCGTTGGCAATTCTGGACGGGCTGCGCGCCGCGAGAGACGCGGGCCGCGAGAAGCGAGCGAGAATCGAGAGCGCGGCCGAGGGTCGCAGAATCGCGATGTTGGCCGCGGAGGCGCAGGTCAGCGGGAAACTCACCATCTCCCAAGTGATTGTTCGTTTCGACGAAGTGACCCGTCTCGATCCCGCCGAGCATCAAGATTGGGTCGTGTTGAGCCGACTGTACCGGAGCGCCGGCAAGCTGAATGAGGCTCTACGGGCCGCCAAGTCGGGAGCCGAGGCCGCTCGGAGCGACGACGAACGTGCCACTTCCGACATCGCTACGGGTGACATCGAGAAGGTCCAAGGTGACCTCCCCGCCGCGCTAACGAGCTACGGCGAGGCTCGCGCCATTCGAGAGCGCCTATCGGGACGCAACCCGGGAGCAGCGGAGTTGTTGATCGGCCTCGCCAGTTCGCACGACAGGATCGGCGACGTTCAGGCCGAGCAAGGCAACCTTGCGATGGCACTCAAGAGCTACCGCTCGTCGTTTGGCATCCTTGAGCGCCTAGCGATGACCGATCCCCAGAACGACCGGCTTCAATTTGGCTTGGCAGCAGGTCACGAGAAGCTCGGCGATGTCGAGAAGTCTCAAGGGGATCTTGCCGCCGCACTGAAGAGCCACCAGGCTTCGCTCGTTGTCCGCGAGCGCCTTGCTCGTGCTGATGCTACAAACACTGTCCTCCAGCGCAACGTCTTCATTTCATACGACAAGATCGGCGACGCGCAGGCCGCCACTGGCGATCTCCCCGCCGCATTGGCCAGCTACAGGGCCGCCCTGGCGATCTCGGAGCGATTGGTCGGCACAGATCCCGGAAATACTGAATGGCAGCGCGACTTGTCGGTCGCTCACGAAAGCATCGGCGACGTGCAATCGGACCAGGGCAACCTGACCGCTGCCTTGACGAGCTACGTCTCGGCGATGGCTATCGCCGAGCGACTCACGCGGGCGGACCCAAGCAACGCTGCCTGGAAGCGAGACCTCGCCATCTCTCACAGCAGGATCGGAAGCGTGCAGAGAAATCGGGGGGCCCTCGCCGAAGCCCTGCTCAACTACCGAAAGAGCCTGGCTATTCGAGAGCGATTGGCTGGAAGTGATTCAACCAATGCCAAATGGCAAGGGGAGCTCGCTGAAGCGCGAACGAACCTAGGAGACGTTGAGGTCGCTCAAGGGGATCTCACCAATGCCCTCGCCAGCTACCATGCCGCTCTCGGCATCGTCGAAGTTTTGGCCCTGGCTGATCCGACGAACACCGATCGTCAACAGAGTCTCGCCGGCAGACATACCGACATCGCAGATATTCAAAAAGCGCAGGGCGACCTTGGCGCGGCATTGGCGAGCCAGCATATCGCTCTGTCCATTCAGGAGAAGCTGACGCGGCTTGATCCGCGCAACAGCGGTTGGAAGCAGAACCTATCGGTGTCTCACGACAGAATCGGCGATATCCAGGCTGCTCAGGGCAACCTCACGGCCGCCCTGGCAAGCCACAAAACCTCGCTGGCAATTGCTCAAGGACTCGGGCAAGAGGATCCGAGCAATGCGGATCGACAGAGGGACTTGGCTTTCTCCTACCGAAGTGTCGGCCATACGCAGCAAGCTCTCGGTGACCTTTCGGGTGCGCTGTCGAGCTTCCGGCTAGCGATGGCAATCAGCGAACGACTAACAAGGGAAGACCCGCTGAATGCGAAATGGCAGTCCGACCGCTCAGTTACTTCCATTGCAATCGGCGACATTCAGATGGACCAAGGTGATCTTGCCGTTGCTCTGACTAGCTATCGCGCGTCCTTGGCGATTGTCGAGGACTTGGCTCGAATCGATGCCACCGACGCACGATGGCAGCGGCAAATTTCTGTGTCTTGCAACCGAATTGGAGACGTTCAGAAACATCTGGGAGACTCTGCTGGCGCGTTGGCCAGTTATCGCAGATCCCTCCTGGCCCGCCAGCGGCTAACTGACGGCGATCCGACCAACACTGGTTGGCAATGGGACCTCTCCCTGGCCTTTCTGAACGTGGGAGGGGCGCTGAAGGATCAGGGAGACCTCCCGGCGGCGTTGGCGAGTCTTCGTTCATCCGTGGCCCTTATCCAGCCTCTGGTTCGTGGCGATCCGGCGAATGCCGAGTGGAGCTGGGGACTTGCTGCGGCTTTCATGCAGATCGGAGACCTGCAACGCACTCAAGGCGACGTCGCGACCGCGCTGACGAGCTACCGTTCTGCGCTTGCAATCCAAGAGCGATTGGCGCTGGCCGATCCGCGCAACACTCAATGGCAACGAGGGCTATCGGTCTCACTCGACAGGATCGGGGAGCTGCAGACGGCTCGCGGCGACCTTACTGCGGCGCTCGCCAGCCAGCAGGCCGCGCTGGGAGTATCTGAACTATTGGCCGGCACCGACGCCACGAACACCCAATGGCAGCTCGACGTCTCCGCCGGGAAGGCGCGCATAGGGCGTCTCCAACAATCTATGGGTGACTTCGCCGCGGCTGAGGCCAACTACCGCTCATCTCTGGGCGATTTAGAGCGCCTGAATCGACTTGACGCTGGGAACACCACATGGCAGCGAAGTCTCTCCTTGTCGTACCGGCAGATTGGTGATGTGCAGAAAGCGCAAGGCCAAACGTTACCTGCAACAGCGAGCTACCGAAGTTCGATAGCCATCATGGAGCGCCTGGCGTTGGCGGATCGGAGCAACCTGCAATCGCAGAGCGAACTCGCAGCACTCCAAAACCGAATTGGGCAGATGATGAGGAGCCAGGGCGACCTGGACGCGGCCCAAGCAAGCTTCGGCGCTGCAAACGCCATCATGGAACGGCTATCGAAGGCAAATCCAAACAACACCGAGTGGCGTCGGGATCTCGCTTTGTCTCAAGAGAGCATCGGCGACCTGCAGAAAACACGAGGCGATTTGGCGGCCGCTCTTGGAAGCTATCGTGGAGCCCTCTCGATCTGTGAGGGGTTAACGCAAATCGATCCGAAGAATACTGAGTGGCAACTACGTCTATCCCTCTCTCACGGCAACGTCGGCGATGTGCAGCGCCTGCGGGGCGAACGGGACGGAGCGGAAGCGAGCTACCGCGCCTCCCTGGCGATCACTGAACGACTTGCAGCGACAGACCCGAGCAATGCCCAATGGCAGTGGGGACTCATGGCGAATCTCACGCGTCTGAGCGAATTGACAGGGGACAAGTTCCACGTGTCACGAGCGCTGGATATTGCACTCGACATGCAGCGCCGGGGCATTCAATTGGGTGGGGATGACGCCATCATTGCGGAACTCCGGAGGCTATCGGGCCGATGAGCGAGGTATTCATTTCTTACAAGCGCGAGGATGAAGCAAGAGTGGCGGGCCTAGCAAAGGGACTCGAAGACGCCGGCTTCTCCGTCTGGTGGGATCGCGGCCTAGCCACCGGAGAGAACTGGCGCCACCAAATCCAAGCTGCACTTGATGGCGCGAAGTGCGTTGTAGTCGTTTGGACTGCAGGAGCGGTGGGACCAGCCGGGGACTTCGTGCGTGACGAGGCGGGGCATGCCAAGGGTCGAGGGATTCTGGTTCCCGTCAGACTGGACAAGGTCGCTCCACCTCTGGGTTTCGGCGAGGTCCAAGCTGTAGATCTGACGCACTGGAAGGGTAACCCAAAGGATCCGTTCTTCGCCGACCTGTGCGCCTCAGTGAGCGCCAAGCTGGACGGGCGGCCCGCTCCAGCCGCTACCGGTCCGAGGGCGCAATTCGTGCGACGCTTGACCTGGGGCGGAGTCACGAGCACGCTCGGTCTGTCTGTTCTGGCTCTCTTTAACTCCACCGCTGTTCAAGACCAAGTGTGCAGCCTCTCCCTTCAGCCACAGATCTCCGACGTCTGTGGCGCGCTCGGCCTGGGGCACAGGCCCACGAGGGCGGAGCGCCTCGCTTGGGACAAACGCGCACCCGGTAGCTGTTCAGACCTCCGTGCGCATATCGAACGATTTTCCGAAGGAGCTTATCGGGCTAGGGCGGCGGACATGCTTGCAGCGCGCCGGGTAAACGAGACGGAAACTTGGACTCCCGCGGGACGCCGCCTCGCGATGTTCGTGCCCGTCGGTGGCACGCCGGACAAGAGTGAGGCGATCGCGCGATCCTCGGCCCTTGCGCGCGCTCAGCCCGGCGCGAATCGCCTGTGTCAAGGCTTCGCGGCCACGACATCCTTCCGACTTACCTCCGCAAAGCCAACGGTGCAAGACTGGGAGTGCACGCGGAGCGGTGGCGAGTTCACCTGCGGATTTCAGGGTGACGTCATCTGCACGGTGGAGGAGCGAGCAGTTCGGGAGGTGGAGACCTGCGGCGGTACGTAGCACGCGATGGGCCGCGGACTGCGGTTGAGGCGCCCTTGCCAGGATTCACTTCTTCGGCCAAGACTTCAGACCAGCGCCACTCAAGAAACATCCTTCGTTGTGGCGGTCTGCAGATCTCGGGTTCTTCACAGTTCGGTACGAGGGCGAACGACGCTGGCGAGGGTATACGCCTGTTTCTGGAACGGGGTCGTGAGCGGTTGCGTAAGTCCCCGGCATCAGGGGGCTTTCTAAAGGACATCAAACGCGTCATGTCCTTTAGGCCGACGGGAATGTCTTGTATGCGGTCGATTTCACACGTCGTAGAACACGAACAATGACGGAGTGGCGTGGTGGGGGAAAGAGTCAATCCAGGCCCAAGTAAGGGTCTTCATCCTCGACCACCTCTACGAAGCGATGCCTCTTCCCCGTTCTCCGAGCGTCCCCTGATGCTGCGGTGCCAGTTGCTATCCTCGACCTGATGAACGAGCGGCAAGAATGGGTCGTGATCGGGCTTGAACAGGGTCTCCCGGATTGGACATCGGAAGAAATGACGATTTCCTACCAGGGGTTTCCACTGACCTTGCGCCCTGAAACAGAAGATCGCCTAGCCACGATTGCCATTCCGTTTACTTCGCCGCAGACCCATCAACAGGCTGCAAAGGCGGGACGCCGATTCCTGAGTGCGTTCGCGTGGCTGCACGAGGGTCAGGGAAGGGTGGAGGACGATGGGGCGTGGGGTGGGGGCAGCTTCCCAGTAGGCCTTGGCAAATCATCATGGCACGTTAAAGAGGTCCCCTCCTTCCGGACGAAGCTGCGATTGGATCACCTGCAGGAACCATCTGATCCCAAGACGTGGCTCGCGCTGGCGATCTACCGAGAGGCGAGGGTCGTACACAGCGACCTGTACGAGCTGCTTGGGTACTTCAAGATCGTGAATATTCTGGCCGATAAAGGGGCTCAACAAAAAGCGTGGATCAAGAACACGCTCTCTCAGATCAAGGACCACGACGCCCTCGGCCGCATACGCAAGCTTCAAGAACTCGAGCCCGACATTCCCCACTACCTCTACGAGTCAGGACGCTGCGCAGTCGCCCATGCGCACAACGACCCGGTGGTCGACCCCGACGATCCGGAGGACCGCCACCGCGTCCGGCAGGATCTGCCGCTAGCGCGCGCTTTGGCCGAGTATGCGATCGAATACGCACTTGGTGTGAAGTCAAGGCTCACGATCCATCGTGAGCATCTCTACCAGTTGGCCGGCTTCCGCGACATCTTCGGCGCCGAGCTTGTCGGACGCCTGAAGGGAGACGACGCCATCCTTCTCAGCGACCTGCCCACCATTGGGCCGATAAGCATCCGGTTTCGCGACGAAGAGCCGTTCGAGGGCCTTGATCGGATGAGCGTTACTCCAATCGGAGTGAAAGTGGGTGTGGTCACGCTTTGTCTGACTTCAGAGGATCAACTGGCGGCAGCAGTGCTCGGCCTTGACTTCCGATCCGAACATTTGATGTTTGACTTCATGCAAGGCCTGAACGTTCGCGATAACGGATCGGTCGCGGCTGTGGAGAAGCAGATAGATCGCATTCGAGTCTTGGAGTGCTGTGTTCGGAACGGACAGCTCGAGATGTGGGCGTCTGCGACGGGCACACTCCTCGGGCGCTCGGACCCGATAATTCCCGTGAACATCGATTCTGGAAAGACTCTTGATGCACTCCGCGCCAACGCAATAAACCTGGCCGCGGAGCTAGACCGAAGGCGAGGGCACGCAGTCTGAGAGAGAAGTCCCGAGGCTCAGTTGCGGGAACAAATGGGTCTTCGTGTCTCTCGCTCGGCCTACGCGGCAGTTGGCATGTTCGTGAACGGGGATATTCGAGCGCCCGATGAACATCGGGTTGAACGGCGGAATCGAGAAACAGCTCGCCAGCGTTTTCAGGAAGTCCGACGAGCGTTAGATTTCAAGAGGCCGAGATCGATAGCGTCCGTGAGGACTCTGAGGAGGCGCCCGAAGAGGTTTTAACGTCCTTGGGGCTCGACGATTCCGTGTTGCTTCATCCGCCGCCAGAGCGTGACCGTACTGATCTTGAGCGCCTTCGCGGCGCGCGTGCGGTTCCATCCGAAGTGCTCAAACGCCCGCTGGATGACATTTCTCTCGTGCTGTTCGAGGTCGAGGCTTTCGTCCGACGAGGTGTCAACAATCGGCGCGCGCAGCTCGCTCGGCAATTCCCGAACGCCCACTGTGCCCGTGTGCGCCAGAATGACGGCGCGCTCGATCGTGTGCTCCAGCTCGCGGACGTTGCCCGGCCGGGGGTGCCTCATCAACAGCGCCATCGCTTCGGCTGAAATGCCCTGGACATCCTTCTTCGTATGTAAGGCGGCCGCCCGCAGGAACTGATGTGTGAGTGCGGGGATCTCCTCGCGTCGATCGCGCAGCGGCGGCACGGTGATGACGAACGCGCCGAGGCGGAAGTACAGGTCGTCGCGAAAGGCACCGCCAGCGGCCGTGGCGCGCAAATCGCGGTTGGTCGCGGCGATCACGCGCGGGTTAACGCGAATGTCCCGCTCCCCTCCCACCTTGCGGATTTCCCGCTCCTGCAACGCGCGCAGCAGCTTGGCCTGGATCGTGGGCGCCATCTCGCCAATCTCGTCGAGGAACAGCGTGAGCGAACCGCGTCCTTTCCGATCAAGGAGCAGTGACCCGCCCCCTGACCGAGGCACTGTGTCTCGGCGAAAAAGACTTCCTTGCCCAGGCACGCGCTCGCGTACCCGCTCACATAACCAATCAGCGACCAGCAGACGGGCTGCGCGCTCTTGCCGTAGTGCGCGACGTGCTGCTCCGCCTCGTACGAATCGTGCCACTCCATCTCCGCGTCGAACGTTCCGCTTTTCGCGTCCCACTCCAGACGCCGGGGCACGGCACGGACAATGCCTTCCAGGGTGTGAAGTGCAGCGCCCGCCCGCAGGCCGTCGAGGGGATCCGCCCACTTCGACCGTTCGCGCAGTGCCAGGTTCGTCTCTCTGCCTCCCTTACGCGGGAGCAAATCGGAACGTGCCTTCGTAGATCACGGGCCCTCTGGCAGCACCGTGATCCTCGGGGCGCCGTCGATTGTGTTCGGTAAGAGGACCGACGGGATCTTTCACGAAGCCACAAGACCCGAGTTCCAGCACGAGTTCTTCTTCGGTCAGGAAGCACTGTGGCTCCCCCGAAAATTGCGTGAACACGAAAGTCTCGCCAGGAACGGGTGCCGCGTCTGCGGGCAGTGTGTTTCGCGAGAACGTGAACAGGAAGAGACCCGCGCCCGGTCGGCACACACGAGCGGCTTCGGACACCGCTTGCCGGAACTGGGCCCGCGAGCGAGCGAGATTCCAGATGCCGTGCGCCACCACCACATCGAAGGCGCCGCTTCGGACCGGAAGGATTTCCATGGGCGTGAGGGCCAGGTCGAGACGGCCGTTCGTCGATCGAGACCGACGACGAGCCGCCACCAGCATCGGCCAGGAGAGATCGGTTCCCAGAACTTCCAACCCCGAATCCGCAATGGGCCCCGCATTGCGCGCCGCTCCGCAACCGATGTCGAGGACGTTGCGAATCGACCGGCGTGAGCGCTCGTCGGCGATGAAGCGCAAGAGGGTGGCGTTGGGGGGCGACTGGGAGAATCCCTGGACGGTCGAGGGAGAACTCCAGTTCGAGTTGGCGAGCGGATCCACGGGCCGAACCGTAGCACGAGGGTCCGCGGCCAGGCGGTCTGCTATTTGCCCACGATGGGCAGCTCGACATAGCTTGCCTGCCCCACCGAGTGGTGGATGCGTTGGGTCGCCTTCCGATAGTCGCCGGGTTTTGCCCAGAAGATGTTCGGCACGAAGGTCTGCGGATTGCGGTCGTAGAGCGGGAACCAGCTCGACTGCACTTGAACCATGATGCGATGGCCGGGGCGGAAGACGTGGTTCGCGTTGGGCAGTTCGAATCGATAGAGCAGCGGCGTATTGGCGGCGATGGGCTTGGCGACCTCGAGAC
>JBDTQB010000010.1:0-33440 GCA_039932395.1 Vicinamibacteria bacterium | reverse complement strand
CGGCACCTCTGGCACGGGTAAGAGCGTTCTGCTCAAGACCACGATCGGCCTCATCGTTCCCGATCGCGGCGACGTCCGTATTGACGGCCGCAGCGTTTACCAGACAGGAAAAGGCTCTCTGCGCGAGCTCCGAAAGTCCGTCCGTTATGTGTTTCAGTACGCGGCCCTCTTCGACTCCTTGAGCGTCTACGAAAACATCGAGATGGGCCTGGATCCGGAAGCGCTTGAGGCTCTGCCCAAGGGTGAGGTTCTCGATCGCATTGCGAAATCGCTTGAGAACGTGAACCTTGATCCCCGCAAAGTCATGAAAAAGTTGCCGGCTGAGTTGTCTGGCGGCATGCGCAAGCGCGTCGGTCTCGCGCGCGCCATCGTCGGCGAGCCAAGGATCGTTCTTTACGATGAGCCGGTCACGGGGCTCGATCCGGTCAACGCCGCCACGGTCAACCACCTCATCATGTCCATCGCCGAGCGCACCAAGGTGACATCGATTGTGGTGACGCACGACATTGAAGGCGCGCTTGAGATGTCGAATCGCGTGGCCCTGCTGGATTCGGGCAAATTGAAATTTGTCGGCACTCCGGATGAGTTCCGCCGAAGCACCGAGCCGCTGGTCATGGCGTTCGCCGACCGGCGCGCCGCCGCCGCCGCGGCCATAAAGATGCTTGAAGAGAACGAAGGCGACAACCTACCCGGATCGATGGGATCCGGTTCCACAGGAGTACGAGCATGACTGATACGGCCGGGGCGCCTCTAGCGCCACCTACGCGGGGCAAAAACCAGGAACTTTGGGTCGGGCTGTTCGTCATCCTGGGTGGTGCGGTCACGCTGTTCCTCCTCTTCACGCTCACGGATGCCGCGATGTTCCGCGGCCGGTATGTCGTCTCAAGTGTGGTCCCGAGTGCGGGTGGCGTGCGCAAAGGAGATCCCGTTCAGGTTTTGGGCGTCAACGTCGGCCGCGTGCAGAAGTTCACCATCTACGAGAAGAGCGTCGACATTCGGCTTGAAATCGAGGGAGAGTACACGTTCCCCGCCGACTCCAAGGTCGAACTCGCGAGCGCCAGCATGCTTGGCGGCATGGTCGCCCGCATCGTTCCGGGCAAGTCCACGCAGGTGGCCAGGGAAGGGACGATTCTTCCAGGCTTCGTGCCCGATGACATCATGACCCAGGCAGAACAGGTTGCCGGCGAAGCCAACAAGACGATGGGGCGCGTCCAGTCGCTTCTTTCTGATTCGCTGATCAAGAACACCGATGAAAGCGCTGCTGAACTGAACACGCTCTTGAAGCGGCTTTCCGCGATCGCCCTTGAGCAGCAGAAACAGCTGAAGGACGTCACGGCGTCGATGAAGGTCGCGTCGGACAATCTCGCGAAAGCCACTTCGCGTGAAGAGATCGATCGCGCCATGAAGAATCTCGACAGCGTGAGCGCCAGCGCCAATCGGACCGCGACCACGGTGGAGAACAGCACCAAGTCGCTCGACGCTGTTCTCGGGCGCATGAATCGTGGCGAAGGCACGCTGGGCAAGATGTCGGTTGATGACTCGCTCTTCGTGAACCTCAACAAAACACTCGAGAGCGTCAACGCCACCTCCCTGGAGATGAAGAGCTTGATGGCCGATCTCAAGGCGAACCCGAAGAAGTACCTGAAGGTCAGCGTCTTCTAGAAGCTACTTTTGAGACGCTGGCTCGGGCGCATTCAGCACGAGCGACTCATGGGGCGCCTCCCGAAGCTCAACGTCGGCTCCCTGACCGCGGATGGTGACGTAGCCTGTCGTCACGTAGGCGACTTCGCTGCGGCGGTACGGGATCTCCCGGAGGCACAGGCGCGTCTTTCCGCCGCGCGGAATGCGGAACCAGGCTTGCTGACCCGTCTGCAGCAGGTCAGCCTCGCACGACCCGGCCTCAGTCACGCGGCCGAACCAGAGACGGCCATTCGTCGTGGTGAAGCCAATGTCCGCGCCCTTGCGGCTTGAAACGCAGACGATCCAAAGTCGGCCAGCACCGGGGCCGGTTCTCTGGTCGAAGGGTATCCGGGCGCCGGGAGCGTAGTGCTGAAGCGGCTCCGCGCATTTGCCGTCGCCGCTCGGGAGCGCCGCCGCCATCCGCGTTTCGTTCAGGTATTCGTCGAAGCGTTCTCCCGTGATGGAGAACGCGAAGTCGGTGAAACCCACATTGATCGCAGGAATGTTCTTGTTCAACAGCCAGCGATGGGAATCGCGCGTGTCGAAGATGGTCAGCTCGTTCGCACCCGCGACATAGAGGCCCGGCGTCACGGTGGCCTGATCCATGACGAACGCCTGGCCGAGATCCCTGGCGTACCCCGCCACCCGGGCGCGGTTCTGGCCATAGTCGAGGTTTGAATCGGCCATGAACCAGTACGCCCGGCTCTTCGGCCAAACGGTGAGGTTGGTGAAGGCGATCGGGTCTTCGCGGTACGGAATACGCTCAACCGCACACAGAGCTGCGACCACGAGAATCCAACGTGTTGCGATTCCGCCCAGGCCGCGCGCCGCGATTGCGCATGCCAGGGCGACGCAAGGGAGGGCAAAGCGCAGGCCGATTTGGGTGGCGAAGAAGAACGAGAGGTACACAAGATGGATGACCAGCACTGTCGCGGGAATTGCTATGTCGCGCTGGGCGATCCATCGGCGCACGCCCCAGAATCCAGTCGCGATGAGTGCGATCAAGGCGATCGGGGTTTTCATCAACCAGTGGACGATGAAGTAGTACCAGACGCCTCCGCGATGGTCCGTGCCGAAAACGTACGAGGCCCAGAGGTCCGCTCGATTGTGGGCCATCGAGACGTCTATGCCGGTGAGAACACCGCGAGGCACGGGCAGACGTAACGTCGGAAGGAACGATGCCAGCGTCTTCAGCATGGGCGTCTGAAATGGCACGTTCTTGAGCTGCTCCATCACCCCGACCCAGAGATAGGCGAGATCCATCGCGAGGAACGCCGCGAGACTGACTGTCATCAACGATGCGATGCGATGTCGGAGTTCAGCGCGATCTCCGATGAGGATGACGGCGATTGCGATCGGAGGCAGCAACACGGCGGTGAACTTGACGGCGAAGGCGAGCCCGAGGGTCAGGCCGAGGCCAACCGCTCGCGCGACCGTGGCCCGTGACCCCGCGAGCATCACCGCGAGCAGAAGAACGACGACGGTGTACGCGAGGTCGGTGGTGGCGATGGAGGCGTGCGCTGCGAGATTAGGGTCGAGGGCTGCGATCAGCAATCCGATCCACCAGGTGCGCGGGTCTTGAGTTTCAGCGAGCCGGGCGACGAGGAAGAATGCCGCGATCAGAAGGGCTACGGACGGAAGGCGGGTGGCAAAGCGCAGAGCCTGATCCGACTCTGCGCCCATGGCGATGGCAGCCTTCCGAAGCCCGATGGCCGGAATCATGGCCGGCGTCTTGGAGTCAAACCGGAATTCCTCGCGTCCGTCCTCGCGGTCGCGCAAGAGCCGTTCGGCCCAGCGCAGATGAAAAGGCTCGTCGTAGGTCACGTCCTGATCCCACGCTGCCCAAAGAGCATTCGCCACCGACAGCAAGGCCGCCAGCAGGGCTACGACCCGGAACGAAACTGGGACACTCAGAGACGGCCCTCGGACCGTGGAAGCTGGGAGGTG
Organism: Vicinamibacteria bacterium; assembly: GCA_039932395.1. Classification (GTDB taxonomy): domain Bacteria; phylum Acidobacteriota; class Vicinamibacteria; order Fen-336; family JAGNNV01; genus JAGNNV01. Next base: position 29,813 of record JBDTQB010000010.1, on the reverse strand, counting down.
TGTCGGAGCTGTTTCCACGGGACGGTGATTTGAACATGGCCGTTGACCTTGCGGGGGCGGGCTAAGATCCTCCGCTAGCAAAGCTCGCGTCAAACTGAAAGGGAGCGCCATGACCGCACGTCGCGAATTTCTCAAGATGGGTCTGGCCGCGGCCACCCAGGTTCCAACCAAGCCGCCTGTGCCCTCTTCGGGCGGGACGCCGGCGGTCGTGTCCGGGTCGAAATCCGCGCCTTCGGAGTTTGATTTCGAGGAAGCGTCCGTCTCAGGCTTGGCGTCCCTCATGGCAAAGGGCGACCTGTCCTCGCTGGCGCTGACCCAGGCCTATCTGGCTCGCATCGCTGCCGTGGATCGCGGCGCCGACGGTCTGCGCAGCATCATCGAAACGAACAAGGATGCGGAGAAGGTTGCTGCCGCGCTCGATGCGGAGCGTCAGGCGGGGAAGGCGCGCGGCCTGCTTCATGGCCTGCCGATCCTGGTGAAGGACAACATCGAGACGGGCGACGGCATGGTGACAAGTGCTGGATCTTTGGCGCTCGCGAAGCATCGCGCGAAGAGGGATGCGTTCATTGTCGAGAGGTTGCGCGCCGCGGGCGCCGTGATCCTTGGGAAGACCAACCTCTCTGAGTGGGCGAACTTTCGTTCGACCAAGAGCAGCAGCGGATGGAGTGGCCGCGGCGGCCAGTGCCGGAATCCGTATGCGCTGGATCGCAATCCGTGTGGATCGAGTTCTGGCTCGGGCTCCGCGACATCCGCGAACCTTGCCGTGGCGGCGATCGGGAGCGAGACCGACGGCTCCATTGTCTGCCCGTCTTCTGGAAACGGTTTGGTCGGAATCAAGCCGACGCTTGGACTGGTCAGTCGCAGCGGGATCATTCCCATCGCGCATTCACAGGACACCGCCGGCCCGATGTGTCGCACGGTTGCGGATGCGGCCGCGGTCCTGTCCGCGCTGACTGGCGTCGATCCTCGCGATCCGTTGACATCGCAGAGCAGAGGCAAGAGCGCCGCCGACTACACGACCTTCCTCGACAAGGCGGGACTCCAGGGCGCGCGGATCGGCATCGGACGCAAGTTCTTCGGCAAGGATGCGCGCGTCGACAAGATCATGGAGGATGCGATCCTGGCCATGAAGGACGCGGGAGCCATCATGGTGGACGACTGCGAGCTGTCGACGGGTTCGGAGTACGGCGACAGCGAGTTCGAAGTCCTCCTGTATGAGTTCAAGGCCGACTTGAACGCCTTTCTAGCGACGGTGGATCCGTCGCTCGGCATCCGCACCATGGATGACGTCATCAAATTCAACGAGGAGAACAAAGCGACCTCGATGCCTTACTTCGGCCAGGAGATCTTCCTGCAGGCGGTGAAGAAGGGCGGGCTTGACTCAAAGGAATACAAGGAGGCGCTTGCGAAGGATCTGAAGGAGTCGCGTGAGAACGGCATCGACAAGGCGCTCGCGAAGGATCGTCTCCATGCGATTCTCGCTCCGACCGGTGGACCTGCCTGGTTGATCGACCTGGTGAATGGCGATGCGTTCAGCGGTGTTTCGAGTTCCCAGCCGCCAGCGATCGCTGGCTACCCAGCCATCACGGTTCCGGCCGGCTTCATTTCCGGGTTGCCGATCGGAATGACGCTCATGGGGCCGGCGTGGTCGGAAGGTGCCTTGATCAAGTACGCGTATGCGTTTGAACAGGCGACCAGGCATCGCCGAGCTCCGAAACTTCTGCGCACCGTTGTGTTGGCGGACCGCCACGCGTGAAGATGCCACGTCACTGGATGGGCCTCGTCGTGGTCGTGATCGGCGGATTGACCGCGGCGAACTCGAGTCGGCTGACACCTACGTGGGCGGCTTTGGCATTTCGTGGCTGCACCATTGGGAACTAACCATGGGGCGTCGTCGCACGGGCTCGCCCGACCCGCCCGCGTGGATCACCGAGGCCTACGAGAAGGCACGTCCATGAGCCGCTCGCTCTACCTGTCGTTTACGCGAGAGGAATGGGCGCCGCTGCGCGGCAAGACCCCGCTCACCCTCAACGAGGATGAACTCCGCGCCCTGCGTGGCGTCAATGAGCGTCTTGACCTGCAGGAGGTTCGCGATATTTATCTGCCGCTGTCGCGCCTGTTGAACCTTTACGTCGCCGCCTCCCAGCATCTGGGCGTGGTCACCGATACCTTCCTCGGCAACACCGTTGAGCATGTTCCGTTCATCATCGGCTTGGCCGGGAGCGTGGCGGTGGGGAAGAGCACGACCGCGCGCGTCCTGCAGGCGCTGCTTGCGCGATGGCCGGATCATCCGAAGGTGGATCTCATCACCACGGATGGCTTCATCTTTCCCAACAAGACCCTGATGAAGCGTGGGCTCATGGCGCGGAAGGGCTTTCCCGAAAGCTACGACGTGAAGCGCCTTATCGCTTTCATGACCGCGGTGAAAGCGGGGGAGCCTCATGTGGAAGCGCCGCTTTATTCCCACGTCGCCTACGACATCGTGAACGACCAGGTGCAGACTGTCAAAGCGCCCAACATTCTGATCGTTGAAGGGCTGAACGTATTGCAGACGGGCGTTCAGGTGGCGGGGAAGCCGGCACGATCTTTCGTCTCCGACTTTTTCGACTTTTCGATCTACATCGACGCAGCGGAGCGCGACATTCAGACCTGGTACGTGGAGCGATTCCTTTCGCTGAGGTCTGGCGTGTTCAGTAGCCCGGCGTCGTACTTCCACAAGTACGCCGGCCTGCCTGACGACGAGGCCAAGGCCGAGGCGCAACGCATCTGGGTCGAGATCAACGGCCGCAACCTTCACGAGAACGTGCTGCCTACGCGGGAGCGCGCGCAGTTGATCCTCGAGAAGACCAGCGATCACCGCATCGCCAACGTGCGACTGCGGAAGATTTAGAGACGCGGCGGTTTACTCGCCCGTGAAATTGGGCTTCCGCTTTTCCAGGAAAGCGGAGGCGCCCTCGAGCTTGTCCTTCGACTCGAAGGTCACCGCCTGAATCATCGACTCGAACATCAGGCCCGATTGGAGCGGCATGTTGGCCGAGGCGTTGAGCGCCTGCTTGCAAAGTCGGACCGCCAAAGGACCGAGTGAAGTGACACGGGCGGCCATCGCGCGAGCGGCAGACATGAGTTCGTCCGCGGGGACCACTTCGCTGACGAGCCCGAAATCGAGCGCCTTCTTCGCGTCCCACTTGGCGCCGGTCAGGATCATCTCCTTGGCGCGACCCAGGCCCACGACGCGCGGAAGACGCTGCGTTCCACCGGCGGCGGGAATGATGCCAAGAGTTGGCTCGGGAAGGCCGAAGAGGGCGTTCTCGGAGGCGATGCGTAAGTCGCAGGAAAGGGCGAGTTCACAACCTCCGCCCATGGCGAATCCGTTGACCGCAGCAATGGCCACCGCGTCGTGATTCTCGATGGCCGACATGAGCTTCGCGTTGGTCGAGGCGAGCGCATCGTTGCGACGGCGTGCCTTGATGGCGTTGATGTCGGCGCCCGCCACGAAGGATTTGTCGCCTGCGCCGGTGACGATGAACACGGTGCAGTTCGCCTTCGAGATCGCGGCGAGGGCAGAGTGAAACTCCTCCACGGTGGCGAGGTCGAGCGCATTCCGCTTGTCGGGGCGGTTGACCGTGACGACGGCCAGCGGGCCTTCGACAGCGAGCAGAATATTGGGTTCGGACATGGAGACGCTCCTGGAGATTTAGCTCTGCGGAAAGGGCGGTGAGTTTAGACTCACTCCATGAAGCCCCTCCGGTCACGCATGGGAAGGCTCGTTCCCATTCTGGTGATTCTGGTGGGCGGGCTTGTCGCGAGGTCGCGCGGTCCTGCGATCGCGACTTCGGCGATCCCACAGCCGCAGGCAAGGCCTGAGTCCAACACTCCCGCCCTCCGCCCGCCCGCCGCGAGTGCGAATACAGACTCTGGGTCGACGCTCGATCTTCAGGCGGTTAGTGATCCGATGCATCGTGAGCAGATCGCCCGCGTGGTGGAATCGATGGATCGAAATGGCACGCCGCCCGAAGGGGTCGCGCAGGGCGGACGCCGCGGAGCGAAGAAGGGTATCTTCCAAAACGCCGAACGGCGGTTGCCACGAAAGGCGCTTGGATATTGGGTGGAGTCGGATGTCTGGCCGAAGAACGGGCCGAGGGACGCGGAGCGCTTGATTTTTGGTCGCGAGCACGAGGTGTACTGGACGCGCGACCACTACGAAACATTTGTTCGACTGAGGTGAATGTGTGATTGATCTGGGGAAACTGTTGCCGGGCCTGAGGGGCAGGTCCATTCACGTCGTGGAAACGGCGAAAGCCGCGGAGGTGGTCCAGAAGCTGAAGGGAGCCGGCTTCTCTTTGCACATGATTTCCGGAGACCGGGCGAAGGACAAGATCACGTTCCTGGCGTCCGCCGCGGACGCCTTTGAGTTCCCTGCGAAGTTCGGAAATAACTGGGACTCGTTCATCGATTGCTTCGCGGACTTTCTAGATACCGTGAAGATGCCGGCAGCGATCGTCTGGACGCGCGCCGATATTCTGGTCAACGGCGACCTCCAGAGCTTCGTTGAAGCGATCACCACCTTCGACTCGGCCGCGGTCGAGCGCGAACTCTCGGCTGGAGACGACGAGAAGATTCAGGTCGAGTTCTTCGTTCTGATGGGAGAGCCGAAGAGATCGTAGCCGACCTGCCTACTGCGTGTCGGAGGGTGGCTGCAGAAGGTCAGGAAGGAGGCGCACAAACTGTCCGCGTGACAGGACGCGGTCAAACAAATTCTTCCCGGCCTCTTGAATCCGACCTTCGTTGACGTGGGAAACGAAGGCATAGATGGTCGCTTCGACCTTTGGTTCCGCCGCACGGATGGCGCTCGCGAGGGCCACGGCGTCGAGACGTTGGTCGTCGAGGTCTAGAAAAACCATCGGTTGGGTGCTCTCGCGGCATGCCGCAACCAGCTTCTCCGCAGTTTTCAGAGATCGCAAAGGAACGCCCAAAGCCTTGGTCGCTTCGACGATTTTCGAGAGAAACATCAAGTCATCCATGCATGCGAGAGCGGTGGCCATGAAGGGATTATCTCTCGCTTGACCGACCGCTCCTAAGTAACGCTAGAATCGGCGGCTACGGGCCGAAGACGGCCGTTTATGGAGGCGGTTCATGAGGCATAAATTTCGTTTCGCCGGACTCGTGACGATTGGGCTGCTCTGTTCGCAGGTTCTTCTCGGCGCAACTCAGGGCGGCGTCAAGGGACGGGTGATCGTGAATCTCCAGGGGATCGAGGGGATTCCTCTGACCCTGGTCAATGTCCAGACAGGCCAGTCCTTCAGCGTGCGAACCGCGAAGGACGGAACATATTCCCTCTCCCTGCCTAACGGTTCCTACGTTGTTTCCAGCGCTGGTGTGCGTGGCCTCTCGATCGGCAAGGCGCCGGTGCTGATCCAGGTAGCCGCTGGACGTTTCGCATCCGCCAACATTGAAATGGCTCGCTCGCTCGTTCAAGACGCCGCGGGCAGCACATCTATCTTCCACAATCCTGTCGGCTGCGTCGCGAAGAACGAGTTTCCTGTTTTCGACACCACGTTCCAGCCCGCCGGGTCCGTGGTGAGCGCTCGCCTCTATTTCAAGTCAAACCTCAGCGATGAGTGGTTCTACACCGAGTTCCAGACGTTGACGGGCGACTTCCCTAAGTACAAATGGACGATGGCTCCCGACCCTGCCAATCCTGGCGCGATGAGTGAAGGCGACGACATTCGTCGCCGCTGGACGAATCTGGATGAACCCCAACCGATCGATCCGGGCGTGCCCCCGACCCATCGTGCCTTCCTTCCCAAGATCAAAGACGGCTCCGGCATCACTGCCGTGACCTACTACATCCAGGTGACCTTGGCGGACTTCACCGAAACGCGCACGCGTGAGATCGAAGTGCGCGTCCTTGGGAAGGGCGAAGCCTGTAAGGCCGGCGCATTCTCCGCGCCCGCCGGTGCTCCATCGCAGGCGCTTTCTGTCCTCGGCAGCGGTGGCCTCGCTGGGACGCCGGCCGGTTTTGCGAGCGTCGGCCTGAGTCTTGCGACCGACGTGATCGGGACCACCCTCGGGTTCGCCACGGTTGCCGTGGCCGACGGCGTGGCTGAAACAGGCGGCAGCGATCCCACGCCGACACCCACTCCGACGCCGACCGCGACTGCCACTCCGACGCCTACACCGACCCCGGGTCCTGCGCCCACTCCAACTCCGACACCGACTCCCGCTCCGGCTCCCAACCCGACGCCAACTCCGACACCGACTCCGTTGCCGCCTGGGCCGACGCCAACCCCTACGCCCACACCCTCGCCAAGTCCGTTGCCTTCGCCGAGCCCGTCGCCCTCGCCGAGCCCGTCCGGGAGTCCCTCGCCTTCGCCTTCGCCCTCTCCTTCGATGAGCCCCTCGCCAAGTCCGTCCCCAAGTCCATCGCCCGGTGGGTGCCAAGTCTCGGTCAGTATCAATCCTGCGGGCGGTCCGTACAATCCTTGCAAGGCGAATGTGTTCATCAACGACTCGCTCGTTGCGTCCGATGTTTCGAACTCCTTTGCCACGACCACGACGTGCTCGGCTGATGTTCGAGTCGAGGCCGTGCTGGGACCGCCCGCATCCTTTGTCGGCCCCACAGCGGCCAGCTGGTCCGGGAACGTTTGCTCTGGAAACGCGGTTGACACGCCTTGCACTGCTGGTCCGGGATTGAGTGCTCTGACGAGCGTGACGCTTGAGTGCGGTTGCAGTCCGCCGTTCAATCCGATTATGGGCGATGCGCTCCCGTGTAGCCCGGCCGTCCGTAGGAAGTAGGCCGCCCGGCCAGGGAGTCTCAGCCGGGCCGGCGGCCGGTCCGCGCCGGCCTCGCGATCTCTGCGGTTCGCGCCCTGTCTAGTTCTGCTCGCCGGTCGACGGCGCAACGGCGACAAAGAGCACCGTAGCCAAAAGCCAAACCCATGCTGCGTTAGCGGGAACGCGAAGGGTGCAGTCAACCAGCGCATGCGTGAAGCCAGCCGCGACTCCCGCAAGGGCCGGGCGCGCTTCGACAGACCGCACAATTCGCGGAGCGGCGATCCACACCTGGCGCAGGAAGATGATCGCGATCAACGCGCCCAACGCTCCACCTTCGATGAACCACTGCAGGTATTCGTTGTGGACGTGCGGCCAGTACTCGAAACGTACGACCCGCTGATAGGGCCAGTAGGCAGGAGCAAACGCCCCGATGCCGCATCCGAAGATCGGGAAGAAAGTCGCCAGGCGGGCAATGTCACGCCAGACCATCAGGCGACTCGCCTCAAAATCAGCGTCGCCCATGCGCGCGAAGGCCGCCGGAACTCCGGTGGCGAAGAGAAGCACGAGGCACCCAATCAGGCCAGCGAGCGCGAGCCTGGGGCGCACGAGCGCCGCCGGCCCGAAGGCCACTAAGAGGCCGACCCCGAAAGCCACGAGTCCGCCGCGCGAGCCAGAGGCGGCGCTTGCGACCATCATGAGAAGAAGGCCGGCGATCAGAGCAAGGGTCATCGAGAAGTCGGCGGACCCGACAAAAGCCTTCAGACTCCCAAACGCGCGTTGCTTGATCCGGTAGCCCAGCAACCCAGCGCTGACCGACCCCGCGATGGCAATCAGATTGGAGTAGTGATCGCGGTTGTAGTACGGCCCGAACACCCCCCGCTCGTGACTGCCGATGCCGGGCACTTTCCAAATTCCGTAGAGCGAGAAGGGATGTGCGGATTGCGCCTGGACCAGGCCCTCAAGGGCCAGGACGCCGCCCACCGCCGCCATGCCGGCGAACAGCTGGCGCCGGGCTGTGCCGATGTCAGCGCCATAGAAAAGGGCGACCGACAAGCCGTGCAGCCCGGCGATGTAGAGGAGGGCTTGCCAGCTTCCGGTCGGGCTGACGGTCAGGGTCGCCCACGTGCGCTCGACTGAGCCGGGCAGGAAGTGCGCAGCGAAGGATCCTGAGGAGAACCACCGGATGATCCCTGCGGGCAGCGGAACGAGTTGAGCCATCATCAAAAGATAGAACCCGACGAGCGGAAGCGGCAGCAGCCGGCCAGGCGCCGGGCCGGGTGAGGCCTGGAGTTGGCGGGCGCCGATGGTGATCAAACCGATGGCGATCCAAAGCCACGCGAGAGCGGGCCACAGGAAGGGGCTCACTCCACCGTAGGCAAACGGACCCAGCAGGGAGGTGACGAGCCCGATACGGCGGCACACGACCGAGACTTTGTCGGGAGCCATCACCGCTGTGATCTTTTCGTGACGGCGGCATTGAGAACCGCGATCTTGAGGAGGGAACCGTCTCTCGCGTACGTCATACGCAGATCCGCCACGCCATCCTCATCGGTATCGAAGTCCTCGGTCGCGAGATAGCCTGGCCTGAAATCCTGGATCCGGTCCGTTCGGCCGTTGTTATCGCTATCGATCCGGCTCTCCGCGAGCTTGCCGTGTTCGTAGATTTGGACGAGGTCGAACACGCCGTCGAGATCCGAGTCGGTCTCTACACGCGCCAGCAACCCAGCGCGGTCGTAGCTCGCCATTCGGTCGGGCCGATTGCCGACGCGGGCCGTTGCAGACTTCAATCGCTTTCCATCGGGCCCGAAGGTGTCCCACCGATCGACACGACCGTCGAAGTCCGTGTCGGTTTCCTCGGTGCGGGAGGCACCAACGCCGTTGTAGGTGATGATCCGGTCGGAGAGACCGTCCCGATTGCGATCGAGGACCCGCCGTACGATGGCGTACGACGCCATGTCATACGAGGCCTGTTCGTAGGGGAGTTGCACCACGCGAAACTCCTGTCCGCTGCCATCCGTCTCAACACGCCACAGGGGAAGATCCGCAAGGGACGACCGACGACACGAAGCGGCGCACGCCATCGCGAGCCCGAGACTCAACACGCGTCGCGAGAACGGGAATCCGTGCATAGGCGCGGATCTTATTCGGGGTTTCGTCTCGCGCGATTTCGCTTCGGTTTCTTGATTCGGTGGGGCTAGACTGCTTCGCGTACGTACAAACCACATCTGGAGGCATCCATGGCTGATCAAGAGAACTCATCGACGTCGGGCGTCTTGTTGTCGTTCATCGTGGGGGGAATCGCGGGCGCCGCTCTCGCCGTCCTCTTCGCTCCTCGCTCCGGCCGTGAGACGCGGGAGATGATTGCCGATCAGGTTAAAGATGGCGTGGCCAAGGGGCGCGACTTGAAGAATGACGTCGTGAGCCGTGGCGAGCGTCTTCGTGACGACGCGGTCGACTTTCTCGAAGAACGCAAGGAACGCCTGGGAGCCGCCGTCGAAGCGGGTCATCAGGCCTATCGTGAGGCGCGCGACCGAAGCTAGGCTTCGACGCGAGCAGGACACAGAGGGCGGGATAGCTGCGAGGATCCGGGTCGATGAATGATTGGGGCATCTTCTTTCTGGGCGTCATGGCGCTCTGCGCCGTGGTTCAGTGCGCCTTTGTGGTGATCATGGCGCTCGGATTGAAGAAGAGCGGCGAGCGGGTGAATGACCTGTATCTGCGCTTCGATCGCGATGTGAAGCCGGCGATCGACGACCTTCGCCAGGGTGCTGCGAATCTACGAGCGATCACGGAGTCCGGTCGCGAGCAGGCTCTTCGCATCGAGTCGCTCCTGACGACAACGCTCGGGAATCTCGAGACATCCATTGAAAGCGTTCGTGCGCTCGTCATGAAACCGGTAGCTTCGTTGACCGATCTCTCGGCGCTGTGGGGAGGGCTGCGACGCGGCCTCGACACATACCGGACTTCGGCACCGAAGCGTCGATCGCCTCCCAGTCCGGTGCGCCGATCAGCCGAAGATTCTGACGAACACCTCTTCATCGGCTAGGACGCCACCATGAGCAAGACACGAAGCGTCGAAGACTTCGTCAGCGTTCTAAAGGGCTTCACGGCCGAGACGATGACCAGCGAGACCGTTTTGGATTTTTGTCGCGACACCGATATTCAGGACAGTTCGCTCGTCCCCTACGTCCACTTTCAGGACGCGATGTACACCCGGAACCTGATCTATCGCGACGACCTGTTTGAGGTCATGGCGATTTGCTGGAAGAAGGGGCAGAAGACTCCGCTTCACTCCCACAACGGTCAGCTCGGGTGGATGATCGTGAGCCGCGGCATCGCCGAAGTGTCGAATTTTAAATGGCAGGGCTGCAACGCCTCGGAAGGGCAGCATGCATCCGAAGGACTCGACTGCATCGCGGGGGCCACGGAATTGAGTCTGTCCCGAGAGCACGTCGAGACGTGCACACGTGGGGGGCACGTTAATTCCATCAACCGCGAGAAGACGATCCACCAAGTCGCGGTGGTGGGGGATGAGCCGGTGGTCTCCGTGCACGTGTACTCTCGCCCTATCGACTCGTGCGTTGCCTTTGATCTCGCAACACCCCGTTGTTATCGGCGGTCGCTTCGCTACTTCAGCGAGTTCGGCGATGTCATGATGACGCCGGCAGAAGTTGCGAGTCTCACCTTGGGGGTGGTGGCGCTGCGGCCGGGCTCGATTCCGCTCCTCAAGCCGATTCCGCTCCTCAAGCAATGAGCCACGAGTCCGTCGCGTCGCCGCGTCACGCGCGCGGGGCGGATCTTCTCGTGAAAGCTGCTGAGTGTATGGAACGCGATGTTCCTGCGGCCTTCGTTACCGTGGTCGGATCGCAGGGGTCGACTCCGCAGCGTCCTGGTGCTCGCATGCTGGTGGTGGAGGATGGCACGATCTTCGGAACGATCGGCGGCGGATGCGTGGAGGCCGAAATGGCGCGTCGGGCCAAGACAGCCATGCAGTCCGGCAAGCCATCCCTGACGACCTACGATCTCACGCCGGAGCAGGCGGGTGAGGAGGGTCTGGTGTGTGGCGGCAGGATGGAAGTCTTCATCGAGCCCCTGGAAGCAACGCCAAATCTCTTTGTCCTCGGCGCCGGTCACGTGGCGCGTCCTCTTTGCGCGCTCGCCGCGGTCGCCGGCTTCCGCGTGAGCGTGCTTGATGACCGTGAGAAGTATGCGACGCCCGAACGTTTTCCTGAAGGCGCGCGCGTGGTGTCCGCCGCCTTCGAAACCTCCGCCGAGGTCCTGGGAATCACGCCTCGCGCCTACGTGGTGGTCGTGACCCGCGGACACAAGGGTGACGCGGCCGCCCTTGCATCGTGCCTTCCGCGCGTTCCTCGTTTTCTGGGGCTGCTTGGCTCGAAGGCGAAGATGGTCCACGTGTTTACGGATTTGATCGAACGCGGCTTTTCTTCGGAGGACCTGGCACGCATTGAGACACCGGTGGGTGTGGAGATCGGAGCGGAGACTCCCGAGGAGATCGCGGTGAGCATCGTCGCGAGGATGATCGCGGTTCGCCGCGGCCTTCCCGTCGATAGGATTCGCTCCATGGCGGCCCGGATTCCAGGCCGTCTGGCCAACATCCAGACGGGCAGGAGCGGTTCGGCCGGCTAAGGCGCCGCGAAGTCTCGACTCGCAATTTGACGTTGAAGCGAGTCCGCAACGAGAATAGGCGTATCCATGAAGCTGTCGATCTTTTTCTCTGTCTTTCTTCTCGCGATTCTGGTTGCGCCGGTCGGAGCTCAAACTTCGGATCCCAATGCCCTTAGGGCTGCCGACGTCATCGACGTTGTGGTGCTCGGACAGCCCTCCTTGTCGGCCGATTTCGTGATCGATAAGGACGGAGGAATTAACTATCCACTCATCGGCCGCGTCGAAGCCGCCGGCCTCACTCCAAGTGACCTGGCGAAGAAGCTCCAGGCTCAACTGGGCGCTGGGTTTCTGAAGCGCCCCGAGGTGTCTGTCCGCGTGAAGGAATACAGGTCGCGGCCCGTCCTGGTTCTTGGTGAAGTAGCGAAACCGGGCATTTTTCCGCTGCGTTCCGATCGCTCTCTGTTGGCGCTTCTCTCGGATGCGGGTGGCCTGACCGGAAACGCGGGGCACGAAGTGCTGGTCGCTCGTCCGCCTGAAGGCAGCGAGCGTGCGGCCATCGATCAATTCTCCTCGATGCCGATCGTGCCCGGATTGTCCGATGTAGCGCGGCTCCCTGATGCCGATGAGCTTCCTCCCGGTGCGCTCCCCGGCTCCGACGTGTTCCGAGCGAGCTTTCGCGAGTTGATGAAGGGAAACGCAGAACAAAACGTCATGCTCGAAGGCGGCGACATCGTGTACGTTCCACGCGCCGCTCAAATCTTCGTGACGGGTCAAGCCGCGCGCCCCGCGAGCTTCAAATTCGTCGACGGCATGACGGTGCAAGATGCCCTGCAGATGGCGGGCGGCGCCTCAGAGCGCGGTTCGATGAAGCGTCTCAAGATCGTGCGTTTCGAAGGCGGTAAGCGCAAGGAGATCAAGGCTCAGTTGACCGACCTGCTCAAGCCCGGCGACACGCTGAACGTGGGCGAGAGGTTCTTTTGAGTCACGCCGTGCGATCCGTCTCCATGCCTGAGCACCTTCAGCGGTTGTCGCGATGACCTCCACGAATGGCGCGCTGCGCGCGGTTCCCTCCGGAGACTCGCGAATCAAGCCTGAACCGGAATTCCAGAACGAGCCTGAGTCGGCGTCGGAGTGGGTCAAGTTCACTCACGCTCTATGGCATAGCCGCTGGCTGATCGTGGCGTGCGTGATCGTTTCCCTCGTTCTGGCGACTGCCTACAACTACACTGCCCGACCGCGGTATGAGGCCGTGGCGCAGATTCAGATCCAGAAGAGCCGTCCGGATCTGACCCCCGGAAAAGACGTGGTGGACGCCATCACGCCGGAGTGGATCGAGACCCAGTATCGGATTCTGGTGGGGAAGACCCTGCTTACGAAGGTGGTCGAGCGCTACGATTTCGCGAACTCGCCCGAACTAGGGACGGGCCCGATGCGTTCGCCGATCGAACTCATTCGAACTAAGTTGTTCGGCCGGCCGGATGAGTTCTCCGCGGGCATGGGTGTCGCGCCCACCGTGGCGGCGTTTAGATCCCGCGTGACGGTGCGGCCCATCCCGCGCACAACACTGGTCGACTTGGTCTTCCGCGCCTACGATCCCAAGTTCGCGGCGATGGCCGCGAACGGTCTTGCCCAGACGTTTGTGGACGAGTCGCTCAGCAACCGTTCCGACCAATCGACTGAGGCAACCAAGTGGCTGGAAGCCCGCTTGCAGGACGAGCAAGAGCAGGCCCGTTCTTCGTTTGAGGCACTGCGTTCTTACGAGGACCGAAGCGGAAGCTCAAATCTTGAGGCAAGGCAGCGTCTGGTCGAAGGCCGACTCGCGCAGGCGAGCACGCAACTCCTCGAGGCTCGCAGCGATCGCGCGTCGAAGAAGGCCTATCTCGATCAGCTTCGTCGTCTTAGTCCGTCCGAACTGTTGTCGCTGCCCGAACTCGCAGCCAACTCGACCTTCCAGGCCATGCGCAGGGATCTCGTGGACATCGAACTGCGCAAGAGTGAACTTGACCAGAGTCTTGGACCCAAGCACCCGGACGTGGTCGGGCTCGACGCGCGCATTCAGAGCCTGCGATCCTCGCTCGGGAATGAAGCGAAGGGGGTTGTCCGCGGCGTTGAAGCCGCATACGAGGCAGCATCGCGACAAGAGGCGGTCGCCGCCGGCGCGGTGAGCGCCGCCCAGGCAGAGATGTCTTCGCTTCGAGACAAGTCTCCCGAGTACCAGACCCTTAAGCGGGACGCTGATACCTCAAACGACATCGCGCTCGCCCTGGCGCGTCGCGGGAAAGAAGCGAGTGTCGAAAGCGCGGTCACAGACCGAACGGTTCGGCTGATCGAACCTGCGGATATTCCCAAATCTCCGGTGTTTCCTGACCGCACGGGGAACCTTCAAATCGCTCTTCTGGTCGGCCTCGTGACCGGGATTCTCCTGGTGGCGGCCAGAGAAAAACTTGATACCACCCTCAAGACCCCCGACGATATTCGAGAGGCTTTGAGAATTCCGTTCCTCGGGCTGGTGCCGGATCTTGGAACGGTGACCGATGTCGTGGTGAAGAACAACATCAGCGCCCTGAGACATCCCACGTCTCCGCTGTCCGAGTCGTACCGGGTCATTCGCACGAACGTCATGGCGACTGCGTCCGCCGCGGACGCTCGCGTTCTGCTGGTGACGAGCATCCATCCCGGAGAAGGGAAGTCGACGACTGCACTGAATCTGGCGGCGGCCATTGCGCAGACGGGGGCTACGGCCATTCTGGTTGATTCCGATCTCCGTCGTCCGACTGTGCATTCCAATCTCAGCATGCCGCGGAGTCCTGGGATCAAGGACCTGTTGGCCGGCCGTGGCACCTTTCGAGAAGTCGTTCGCCCGGGGCCAATTCCCGGGCTCTTTGCGCTTACGGCCGGCTCGGCACCAGACAACCCGTCCGAACTGATGGGTTGCGCGGAGATGCGCGCTCTGCTCAAGGATCTTGCTCATGGCTACGACTGGGTCATTGTGGACGCCCCTCCGGTGGGCGGGATGGCCGACGCGCTGGTCATTGGCGGACTCGTCGACGGGATCGTTCTCGTGATCGAAGGCGATCGCACCACGCGAGCGGTGGCCGCGGACGGTGTGGCGCAGCTGAGTTCCGTGGGCGGACGAATGCTGGGTGCGATTCTGAATCGTGTTGATGTCAAGAAGAACGCCTACTATTTGTCCAGATACGCCACCGGTTACTACGGCGGTTACGGCTACTATGGGGCTGTGTACTCGAGATACGCTCCGAGCGCCCGCCCCGGCGTCGATTCGAGAGCTGAGAAATAGAGTAGAGCTCCCTTGCCAGTTGGGACGGGATTCGTGTACGCTGCCCCTATATCGCGTACTGTGTTGTTCGTGGGTCGCAATTTGTTCGGGCTTTTGGAGGGTAAAGACTTTGACTATCAAGAAATTTCTGGGTGTGTTTCTCTCGCTGGCGTTGGCAATGCCATCGGGTGCCACGGTCACCACCAGCGGCACAGTCAAGGGCGTCGTGTCTAAAGATGGTCGAGCCCTTGAAGGTCTCTCGCTCACCCTCATCAACATCGACTCGGGCAAGTCGTTTGCTGTGAAATCCAGCGCTGATGGATCATTCACCGCCGCGCTTCCTGCGGGCTCTTACGTTGTGTCGAGCCCCGGACGTGGAGGTGTCTCCATTTCCCGTGCGCCTCTGTCGATCGATGTGTTCTCCGGCAAGGTGGCCATGGCGAACATCGAGGTGTCGTCTTTTGGAATGCAGCAGACTCCGGCCCCTGGCGGCGCGGCGACCATCACCGATGATGCGGCCGATTGCATCACAGAGGGCGAGTTCACACTGATTGAAGCGACGTTCGAACCGCTGTCTTCGGTGGTCAACGGTCGCCTCTACTTCCAGTCCAATCTCAGTCCTGAGTGGTTCTACACCGAGTTTGAAAAGATCGAGCCGGCCGTTGCCGGTGGACGGACACACCGAGCGTTCATCCCGAAGGTCACCAAGGATGGCGGGATCGAGAAGATCAACTACTACATTCAGATCACATCCTCCGATTTCGCTGAGACGAAGTCTCCGGAACATTCGGTCACAGTGGTCAGCAGCGCCACGGAGTGCAAGGGCAAACTGGCTCCGATCGGAACTCCGAGTGGCGCAGTCTCCGTTCTTTCTGCTTCCGGTGCGGCTGCGGGTTCGCTTGCAGGCTTCGGAGGCGTCGCGGGTGCTGCTCTCGGTGCGGGCGTGATCGCGGCCATCATCGCCGGCGTTGTTGTGGCTGGCGTTGCCGTTCAGCAGGTCACCAAGGCGAATGATGCAACCCCGACACCGACGGCTCCTCCTGTGCCTACCGCGACTCCCACTGCGACTCCTGCTCCGACTCCTGTCGCGACTTGCAGTCTTACCGTGGTCGTCATTCCTGACGCCCCGGCTGATCCGTCGGTCGGTGGTCGCTTCTGTACTGCGGATGTGGTTTCCACGATCGGTGGCAATCTGGGTCGAGTGAGCGGAACACGCGTCTTCTCCATCGCCTGCAACGCCAACGTCAGCATCTTCGCAAATGCGGCTCCTCAGTCGTCGGTCGCCGGGCCACTTCCGTCGACCTTTTCGAATGCCTGCGGCGGTTCCGCAAATGGTGTTCCTTGCGTTCTCAACCCGCTTGGAACGGATCGTGTCGTCGGCCTGACCTGCAGCACCCGCTAGTCTTCCTGGCGGCAAAAAGGCCAGCCCATTGGGCTGGCCTTTTTTTGGTGCGCCTATCAGAGCATCGGTTGATGAAAGCCGGGAAGCGCGCCCTGCCTCGGAATATCAGTGGGCAGAGTTCTGACCCGAAACATCATTCGGGTGCGAGTTGTGGGATGAGCAGATAAACTAGGCTTCTGCATCCACTGGACGTAACGCGTTCGCTCTGCCACCAGGTCGGCCATCTGTCGCGCTGCATTGCCCGCAGTCTGGCGATCGCTTCCGCGTAACGGAGCGAACCTCACAACGGGCAACCGCGCGCCAATGCCGGACGGG
This sequence comes from Vicinamibacteria bacterium, assembly GCA_039932395.1. Classification (GTDB taxonomy): domain Bacteria; phylum Acidobacteriota; class Vicinamibacteria; order Fen-336; family JAGNNV01; genus JAGNNV01. Next base: position 13,419 of record JBDTQB010000010.1, on the reverse strand, counting down.
GTGTCATTGTCGGGATCACGCCGCATCATTCTTTACATGCTCTTGTTTCGTCTTCTGAATGACCGTCTTCAAGGCGGAGGCGTGACTCGCCCGATTTCCGTCGGGGCACGAGAGTCAGCGCGACGAGTGAGACGACAAACGCGGCGTTGGCGGGAATCCGAGCGGGGAAGTCAAAGAAGGCCTGGAACGCAAATGCGGCAAGAACGCTCTTCAATGGTTCGAGTTGAAGTTCCTCAATCTGGTAGCGCGCGCGGAATTCTCGCAAGGCCACAAAAGCTACCGCAAGTCCGACGACTCCGCCCTCGACGATCCACTCGATATACTCGTTGTGAGCGTGTTGCCAGAATTCGTACCGCGCGTTCATCTGGTAGGGCCAGTAGGCGGCCGCGAAAGTTCCGATGCCCGCTCCAAATGCTGGGAAAAATCGGGTAATGGTGATGATGTCTAGCCACGCGGGCACCCGGATGGAGATTGTGCTCGCCTGCAGGAATCGTTCAACGGCGGCCGCTCCGCTCAGGATCACGCCGAGAGCCAGAGCCACGACGCCTCCTATGGAGATGAGAACGGAACGGCGCTCAATGCGTCCCGTGATGGCGACGCCGATGCCGAAGATGGCCGCGAGCAACCCGGACCTTGATCCCGAGGAAGCGGTGGCGAGCAGGAGCAGCCCGGTCGTGCCACCCATCGAAATGATCCAGGCCAGTTCGTTCTGGTCATGAAGAAGGGGATGTCCCCCCTTTCGACGTTTGAAGGCGGACATCCCAAGCCCTGCCGCAAGTGCCGCGCCGATCGCGCTCATTGTTGCGAAGTGATTCCGGTTTAGGTATAGCCCGAAGCCGGCGTTCTGCAGCCCCAGGGGTGCAGCGACTGGGATCAGCCCGTAGGTCCAATCGGGGTGCTCCGACCGCGATTGCCAGAGCCCCTCGATAGCCACTACTAGGCTCAAAAGCAGCAGTAAATGGGTTGCCTGCCGTCGCGCCTGCGCTGAGAAGCCTTGCATGATGGAAAAGATCGACTGAAGGCCGGCGACATAGATCCACGCTTCAAGCGTTGCTCCCATCGACACCGTGATGGGGCGCCATTTCCCATCGTGCAGGTCGGGCAAGAAGTAGGCAGCGTACGAACCCGGCGAGATGAAACGGAGGATAAACCCGGGCAAGGGGCAGAGCTGGATGAGAAAAAGAAGGTGAACCGGAAGCAATGCCACAAAGGCGGAGCGGCCTGAAGGAGTCCCACGTGTTGGATCCGCGAGCGTCAGCGAGAACGAGATGATTCCAAGCGCGATCCATAACTGGCAAAGCGGAATCCAAATGGAACGCTCGACGGCACCAAAGAGGAACGGAGCCACGAGAACGCTGGTAAACGCGCCCAGCCGAACCGCGCGCACCACCGCCTCAACTCGCACCGATGCCCCGCTTACTTCGTAAGTCGTTCGACCTTGGTGACCGCGCCGCTCTTTGAATGGACGATGCGAATATCCGGGCGGCCATCGCCATCGCGGTCGATTTCCTCGGTTTGGAGATAGCCCGCCGCCCAAGTCTCGACTCGCTCGCGCTTTCCGTCGCCATCCGCGTCGATCTCCGCTCTGCTGAGCTTTCCACCGACGAAAATCTCAAGCCGCTCGCGTTTACCGTCGTGATCCGCGTCGGTTTCAACCCTCAGCGTGGCCTTCGTGATCGGATCGATCTCGATAAAGCGCTCGGGCGTGCCGCCCTTGGCCGAAGTGGCGTACCTCGTCATCTGACCTTCCGGGTTGTACTCTTCCCAGCGGTCGATTTTTCCGTCGCGATTCTCATCGATTTCGAGCCGATCCGGGGTGGTGCGGCCTGAGAAGAAGGCGAAGACGTCCGGCTTCTGGTCACCATTGCTGTCGAACTTGAGCTCTCGCAGAGTTCCGTCCAGGCCGTACAAATACGTGTAGGGCGGTTTTTCTGTGAGCCGCATCTCGACGCCTTTGGCGTCCTTCACCAGGCGCCACGGGGGGAGATCCGGCGCCGGAGGCTGACTTCCCATTCCGCAGGCTATTGTGGCCAGAGAAATCCCGGCGATAATCAGGGCGCGCATCGGGCGATGATAACAACACGAGCCGGGACTGGAACATCCGAAACTTGCGACAGAAAGATCAACCGAGCGTGAATGAACCGGAGACCAATTCCGACGGCCAGGGTTTTGAAGTGTGGGCGTTCGGCGGTGGGAAGGGCGGCACGGGGAAGAGCGCCTTGTCAGCTTCGGTTGGGTTCCAGCTCTCTCGTCTCGGAAAGAGAGTGGTTGTCGTAGATGGCGACTTTGGAGGCGCCAACCTTCACACCTGCCTTGGCATGCCGTCGCCGTCGATGTCGCTGTCTGACCTTATCCGCCAAGGCGGCAGTATTGCTGACGCGTACGCGACCCCGACGCCGTATCCGAACCTCCGCCTCATCGGTGGGCGCGTCGATGAGGGGGCGGGGGCATTTCCGGTGGGTTGGGCGGCGCGGCTCTCGACTGCCTTGCGCGCTCTGCCGGTGGATGTGGTACTGATCGATCTCGGCGCCGGGGTCTCGCCAGAGACCGTGGAGATGATGAACATCGCGGATCTCAAGGTGTTTGTGTCTGTGCCTGAGCCGAGTTCGATTGAGAACATCGCAAGCCTCCTCCGCAGTCTCTGCCTGCAGCGCCTGGTTCAACGCATGCCCTCGGCGGATGTGCGGCGGCGACTGGCCGGCATTCAATCCGGTCAGATTCAATCGAAGGTTCGCGTCGCCGACGATCTTCTTCGCGAGATTGAGACGATCGATCCATCTCTCTTGGGCGCCGCGCGCGCCATCATTGAAGAGATGTCTCTCACCCTGGTGACGAATCAAGTCCGCGATGACGCGGATCGTAAGTTTGGAGCGCAGACCGCAGCTGTCATCCGTCGGCACTTCGGTCTGCCCATGTCCTACGCGGGATTCGTACACCACGATGATGCGGTGTGGCGGACGCTGCGTCGCGGAAAGATGTTCATGGTGGACGCGAGCCGCTCTCGCGCTGCTGAGGACGTTCGGCGCCTGACCCGCAATCTGCTGCGACGAGCAGACCTGTCTCCGGTCTTTTGACCACAATCGTTTTGGATCAAGCGTGAAAGACAAGAACTACTACGAAACCCTTGGGGTCGGCACGCATGTTGGATCTGGGCAGATTCAGGCGGCGTATCGTTTTGCGAGAAGCCTCTACGCAGGCGACTCGACTCCTTCGTATGGTCTTCTGGAGCCTGCCGAGCGGGCGAGGATGCTCGAATTGGTGGAGGAGGCGTACGGTACGCTGTCGAATCCCAATAGCAGACGTGAGTACGACATGGCCTTGGCCGGATCGGGAGTGGCGCCTCGGTCTCCCGAAGCGCCTGCCCGCCCCACCGAATCCAGGCGGTCGGAAGGTCCTCGTCCTACGTTTCCCGCAAACAGGCCGGCGGAGCCAGTGCCCCTGCCCACGACACAGGCGTCGATGGAGCTGCTGCAGGTTCCGGACATGGTCGATGGACCCGTGTTGAAGGCGCTTCGCGAGAAGCGTGGACTCTCGGTGGACCAGATCGCCGCGCTGAGCAAAGTCGGGGGGCGGTTTCTTCGCGCGCTGGAAGAGGGACGTCATGAGGCGCTTCCCGGACGCGTGTTCGCGCGCGGATTCCTCATCGAGTACGCGCGTGCGATTCATGTTTCCGAGGCTGAGATTGTTGAGCGGTACCTGCGCAACTGGACGGGAAAGTAGAAGAAATTGAGATCGCATTCATGGGATCGATCACGCCGAAGCCCTGTAGATCAGGCGATCAGGGAGACGCGGACTTCGTGATGGTGATTCGGGTCCGTGAGCATTGTTCTCAAGGCGCAGGGTTTCGATAGCCACGGGAATGAGGTCTTCGGTCCGTTTCAGGGAGTTGCGGACGAATACAGATGCGCTGCGGTGGCGAAGGACCCGCAGGGCTAAGCCCCCAGGCGTCACCTCACGGATTGTCGACGCTCATGCGTCGGCTAAGCTGAATCCGTGTTGAAAATCCCGCGCCTTCTTGACGCGGCCGAGATTCGGGTCCTCGGCGCGCTCATGGAAAAAGAGCAGACGACCCCGGAGCTATATCCGCTTACGGTGAACGCCCTGATCCAGGCGAGCAACCAGAAGACGGCTCGAGAACCCGTGATGGAGATGTCGGAAGGCGCGGTGCACGGAGCGCTACGCCAGCTCTTCGTCGAGGGGCTCGCCCAGCGGACCGAGGGCGTCCGTGTGACTCGATGGCGTCAGAGCGTTGACGTGCGATGGAATTTGGATCCGGGACGCAAAGCGGTTCTGACACTGTTGCTGCTTCGAGGACCCCAGACGCCCGGGGAGTTGCGAAGCCGCAGTGAACGACTCCACGCGTTCGCCACGGTGGGCGAGCTTGAGGATGCGCTTCTTGCTCTGGCCGCATCGCCTGATCCCTTGATCAAAGAGTTGGAACGGGGTCCGGGCCAGAAGGAATCACGCTGGACTCATCTCCTCACCGATTTGCCGGCGGCGGAGAGCCCGGTCAGTCCCGCAGTTCGGCGCTATTCCGGTGATGAAGGCGAGGAGATCGAGGCCCGCGTGGCCGACCTCAATCGACGAGTGCGCGAAGTCGAGCGAATCGTGGCCGGGTTTGTCCGCGGTGCCAGCGGCCAGCCCGACGATGCTGCGCAGGCCGACGAATCGTCCGATTTGACCTTGAAACATGGGAACGAGCGGACAGAATGACTAAGACGAGGGGAAGATAGTGTCAGACGAATACAAGGTGAATTGCGTGAAACTTGGGGCTGAGCTTCCGGGCCTCGACAAGCCTCCGTTTTCCAGCCCGCTTGGACAGCGCATCTACACCACGATTTCTAAGCAGGCGTGGGATCTGTGGCAAGACGAGTCGCGCATTGTCATGAATCACTACGGTCTGTCGATGGCAGACCCAGAGTCGCGCAAGAGGCTTCGAGACGAGATGGAGGCATTTCTGTTCGGGCCGCCTGGTGGCCCAGGAGTGTCGAAGTAGCCTGCAACGCTGGTGACCCGGGGAGGACTCGAACCTCCAACCAAAAGATTAAGAGTGTCGGCTCATAGGTTCGCCTCAATACGCCTGTCTAGTATTATCAACGACTTAGCAGCCGACCTGCCCCACATGGTACGCTCAAACCGCCCCGTCTGGCTTGCCACTGGCTTGCCAACGCAAAGGGGAGAGGAGGACCGGACCAATGGCGCGACGACTGTTCAAGCTCACCAAAGAGACCGTAGACGCGGCACTCAAGGACTCGACCCCGAGAATCGTTTGGGACGAGGAGATCCGAGGCCTGGGCCTTCGCATCCGATCCTCCGCGGATCGACCGACCGGGCGGTTCCTGTTCGCCTACCGGCCTAAGAGTCGAGGACAGGGCGCCGCGGCCGATCGCCGCATGCGGTGGATGACCTTCGGCGAGTACGGGAGACCCTACACCGCGGACGAGGCACGGAAGTGGGGGAAGAATCAGCGTGCGCTTTTGGACGGGGGGCAAGACCCGGCGGCGATACCTGCGACCCCTGCGCAGCCGGAAGACTCGATCCCTACCCTGGCCGGCTACGCCGGACCTGTCGAGGACTCATCGGTGGCCGACCGGGACTCGTGCCGGTATCTCCACCTGAAGGCATTGAGGACGAAGCCGGACCCGCCGAAGGCCTCATCCGTCAAGGTGGACCGGGGAAACCTCACGCGTATCTGTGCGCAGCATCCGATCATCGCGGCGAAGCGGCTCCACCTGATCACGCCGGAAGACATCAAGTTGATGGTGAACCGGGACGAGCACCGCTCCGCGGGGAATCGCTGGCTGGCTGTCCTGCGCCATCTGTTCAACGTCGCGGCTGTGGACGGCGGGGCGGTCTGTGACGCGTGCTCTGGTGACCGGTGGCCTTGCGTCGGCGTAGTCGATGGCGGATTCAAGCTCAAGGGCGCCCGCGTCGGCCAACGACCGGATAAGAGCACCGTGACCTGGCAGAACCCTTGCGAAGGAATCAGCCGGTACACCGAGAAGGGGCGCGAGCCTGAGATCACCGATGAGCACCTTGGCCGTCTGCTCGATGTACTCGACCGGCACCTGACGCCATCGACCCCGGAGGAACTGGCAGCACAGCGTCGAGGAATCCAGCCGGTCGAGTACCGGCACAAAGACGGGAGCGTGAGGGTACGCGCGCAGGGGGAGGCAGGCCCGACGGCGGATGTTGTCTTCGAGCATGACCCCTACATTGCGGGCCTCGTGAAAATGCTCCTGCTGACCGGGGCGAGGTCGAGCGAGATTCGGACGGCTCGATGGCCGTGGGTGGCGGTGACCGAGGCCCGTGGCGAGTCCGGGCCTGTGCGGAGTGGCGTGCTCAGGCTGCCCGACTCCAAGGAAGGCGGCGGCAAGACGATCTTCCTGGCGCCGGATGCCGTGGCCGTGCTTGATCGACTACCGCGCCGTCGAGGAAGCGACTACTTGTTCCCTGGCCGAACGGATGGATGCATCGAACAGACGAGCGCGGTTCACTGGTGGGCGAGACACCGCGCCGAGGCGGGCCTCGATGAGATCCCGCTCGGGGACGGGCGGACCGGACCGGCGACCCTCCACGACTTGAGGCACAACTACGCCGCGGTGTTGATCGGTGAGGGGATGTCGTTGGGCGAGGTAGGGGAGTTGCTCGGACACAAATCCGAGACGACCACGAAGCGGTACGCGAGCCTTGCGGTCCGACTGAAAGCAGAGCGCGCGGCGACCGCTGCGAGCGTGATCACCAGCAAGGCAAAGAAGGCGACGGCGTGAAGGCACCCGATGACGTCTTGCTAGAGGGCTGGCCGTGGCCGACTGACCAAGTTCACGCGGACGATCAATCCGCGGCTCGGTGTATGGCGTCATGGCCGAATCCATCACCGTCCTGCGAACCTTGCCAGAAGGCGCGGGAGGATGCTCGTCGATGGTTCGTCGTTCGGCGTAGGGCGCTCGTCTATGCGTGGGCCAACCTCTCACCCAATGCCAACCACGAAGCGATAGCAGAGGCTCTGCGCGAGGTCGCTGGACCTGCGAGGCACCAGCTGCTTGAAGGCGTGGCAGCGGACAAAACTAGAGACCGGCTCGACAAGTGGAAGTCGCAGAACTGGCAAACCTACACCCGCGTTCGGAAGGCGTACAAGGCGATGCTCGGCAGAGTGAAGGTATCGGACGCGGGGGAGCGGCAAGTGCGCATCGAGTACGACGAGAAGCTTGGCGTGAGGCTAGGCGGGCTGAACCGTGCGATGGCGAAATATCCGGCGCTCGCGGTCAAGGACTTTCCGACAAAGGCGAAGGCGATAGGTGTTCCTCTCGGCCCGATCGTTCGGCGAGGTGCGTCCGATCCGATGGCGGCGATGAAGAGGGCGACGCTAACCCGGCTGATCGCCGCGGGATTGAAGGGTCGGAAGTTCGCGGACGTGCGGGCGCTGCTGCTGTTCTCGGTGGGCCTCATTCGGGGCTTCGACCTGAAGATGGCCCGAAAAGTAATCGGCATTCGCTCCGGTGTCCCGATCCAAAAGATCGTCACTCACGTAACGCGCACGGCGACCATCAAGACCGCGGTCCCGTTGACGCAACTAGAGCGGGCTGAGCGGATGCTTAACGTGTTACAGCGGCCGGGAAAGTAGCTGATCGCCGATCAGGAAAGCGGGTTGACGTTTTCTGCCGTCTGCTCTGTAAGTAACTGTCCGAGGCTGATTATCTAGCATCCTGACTCTTTTCTGTGCGTCCGGTGGCCGAGGCCACTCGATTTAGGGTCAGGGCATGACATCACACATGGACGGGCTTGTGGTCGGCGGAATGTTGCTGACTAACACAGAAGCGGCGAGGGAAGTTCGGCTGAGTCCGCGAACCCTCGAAAAGTTGCGGACTGTCGGTGGTGGTCCGCGGTTCGTTCGGTTGGGGCGGCGAGTCTGCTATCGACCGGTGGACCTGACGATCTGGATCGAATCCAACGTGGTCACTTCGACCGCACAGGCGGACCAGCGATGAACGACGCTGACGCCATAAACACGGAACCCGCGGGGCCAACCGCGGGCCAATCGGCCGTGGATCGCGTCCTGGCTCGTTTGCCAGACGCGCGACGTTCGGGCGCTCGCTGGATGGCGCGGTGCCCGGCGCACGCTGACCGGAGGCCGAGTCTTTCGGTGACGCGTGGCGACTCGGGCGCGCTGTTGCACTGCTTCAGCGGATGCAACACCGACGCGATTGTTTCGGCGCTCGGGCTTCGCTTGAACGACCTGTTCGACGGCGCGGGCCAGTCCGCCGCGTGGCGACCTGCGACGGCCCGGCCTGCGACGGCGCGCGAGCCTGAGGCCCCACGGAGGCCCGAGGGCGCGGCCGACCTGTGGGCGCGATGCGGAGCGGCCTGGGACTCATCCGCGGCGCGGGCGTGGCTCGACTCTCGCGGCATCGACGCGGGCCGGGTGACAGATTCTGACCTCGCGCGAACCTTGCCCACAGACGGCGCTCTGCCGACCTGGGCGACGTGCGGGAGGCGATCCTGGCGCGACTCCGGCCACAGGCTCGTGGTGCCGATGCGTGACCACATGGGCGCGCTGGCGAGCCTTCACGCGCGATTCATCGGCGCGGACCCTGGCGACACGCCGAAGAGCCTGACCCCTGCCGGGGGGTCGAATCGCGGGCTCGTGATGGCGGATCCACTCGGCGCGCTGGTGATAACGGGCGAGGCCCGCGCCTGGGCGCGCCTCACCGTGTTGATCGCGGAAGGCGTCCCAGACTTTCTAACCGCGGCCGCTCAAGGTTCGGATGCTGACGAGGCCGGGTCCGCGGTCCTGGGCATCGTCTCGGGCTCATGGACGCGAGACCTCGCTGAGCGGATTCCGACTCACGCGCGAATCGTTGTCGCGGTGGACTCGGACGCGCCTGGTGAAAAGTACGCGGCGACGATCACCGAAACACTCGCGGGCCGGATGGTTTCGCGATGGAGGGCGGCGGCATGACGCATCGAGACATTGCGGACGTACACCGGGAGAGGGGCTTTATCGACTTCGCGGCCGAATCGGTTCCCGTGGCGATGCCGCGCGCCATCGACCAACCCGAGGCCCTGCCTGAGTTGCTCGACACGACCGGCGAGGATGCGATCGCGCTGGAATTTTCCGCGCGACACGGGGAGAACTGGCGCTACGTGGCCGGGTGGTCACGGTGGATGAGTTGGACCGGCGCGACGTGGCGACATGAGGAAACATGGCTCGTTTATGACCTCGCGCGCGCCAGTGTGTCGCGACTTCGCGGCCGGAGCGCCTCCGCGTGTGGCCCACTTGATCGCGTCCGCACAGAAGCGGGCCGCGGTGATCGACCTAGCCGAGGATGATCGACGCCATGCCGCAACTATCGCGCAGTGGGACGCCGACCCCTGGCTGCTCGGGACGCCTGGCGGGACCGTGGACCTTCGGAGCGGGGAACTCCGCGAGGCGCGGCGCGAGGATTTCATCACGCGATGCGCTGCAGTGGTTCCGTCCGCGATGCCGACCCCGCATTGGGATGCACTGCTCGCGCGGGCGCTTGATGGCGACCTCGATCTAGTCGCATATCTGCAGCGCGTCGCAGGGTACGCACTCACGGGCGAAACGCGCGAGCACGCTCTGATGTTTCTTTACGGGACTGGTGCGAACGGGAAGAGCACTGTCTTGAATGCGCTTTCCGGTGTCCTTGGCGACTACGCGATTAGCGCACCGATGGAGAGTTTCGTGGCGACGACCGGGGATAGACATCCGACTGACCTCGCGATGCTGCGCGGTGCTCGTCTCGTTTCGGCATCCGAAACGGAAAGCGGGCGACGCTGGGCCGAGTCGAAAATCAAGGCACTGACGGGCGGCGACCCAATCTCTGCTCGGTTCATGCGCGGCGACTTCTTCACCTACTCACCACAATTCAAGTTGGTGCTCTCGGGCAACCATCGCCCGGCTCTGCGCGACGTTGACGAAGCGATGCGGCGGCGGTTCCATCTTGTGCCGTTCACGGTCACGATTCCGGCCGAGGAGCGCGACCCCCGGCTCCCGGAGAAGTTGCGGGCCGAGTGGCCCGGCATCCTCGCCTGGGCGATCCGTGGCTGTCTGGAGTGGCAGCGCGGAGGCCTCCGTCCGCCCGACCGGGTGAGGGCCGCCACGGATTCCTACCTGGCCGCGGAGGACACGCTCGCTCGCTGGCTTGAGGAGTCTTGTCATGTGGGGCGCGACCATGAGGACACCGGCGCTCGTCTGTTCGGGTCCTGGCAAGCTTGGTGCGAAGCCGGGGAAGAGCACGTTGGCTCCAAGAAGCGCTTCAGTCAGCGGCTAGAGGAGCGAGGTTTCGCAGCCGGATGGGTCCAGCGGGTCCGCGGTTTCAACGGGCTGGCGGTGAGCTCGTGAACCCGGTCTGCCACACATGCCACACATTCTCCCTTATCCACCGTATCGCGCGCGTGCGCGCGGGTGACGGTGTAAACCGGAAGTCCCGTGGCATGTGTGGCAGCCACCGGAGCCGGGCCGACACCCTGGCTGAGAATCCATCGAAAAGGCCCATTCCGCCCGTGGTTCCATCGTGTAACCGCGGGGATACATCCCTTCCGCGAATCCAGTAAAACCGCAGCCGGCGGCTACCGGCCTAACACAAACACAAGGAAAAACGCACAATGACAACATTGGCACAAGTCCGGGCACTTATCGCTGAAGCTCTTCGAGGGGCTCCGGCACCCGAACGACGATCGCACCCACCGCTGGAGTTGGGACCGCGCCAAACCATCGCGAACGAGTTGGCGGCGCTTCGCAAGGCCTGGGCGACGAACGGACCGCGCCTCGAAGCTGTGGCGGCGAAGGCTTACACCGACGCTCAGCCGATGTTCCATGCGGCTCGCGTGCATCGCGACGTTCCGGCCATCGCTCACGTGACCGCGCTTATCGAGTTTCAGGAGAAGGAAGCACGGATGCAGGGCGCGCTGCGTGTGGGCGCATCTGACCTCTTCACGACCCTCGCGGCGGAGATCGCGTCGCAACGGGATGCGTGTCTCGCCACCGTCGATCGATTCTCGAAGGCCAGCTATGAAGAGCGGGCTTTGCAGGATCGCGCGGTCTACATGCGGGCGGCTCGGCTGGACGAGTTCGCGGCCGAGGTCCGCACGTGGCCGGACCTCGGCGATGACGATGACCAGCTTCGCCAGCGTTTCGATACCGCTTTGGCCGCGGTCCCTTCGGTCGAGTCGCTCGCGGAGAGCATCCGCACCCCCGCGCCGGCGACTGAGCGCAGGTCAGTGAGCGTTGCTCTGCCCAATCCCAACGTCACGCCTGCCATTCAGAAGGCGATCGACTCTTTGTGGCAGAGCGCGGCGAAGGGTCGGCAGGGCGTTCGCTGGACGGACGCCTAACCCTCCAATCAACCAGCGAAACCAACCAAAGAAAAGAGACATCCATGATTCACGAAATTTGGGCGCTTGAGCAAGGCCACTTCCGAACTATGCAAGCCACCGAGGCACGGAGCACACCGGCCGACCTGCGAGCCGCGGCGCTTGCAGTCAAGCCAGCAAGCTCGCGCGGCGAAGCGGGCGGCAGCATCGCGGTGGTCCCGATCTACGGGCCGATCGAGCAGCGGCAAAGCCTCTACGGTGCCATGTTCGGCGGCACCTCGATCGCTCGCATCAAAGCCATGGGCAGGCAGGCGGTCAACGATCCGAGCGTGAAGGCGGTGGTCCTCGACTTCTCGACGCCTGGCGGTCAGGTGCAAGGCGTGGCGGATCTTCACGCGGAGATCCTGTCTTGGCGCTCCGCCAAGCCCATCGTCGGGCAGGTCAACTCCGTGGCGTGCTCGGCGGGCTACTGGCTCCTGAGCGCCTGTCACGAGATCGTCGCGACGCAAGACGCGGTGGTCGGGGCACTGGGCATCATCACCACAAGGGTGAGCACGAGGAAGGCAGACCAAGCGGCCGGCATTGAGGAGGAGATCCTCACGGCCGGAGAACACAAGGACCAGTCCTCGTCGGATGCGCCTCTCACCGACGTGGGCCGCGCGTCGCTCCAACAGATGCTCGATTACTACTACTCGCTGATGGTCAACTGCGTGGCGGTAGGAATGAGCGTGACGTCCGCGAAGGTTCGGTCCGACTTCGGAAAGGGCCTCACACTGACCGTCCCGGCCGCAAGAGCCGCGTCGATGATTCATAGAGTTTCGACGCTCGATGACACGTTGTCACGGCTGTCCAGTCCTCAGGGCCGGCTCTCGGCGATGCGTGGGTCCACGGCAAGACCAAGCCTCAGCGCGAGCACAGTCATTCAAGGCGCGCTCGCGGGTGACGGTGAAGCCGAGCGACGCGCGAGGTCGCTGGTGATGGGAACGGACTACCGCGGAAAAGGGGACGGCGACGCGGAACGTCGGCGCCGCCTGATGGCGATGCTGCAGTGACGCGGGACAGCCTGGACCCTATCCCCGCCCTGCGCAGAAGCTCAAGCGATGTCTTTTCAGAACCGCTTACGTGCCCATCCGGGGGTTTCCGTCGGTTGCCAGAACTTTATCGAGGTAGATGAATGAAGAGTCCGAAGACGAAAAAGACCGGGCCGAAGATGCCGGAACACGTGGCCGATGATGTCCGCGCGGCGGCTGAGTGGACCCGTCTGACCGCTGCTCTTAAGAGGTGCGGCAATTGGAGCGAGGACGACGCGTCGCTGATCGAAGCCGCGGCGCTTTCCTACGGAGAATATCGGCGATGTCTCGCATCGATGCCGGATGGAAAGCCGACCTATCAGACCGAAGGCGGCCGGATCTTCGGACATCCGGCGCAGAGCATGGCCGCGGATGCTTCGCGACGGTGGTCAGGGTCGCTAATCGCCCTGGGCCTCGCCCCAACTGCGCGCCGTCGGGCGGTGCCTGGCGTCGAAGCCAAGCCGGATCCAAAGCTCGCGCAGTACGCCCGCAAAGACGGCGACCGCGACCCGCGCGAAATGCTTGACGATCCGCGCGAAATTCTCGACGGGCTTTGACCGCCTTCGTGCTCTTCGTAGACGTCGGAATGCGGTTCAGGGACTACGCGCCGGGATGCTGGACGAGCCTTCCCGTCAAGGCCTGTCCGCTCCAACTGCGGAATTTCCGCAGTTGACACAGGGCGAGCCGACTCGACCGTCTTGTCTGACACCCCGCACATCTGCGCCACCGCACGGCGGAGACCGTCGATCCGATCAAGCGGCAAGATTGCCGCTTGAAACTTCGGCAGGGCGCGCTGACCGGGGGAATCCGCCCGGCTCTTTTCGTTGGGGAATCTCCCTTTTGGCTTGCCACTGGCTTGCCAGTCTTCTCAGCGGTGAAATGAACATTCAAACCGCTCTATCGCGTTCCGGCCTTTATTCAAGCCTCGAAACGCTGGTGACCCGGGGAGGACTCGAACCTCCAACCAAAAGATTAAGAGTCTTCTGCTCTACCATTGAGCTACCGGGCCTCT
>JBDTQB010000009.1:0-33846 GCA_039932395.1 Vicinamibacteria bacterium | reverse complement strand
CGCCTCGCGCTGAGGCGCGTCGCGGGAAGTCCTGGTCTCACCGCCCTGATCGTTCTGACCTTCGCCCTGGGCATCGGCGCGAACACGGCGGTGTTTTCTCTGTTCGACCAGGTCCTGCTGCGGTCGATGCCGGTGAAAGACCCGGGCAGTCTGGTCATCATTGACACTCCGGGCCCGAACTCGGGCATGTTCGAGTCGAACAAGAACTTTCCGAGCCCCATTTCCTATCCGATGTTCAAGGATTTCCGGGACAAGTCGGATGTGTTCGACGGTGTCCTCGCCTATCTGCCCACCAGCATCTTTCTGGGCGTCGACAAGAGCACCGAACGCATTTCGGCGAACCTCGTTTCAGGATCGTTTTTCGAGGTGCTCGGCCTCCAGCCCGCGAAGGGACGCCTCATCTCCGCCGCCGACGACATCACCATCGGCGGTCATCCCGTCGTCGTGATCTCGCATAGTTACTGGGAGCGTCGCTTCGGGTCCGACCCGTCGATCATCGGAAAGACCGTGCGCGTCAACGCCGCGAGTATGGAGATCGTCGGCGTGGCGCCTCCGAACTTCCGCGGTCTTGAGGTCGGCGAGGATGTGCAGGCGTACGTTCCTCTCACCATGAAGAAGGTCGTCACGCCTACCTGGGACGAACTTGAATCCCGCCGCGCGATGTTCCTGACCCCGGTCGCGCGTCTCAAGCCGGGTGTCACGATGGCCCAGGCTCAAGTCCGTCTCGACGTGCTCTACAAGCAGATCCTCGCCGAGGAAGTCAAGGTGATGGCGGCGCCGCGTTACTCCGATCGGTTCCGCCAGCGCTTTACCTCGAAGTCCATCGCGCTCTTTCCGGGTGGAGCGGGTGCTTCCAGTCTTCGCGAGCAGACAGAGGCTCCCTTCAAGATTCTTCTCGCCACCGCGTCTTTGGTTCTCTTCATCGGGTGTCTCAACATCGCGAACCTGCTTCTGACTCGCGCGACCAAGCGGCGCAAGGAGATCGCGGTCCGTTTGTCCCTGGGCGGCACACGGGCTCGTCTGGTTCGTGAACTCCTGGTCGAGGGCGCGGTCCTTGCCGGTCTGGGTTTGATCGCGGGCTTGTTCGTCGCGGTCGCGGGCGGACATCTTCTGGTGAACACTCTGCCCGACCCCGACGCGCGTGCGCTCCTCAGTTTCTCGCTCGATGCGCGGGTTCTGGGATTCGCGGCGCTTCTTGCGTTTCTTGGCGTGCTGATTTCCAGCATTCTTCCGGCCTTGCAGGGGACGCGGGTGGCCTTGACGCCTTCGTTACGTGAGGGCAGCGGTGCCACGGCTGCAGGCGGACGTCGAACGCGGAACGGCCTCGTGATCGGCCAACTCGCGCTGTCGCTGGCTCTTCTCGTGGGCGCAGGCCTTCTGGCGCGCTCGCTGTTCAATCTCGCGAGCCGGCCCGTGGGTTACGACACCGAGCACGTCGTGTCATTCGGCCTCAACCCGTCGCTCGCGGGGTACGACGAAGCGCAGAAGCGTTCGTTGTTCGATCGCGTCGCCGAAGAGATTGCGGCGCAGCCGAGTGTCGCTTCGGTCGGAATGTCCGACAACAGTCTGCTGACGAACAGCAATTCTTCGAGCACGATCAAGCTGCCGGGCTACACGCCATCTGAGCAGGAGGACATGAATCCTCTGTGGATGGAAGTGACCCCTGACTTCTTCAAGACGATCAAGGCGACGCTCGTTGCCGGCCGCGGAGTTGAAGCGCGCGACGGCAAGGGCGCACCTCTGGTCGCCGTCGTGAACGAATCATTCGCGAAGCATTTCTTCAAGGGCAAGGACGCGGTGGGCCAGAGGTTCGGCTACAACCGCGGAGACGATTTTCCGATCGAGATCGTAGGCGTGGTGAAGGATTTCCGGATGGGCTCCGTCAATGAACTCGAAGGCCGCCGTCATATCTTCATCCCGTCCGCGCAGGTGCCAGTCCTCGGCGCCGCCACCTTCTACGTCCGCGCACGAGGCAATGAGGCGAGTCTGATTGAGGCTGTGCGCAACATCGTGACCCGCATCGATCCTTCGGTGCCGCCAGCCAGGTTCACCACTCTCGCCCAGACTCGCGCCGACTCCATCGCCGCGGAACGGACGATGGCCTATCTCGCCACCGTGTTTGGCGCCATTGCCCTTCTGCTCGCGGCCCTCGGCCTCTATGGAGTACTCAGCCACGGCGTGACTCAGCGCTTCCGGGAAATCGGGGTACGAGTCGCGATTGGGGCTCAGCCTCGCGACATCATTCAGTTGATCCTCGGCCAGGCGGGCCGGCTCGTCGGGGGCGGTCTGCTGCTGGGGGTTCCCATCGCGGCAGGCGTTGCCATGCTCGTGCGTTCACAGTTGTTCGGAGTGCCGAGCTTCGACGCAGTGTCGATCAGCGTGTCTCTGATTGTCCTCGCCGGTTCGGCCATTCTGGCGGCCTATCTTCCGGCGAGCCGCGCCGCTCGGATTGATCCCTCCAAGACACTGCGTTACGAGTAAGCCGCGCGCAAGAAGAGCCGAGGACTAAATCATGGCGTGGAGCGATGTGCGGTTCGCGGCGACTCTCACGCTGAAAACCCTCAGAGACGAATCGAAGCAGCCTCCAAGGAGTCGCCATGTCTGAACTCATTCGTGATCTTCGGCTGAGCGTCAGAAAGTTGGGCACACAGAAGGCGCACTCCGCGGTCGTCGTCCTGACTTTGGGCCTCGCTCTCGGACTGTCGGCGCTCATCTTCAGCTTCGTCAGTTTCTTCGTCCTGCGCCCGTTGCCGGTTCGGGACGAGAAGACGATGATCCTCGCGCGCTCGACCCATCCGCAGGAGTCGAACGCTCGGCCGCGCATGTCGTACGCGGATTTCGTCGACTTCAGGGCGCAGACCCGCACGGTTGAGGAACTGGTGGGCATGGCGATGGGGACGGGTGCCTTGACCGGCTCGGGCGATGCGCAACGTGTTTCGGTCGCGGCCGCGAGCGAAGGCATGCTGCGTGTCTGGGATCTCCAGATGGAGAAGGGCAGACGCTTCGAGGCGCGCGAGGACTCAGCCTCCGCATCCCCGGTTTTGCTCGTGAGTCATGGATTCTGGGAGAGGTCCTTGGGCCGCGACCCCGCCGTGGTGGGCCGCATTCTCACGCTCGACGGTCGACCCTGCACGGTCGTAGGCGTCGTGTCGGCCGCGATTGAGGTAGGTCGTTTTTCCGAGATCGACGTGTGGCTTCCCCTTGAGCAGAGTTCGCCTTCACAGAACCGGGAGCGGCGCGACATGACGGTGAGCGGCCGCCTCAAACCCGGCGCCACCCCTGCTCAGGTCAGCACCGAGTTCGCGACGATCGCGGCTCGGATCGCGATTGATCATCCCGACTCGAACAAGGACTGGAGCGCTTCCGCGATTCCCATGCGCGATGGCCTGTATGGATCGGGCACCAACGTCATCCTGGCCCTCCTGGTCGTGGGAGTGTGCCTGGTGTTCGCGGTCGCCTGTGCGAATGTCGCGGGAATCATGCTGGCGCGCGCGACGACTCGTGAGCGGGAGATGGCGCTTCGCCTCAGTCTCGGCGCGTCCCCCAAGGCGATCGTCCGGCAACTCGTGATCGAAGGCCTCGTGCTCTCGGTTCTCGGCTCGGCCCTTGGTCTCCTCCTGGCGCAATGTGGCCTGCTCCTGATGAGGTCCGTAGCGTTCGAGCAGTTCTACGATCTGGTTGTCATTGACGCTCGTGTGATTGGTTTCTCCCTCGCCTTGACCCTGGTGGCACCCCTGCTCTTCGGCCTGGCCCCGGCTCTGCAGCTTGCGGGACGTCAACTCGCCCTTGTGCTGCGGGATGGTGGCGCCTCTTCGGGCACCTCCTCCAGGGTGGGACGAAGTCGGCGCAGCCTGGTGGTTCTGCAGATCGGCCTGGCGACGGCGTTGCTGATGGTGTCGGGGCTGTCGATCCGCGCCGCCATCGTCGCGAGCAAATTCGATCTCGGCTTCAACACAAGCGGCCTCCTGAGCGTGCGCGTCGATCTCGCCGAAGATCGCTACAAGGCGCCGGAAGATGTTCGAGCCCGGACCGAGCAATTGATCGCAGCGCTGACGGCGGCCCCCGGAGTCACGTGGGCGGCGGCCGGCACCGAGATCCCGACACTCGACCGCACACGGTCAGAGGGCTTCTCGAGGGAAGGCGACACGCTCGAAACGAAGCGGAGGGCGATCGTGACCGTAGGGTCGGCGAACTACTTCCAGACGCTCGAGGTTCCACTCTTGAGAGGACGTGGCTTCCTTGAAACCGATGCGCCAGGGACACCGGCGATCGCGGTGGTGAGTGAGGCGCTGGTCGCGCGCGCCTTCACGGGCGAGGATGCAGTGGGAAGAAGGATTCAGATCGGCGGAGCCTCTTCGCCCTGGGTCGAGATCGTCGGGGTTGCGAAGGACGTGGCGAATAACTCGCTCGGCCACCCCGCCACATCCCAGATCTATCTTCCCTTCGCGCAGCGCCCCGAGCGTTCCCTGGTGCTCTTCAGCCGCACCGGCGACGCGGGATCGGCACTCGCTGTGCTTCGTGAACGGATGCGCGCGCTCGATCCCGACCAGCCGCTCTACGACGCGAAGACCGTCGATCAGTTCGCCTGGGAGGAGCTTGCGAGCAACCGGATCATCACCGGTCTCTTCGTGGCACTCGGAGCGGTCTCGCTGTGTCTCGCGATCGTCGGACTGTATGGCCTCACCGCATTTCTGGTGGCTCAGCGGTCCCGAGAAATCGGAGTCCGGATGGCGCTCGGCGCCTCGGCGCGTGATGTGGTGCGTCTGGTCGTTGCCCAAGGCGCCAGACTCACCGCACTCGGTCTCACGATGGGACTCGCTCTGGGACTTTTGCTCGGCCGCGCGATGTCGAGCGTGCTCGTCGGGATCAAGCCCTGGGATCCGCTGACCGTGAGCTCCACGATCGCCACGCTTGGGATCGCGGTTCTCCTCGCTCATTGGGCTCCCGCGAGACGGGCCGCCACCGTCAATCCCATCGACGCGCTCCGTCAGGATTAGAAGAGGAGGGCGTCGGTGATGGACTCGTTTGGAACCGTTCGGTTTGCCGCGCGGCGTCTACTTCGCGATCGAGTGTTCACCCTCGCGTCCGTTTTGACGCTCGCTCTTGGCATCGGTGCGACCACCGCCATCTTCAGTGTGGCGAGCGCGGTTTTACTTCGTCCGCTGCCATACCCTGAGGCTGACCGGCTTGTGCTTGTCGGTCAACGAACCGCCGACGGCGACGCGGGCGCGGGAGAACCGAAGTTCCTGTTCTGGCGCGACAAAAGCCGCTCCTTCGAGTCCCTTGCCTGCTACTCGAGCTACGGCGGCGCCCGTGGGAACTTCGCAGGCGGGAGCGAGGCCGAGTTTGTCCGAGGCGCGCGTGTGTCGCAGGGCTTTTTCGCGACACTCGGTGTCTTTCCAGTTCTCGGCCGTGGGTTCACGGTCGAAGAGGATGCGCCCGGCGCCGCGCGCGTGGTGGTTCTCAGCGACGGCCTCTGGCAAAGGCGTTTCGGGGCGGACCCGAAGGTGATCGGCCGAAAGGTCACGCTGAATGACGCGCCTATGACGGTGGTGGGCGTGATGCCCGCGAGCTTCCGTGATGAGTCTGCCGCCGAGCTCTTCCTTCCGATGCAGGCGCGATCCAACGCGAACTACGATCCGAACGCCACCGTGGTGGGGCGACTCAAGCCGGGAGTTTCGCTCAATCAAGCCCAGGCCGAGCTAAAGGTCATCGCAGACCAATACCGGGCCGCGTTGCCAAAGCAGATGCAGCCGACGGAAACCATCGGCGTGAAGCCGTACCAGGACGCGTTCACGGGCGGGGGCCTGGCGCGCACCCTCTGGATCCTGCTCGGCGCGGTGTCTTTCCTTCTCCTGATCGCGTGCGCGAATGTCGCTCACCTCCAATTGGCGCGCGCTGCGTCACGAGAGAAGGAGTTCGCGGTTCGCGTGGCGCTTGGGGGTGGGCTTGGCCAACTGGCGCGACAGATGGTCGTCGAAGGCCTGCTGATTTCGGTCCCCGCCGCGTTGTTAGGGACATGGCTCGCGAGCCTTGGCACCACACTGCTCGTTCACGCGATGCCGGCCGGGTATCTGCCGAATGTTGCGGTAGTGACGTTTGACTGGCGAGTTCTCGCCCTTTCCGCCGCCGCGGCCATCTTGACCGGCGTTTTGTCCGGACTCGCGCCTCTCGGTCAGACGCGTCGGATCGACGTCGGCGCCACGTTGAAAGAGAGCGCGGGCCGAGGCGCCACCACGCGCGGACGATTGCGTGGAGCCCTGGTCGTGACCGAACTCGCGCTGTCCATAGCCCTCCTCGCGGGTGTCGGCCTTCTCGTCCGGTCCTTCGCGAACCTCCTCGACGTGGCTCCGGGCTTCGACGCGACGAACGTTCTGACCTTCCAGCTCACTCCGGCGGGCGAGCGCTACAAGCAGAACGCGCAAACGGCTGCCTTCTATGACGCCGCCATCGAGCGGATCTCCAGCCTGCCCGGCGTTCAATCCGTTGCGGTCACGAACAAACTTCCCCTCGACTGGCAGTTCAACATGCCGGTGTTTCTCTCAGACAAACCCGAAGAGTTTCAGAGCGTTCAGCTCCGCATCGTCTCGCCTGACTTCTTTCGCGTGATGGGAATCCCCGTGAAGTCGGGCCGGGCGTTCACGATTGCGGACAACGCCGCGACCGCGCCTGCAATGATCGTGAATGAAGCCTTCGCACGGCGATTCCTTGATGGGCGCTTGCCTTCTTCCCGGCTTGTCACGGTGGGTCGTGGGCTCAACGAGTCTTCGCGCGAAATCGTCGGAGTGGTCGGCGACATCAAGCAGCAGGGCCTGAATCGCCCAGCGCCCGCGATGGTGTTCGTGCCGATCGCCCAGGCGAGCGACTGGTTGATGGGCGTCATCCGCGCGTTCACCCAGACCCACTTCGTTGTGCGTACCGCCTCGGGCATGCGGAGCCTCGTGCCGCAGATCCGTAAGCAGATTGACGGGATTGATCCGACCCTCGCCATCTCCGACATCGCCCCGATGGGCGAGATCGCCGCGCGTTCCGTAGCGCCGGAGCGCTTCAACATGCTGCTCATCGGAGTCTTCGGCGCGGTTGCTGTGTTGCTCTCGCTGATCGGCGTCTACGGCGTGATGTCGCATACGGTGACGCAGCAGTATCGAGAGATCGGCGTCCGAGTCGCACTTGGAGCGGACTCGGGCGATGTCGTGGGGATGGTGCTCAAGCAGGGAGCGCGCCTGGCCGCAACCGGCGCTTTGCTCGGCGGAGTTCTTTTCGTTTCGCTCTCCAGTGTAATGGAGGGCCTTCTCTACGAGGTGAGCGCTCGCGACCCTCTGGTCTTCCTCGCCGCCTTGTCTGTTCTCTTCGTCACGGCCTTCGCGGCGTCTTATTTGCCCGCGCGTCGCGCGGCCCGCATCGACCCGATCGAGGCGCTGCGTGGTGAGTGAACTAGGAGCCCTATGTCAGGACTGATCAACGACATTCGAGTGACGTGGCGTCGCCTTTGGCGCACGCCTGGTTTCACCTTGGCCGCCATCCTCACACTGGGCCTCGGAATCGGTGCGTCCATCGCGGTCTTCGCGGTGGTGAGCGGAGTGTTGTTGCGTCCCCTTCCGTTCGCGGATGCGGATCGCCTCGCTTTCATCACTCGCGAAGGGGACGTGGGCATTCCGGATGGCGTGGACTGGCGGAAGGACAGCCGAACCTTTGAGGAGATCGCGTTGTTCCTTCGGGTGTGGGATCTGAATCTACTGGGCGCCGGCGAGCCGCTCCAATTGAAGGCATCCGTCGCCGAGCCGAATCTATTTCGGGTCTTTCAGGCGAGCCCTCTTCACGGGCGCTTCTATACAGCCGACGACAACAAGGCGGGGGCTCCCGCGGTAGCGGTGATCAGCGAGCCTTTCTGGAAGACTCATTTCGGCGGAGACCTTTCAGTTCTGGGCCGCACCGTCACGGTTTCGGATATTCCCACCACCATCATTGGCATCGCGCGCGAGGACATGGATTTTCTCCACGACCATGTTGACGTTTGGGTCCCGCCGGCCATCTTGCCGTGGGCGCTTGAAACTCGTGGCAGCAACACCTTCGATGCCGTCGGACGTTTGCGCGCCGGAGTGACGCTGCAGGAGTCGGTCGCGGAGATGGCCGCGATCTCCAAACGCCTCGAGGCAGCCTACCCGGACACCAATCGCGGCAAGATCGTGGAGCCGATCTCAATGCTGGAGTTCATGGTGGGATCAGCACGGCAGAGTCTGATGGTGCTGTTGTTCGGAGTAGGAATCGTGGTGCTGGCCACCAGCATCAACCTCGCCACCTCGCTGCTCACGCGCTCCGTGTCGCGGCGTGAGGAGTATGCGGTCCGTCTTTCCCTGGGTGGGCGTCAGGGCGCCATCGCGAGACACGCCGTGCTTGAAGGATTGATGCTCTCGCTGGCAGGCGGCGCCCTGGGCGCGCTGATGGCGGTGCTCGCGCGCGGCGCTCTGTTGGCGATGGTTGGAGACGTTGTCCCGCGTGCGTGGTCGATTGCGGCGGACGGTCGGGTTCTTGGCTTCTCTCTGCTGGTTTCGATGGCGGTGGGTGTGCTGATGGCGCTCGCGCCCGCGTGGCAGGTGTTGAGAGGTGATCTCGCACCTCACCTGCGCTCAACCGGCCGGGGCGGATCCAGCCCTGCCGCGCGTCGATGGATGGACGGCGTGGTTGGGTTCGAAGTCGCGCTCGCGGTCGTCCTTCTTGTAGGGGCGGGTCTGTTGCTTCGGACCTTTGATCGACTCCAGGCGGTTCCCCTGGGCTTCAAACCGGAACGGGTTCAGATGGTGGCGATCACCCTGCCGGAGTTGCGCTATCTCGACAAGATTCCCCAACAGGTTCAGGCGTTTCGGCGAGTGCTCGATCACGTGGCTGCCTCGAGTGGTGTGGAGAGCGCGGCGTACGTTCTGACCCCGCCGCTGGATCCCCGAGGCGGCGCGGGCGGCTCGCTCGTCTTCGCTACTCCACCCGAGGTGATGGCGGTCGAGAAGCCCGGAGCGAGGGCGCGCATGGTGATGGGCGACTACTTCGGCACGATTGGAACGACGCTTTTGGAGGGGCGCGGCTTTACCCTCGCCGACGGTGAAGGCAGCGAGCCGGTCGCCATCATCAACGAGAGATTCGCGCGTGAGTTCTGGCCGAATCGGAGCCCGATCGGCGCGCAGATTGCTTGGAACGGCTGGACGAAGGGTGCGCCAGTCTGGATGCGGATCGTCGGCGTCGCGAGCGATATCAAGGGCGCTACTCTGCGAGAGCGCGACTACCGAACGCTCTACGCGCCCTACGAACAGCACATCGCAGGGTGGCAGCGCTGGGGTTCGATCGTGGCGCGAACCCGCATGCCGCTCTCGGCCTACGCGGACGTGGTCAAGGAAGGCCTTCGGCTCGCGGATCCCACGATTCCCATCGGGGTCGTGGAGACCCTTCAGTCGCGCCGTGACACCATGCTGGGACCGCAGCGACTCAATTCGGTCGCGATTGGATTCTTCGCGTTGATCGCCTTCATCGTCGCGTTTCAGGGCATCCACGCGATCCTCTCTCGCGCGGTGACCGACCGGCGTCATGAGATGGGCATCCGCCTGACCCTCGGTGCGCATCCAGCTCAACTCTTGCGCGAGGTGATGCAGCGGGGTCTGAAGTTGACCCTGGCCGGCCTTTTGTTCGGCGTTCTCGCATCCTTGTTGCTGAGTCGCGCTCTCTCATCTCTCCTCTTCGAGATCCAGCCGGGCGATCCTTCCACCTTCGCCGCGGTGTCTCTGGTGGTGGGCGCGGCCGCGCTGCTCTCCAGCTATCTCCCGGGGCGCGATGCGTCCCGCACCGAACCCGCCGCGGCGTTGAGGCACGACTAAATGAAGACGATGGATCGCATTATCGCGGAGTTCCGGACCGCGGTTCGCACGGTGGCCCGGAATGGAACCCTCTCGGTTCTCATGGTCCTGACCCTCGCTCTGGGCCTGGGCGCGAACACCACGATCTTCAGTCTGGTGAAGAGCGTACTGTTTATCGAGGCCGACTTCGGGCGTAATACCGGGCGGCTGATTTCTCTTCACTCGATGCATCCGTCGCGCGCCCAGCAGCTCGACGACGCCGTCCTGTCCTGGCCGGAGTTCGAGAGCGTTCGGACGTCGCTTAAAGGAGTCGACCGGGTGGAGGGCTACGTGTTCCGAAACTTCACCCTCGAGGTGGAGGATGGAGCAGCGCGCGTCTCCGGCGCGTCGGTCACCCCGGGCCTGTTCAACGTCATTGACGCTCGCCCTGCGATGGGCCGTCTTTTCACAGAAGCCGACGCCCGCGACTTCGGCGCGGAGGGGACGGTGATCCTCTCGGACGCACTCTGGCGCAGGCAGTATGGGGCAGACGCCTCCATCGTGGGACGCGACATCGTTTTGAACCGCCGCAAAGTCGAGGTCATCGGCGTCATGCCGAAGGGTTTCGCCTTCCCGGTCCGCCAGGAGTTGTGGCTTCCGTATAAGCCTGCGACGCCACCCGCGAATGACGATCGGTTCCTTCAGACGGTGGCCCTTCTGTCCAAGGATGGATCGATGGGCTCGGTCGCCGCGCAGCTGGCGCCTCTGAGCGAAAGTCTCGAGCGGCGATTGCCCGACTCGCAACGTGACTATCATCTCAAGGTCGCGGCCTTCCCGGGGTCGCTCATCGGCAACGTCCAGGTGGGAATGAAGGCGATGATGCTTTCGGTGCTCATGGTGCTGATGATCGCCTGCGCGAACCTCGCGGGACTGCTGGTCGCGCGCGGAGTGGATCGGCGTCGCGAGCTTGCTTTGAAGTCGGCGCTTGGAGCCTCGCGCATCTCTCTCGTTCGTGAGTTGCTGGCCGAAGTGTTCGTTCTTTCCGTGACCGGCGCGGTCCTCGGGTGGCTCTTCGCCGCCTGGGCCGTGCCACAACTCGTAGCTTCGTTTCGGCAACCCCCGCCTTACTGGCTGCATTTCGAGGTCGATGGTCAGGCATTCGGCTATTGCCTCGCGCTCACTCTCCTCACCACGGTCTTCGCTGGACTCTTACCGGCGTGGCGCTCGGGATCGGTCAGTGCCGGCATCGACTTGAAGGACTCGGGGCGGTCCACCACCCGCAATCGAAGGACCCGCGTGGTGCAAGAGGGAATCGTGGTGGCGCAGGTCGCGGTTTGTCTCGCCCTGGTGGTGGCGGCGCAACTCACCATTCAATCATTCACGAATCTCCAGCAGGCGAGCTCCGGCGTTCGCGAGGACGGCCTGCTCACCACCAGGCTCTATCTGTCGGGAGATGAGGTGGACGCTCCGGCCGACAAGGCGCGCGCGCTCGGCCGGATGATCGATGGACTTTTGGCGCGACCGACGGTGATGTCAGCAGGTATCACCACATCCATTCCAGCCGATGACGGGGGCCGCACCGCCATGATCGTTCAGGACGTCGGCACTCCATCGACCGAGGAAATCCCGGCGACCGTGGTGGGAGCGAGCGAGGGCCTGTTCGACAGCATGGGAGGAGGACTGTTGCGAGGTCGGGCGCTGACCCGCCAGGAATTCGAGGATCCGAAGTCGACCTCGGTGGTGGTCAGCGCTTCCCTGGCCGCGGCACTTGGGAAGGGAACCGAAGTGGTGGGTAAAGCGATCGCCCTGCGCCAAGGCTCGGAACATGACTGGCGCACCATCGTCGGCGTTGCGGCGGATGTCCAGTACGAGGAGTTCGGCGAAGAAACGGCCGCCGCTCGACGAGCCCTTTATGTTCCATACGCGAGCATCGGGTCGCGGACCGTCGCCATCCTGATCCGCACCCGTGGCGTTGCTGACCCGCTGGTGCGCGAGCTGAGAACCATTGCGAAGGCGGCCCATCCGGGCATCGCTCTGTTTGACATCCGCACCATGGCGCAGGTTCGGCAGGAAACCACCTGGGAGCAGAGTTTTCTGGCGCATCTGATGGGACTGTTCGCGGGCGCTGCCCTGGTGCTTGCGGGGATTGGACTGTACGGCCTGCTTCGCCAGTTCGTGGGCGCGCGCACCCATGAGATTGGCGTGCGCCGTGCCCTTGGCGCCAGCGGGCGCGCGATCGCTGCTCTGGTGATCTCCCGCGCCGGATTTGTGACGGCGGTGGGGGTCGCGGTCGGCGGCTGGCTTTCAAGCCTCGTTGCGAAGGGGCTCGCCGGAATTCTCTTCGGCGCGAGCGCTCTGAGCGTGCCGACCTTCGCTGTGGCCTCGGTCGCCGTCGCTTTGCTTGTCATGGTGTGCTCCTGGATCCCGGTCCGCCGAGCGATTCGCGTCGATCCCCTGGTGACCCTGAGGCAGGAATGATGCGCTCAGATCGCTATCGTTCGACCCTCGGCCGCACGCGTTCCTGCGACATTTCATTTCATGCCCGGCTCGTCTCCTCGGGCGCTACTGCAAAGAGAGAACACGCTTCATGATCGAACTCCGTAACCTTGAGAAGTCGTACCCGCTGGCCGCCGGCCGCGTCTACGTGCTTCGCAACATCAACCTCACCATCGCGGAGGGCGAATTCGTCTCCATCATGGGCCCGTCGGGTGCGGGGAAGTCGACCCTGCTTCACATCCTCGGCATGCACGACGGCGACTTCACCGGAGAGTATGAGTTCCGCGCCGAGATCGTGAACAAGCTCAAGCCGCGCGATCGGCAGGAGCTTCAGAAGCGCAACATCGGCTTTGTGTTCCAGAGCTTTCATTTGCTCGACGACCTGACGGTGTACGAGAACCTGGAGCTTCCGTTGTCCTATCGCGACCTGAAGAAGGCTGAACGCCAAGCGATTGTGGGGGACGTCCTCGACAAGTTCCAGATGGTGGGTAAGAAGGATCTTTATCCGTCTCAGCTCTCCGGCGGACAGCAGCAGCTCGTGGGTGTGGCGCGCGCGGTGGTGGCAAAACCCAAACTGATTCTCGCCGACGAGCCGACGGGGAACCTGCACTCTGACCAGGGCCGCGAAATCATGGAGCTTTTCAAGAAGCTCAACGAAGAGGGCACCACGATCATCCAGGTCACGCACTCCGAGACCAACGCCACGTTCGGCAATCGGGTGATCCGCTTAAAAGACGGCTGGCTCGTCTCCGCCAACTGATCGTTCCACATCAGCGACGTCCGCCGCACTGAGCGGCAAAGGAAAGCGAATGCACAACCTGATCTCCGACCTGCGCTATGGATTCCGCATGATGCGGAAGGCGCCGATGTTCACGGCCATCGCGACCCTTTCGCTCGCACTGGGAATCGGCGCCAACACGGCGCTGTATAGCGTCACGGACGCCGTCTTGATGAAGACTTTGCCGGTGAAGGATCCCGAGCAACTCGTCGTCTTCAACTGGCAGGCGGGCAAGGCGTTTCGGACGTCCGGCCTTCGCGGGACATTCGTTCCCGGCGGCTACGCTGAAGGTATGCGTGGAGGCTCGCCCTTCCAGAAGCGCCTCTTTGAGCAGATGCGCGACACCCAGCGGAACGATGCCCACAGCCCGCTGTCCAGCGTCTTCGCCTACTCGGACATCGACAACGTGACTCTGGTCGCCGACCATCAGGCGGAAGAGATTCCCGCCCAGGTTGTCTCGGGCGAGTACTTCGCCAGTCTTGGCGTAAAGCCCGGCCTTGGCCGTCTGATTGGTCCCGCCGACGACGCGCCGGGTGCTGTGCCCGTGGCGGTCATCAGCCACGCTTATTGGCAGGCTCGCTTTGCGTCGGATCCGTCGGTCGTTGGTCGAACGGTTCGGCTGAACCAATCTGAGTTCGCCATCATCGGCGTGACGGCGGTGGGATTTGAGCCTCCGGTGCAGGTTGGAACCACTCCGATTTCCATCAGCACGCCGCTCTCCACGGAGCCCATCCTCAACCGCGCGCATCCCCTGGTCGACAAGCCAGGAAAGCCGGCAGCCTGGTTCTTGTACGTCATGGGGCGTCTGAAGCCCGGGGCCACGCTCGCTCAGGCGGCCGCAAGCCTCGACGGGCCGTTTCAGGCGCTCGCGATGGAGATGATGCCGGCGCCCACAAAGCCCGATCAGCCCGCGACACTCTCCACCAAGGAGCTGCCGCATCTTCTGGCCCGCGACGGCGCTCGCGGCCCTTGGGAGGTGCGCAGCATCTACGCGTCCACGATCTACCTTCTGTTCGGAGTCGTCGGCCTCGTTCTTTTGATCGCATGCGCGAATGTCGCGAATCTTCTGCTCACGCGCGCGGCCCAACGCGCTTCCGAGATCACGGTGAGGCTGGCGCTGGGCGCTGGGCGTGGCCGGCTGATGCAGCAACTTCTAACGGAGAGCCTCATGTTGTCCTGTCTGGGCGGCGCGCTCGGCGCTCTCTTCGCGGTGTGGGGCAAGGATGCTCTCGCCGCGGTGGGTGCGTTCGGCGCGATCCTGCCGACGGATATCGACTACGCACTCAACTGGCGCGTTCTTTCCTTCACCATCGTGGTGTCGGTGGTGACGGGCGTCCTCTTCGGCTTCGTGCCCGCGTGGCGCTCCGCCAGTCTCGACCTTGCACCCGCGCTAAAGGACGGCGCGAAAGGAAGCTCATCCATCGCGCGCTCGTGGTTCAGCCGGTCCCTTGTCGTCGGACAGGTGGCGGTGTCTCTCGTCCTGCTCGTGGGCGCGGGTCTCTTCATGCGGACTCTGCTGAATCTTCAGCGCGTCGAGGTGGGTTTCAATCAGGAGCGGCTCCTCAGCTTCAGCCTTCGTCCGGGCAGCGCCGGCTACTCCGGGGTCCGAGGGAACGAGCTTTATAAGACGGTCGTCGAGCGGCTGGATGCGCTTCCGGGAGTGCGGGCCGCGACCTTCGCGCAGATGCCCTTGCTCGCGCATTACATGTATACCGAGAGCCTGATTCTGCCGGGCGAGAATCGGAAGTCGGCGCCGGATCGCGAGACGCGCCTGCTGGTGGTGCGGGAGAATTTCCTCGAGGCGATGGAGATCGGTCTACTGCGCGGACGCGCCCTGACCGACCAGGACACCGAAGCCGGCCTGAAGGTGGCGGTTGTGAGTGAGTCTCTGGCGCGTGACTACTTCAAGGGCAAGGATCCCATCGGGCAGCGTGTCTCGTTCGAGGGAAACGATCCGAGTGAATTCGAGATCGTCGGCGTCACCCGAGACATCAAGTACACCTCGCAGCGCGAAGAGCAGGGCGCCTTGATCTACGTGCCGTGGAAACAGTGGGCGGAACCGATGTCGGGAATGACTTTCTCGGTGCGGACTGCTGGAGATCCGCTTTCTCTCGCCAAGACGATTCAGGAGATGGTGCGAAGCGTCGACGACAGCCTGCCGATCTCGGCCATGATGGCTCAGACCGCACGGTCCAACGAGACGCTTTCGGAAGAGACGATGTACGCGCGGCTGGTCGGAATGTTCGGCGGGCTGGCCCTTCTGCTCTCGGCCATCGGGCTCTACGGCGTCTTGTCGTACTCCGTGACTCAGCGAACCAGTGAGATCGGAATACGCATGGCGCTCGGGGCTCGGAGTGCCGACGTGGTGGGGCTGGTGGTTCGGCAGGCGTTGATTCTCTCGGGCATCGGAGTCGTGGTCGGGGCCTTCGCCGCAGTCGCACTCCGCAGCGTCATCGCGTCTCGTTTGTGGGGTGTGGAGGCGGCCGATCCGTTGACGTTCGCGGCCATGGCCGGCGCGCTCTTCTTCACCGCTCTGATCGCCTGTTCGGTTCCGGCAAGGCGCGCCACCAAGGTCGAGCCTTTGAAAGCACTCCGTTGCGAATAGCGCTCCAGGCGCGCCCCCTATACTCGGTGATTCTGTGACCTCTGCTCCCCGCGTTCTCGTCGCCGACGATCAGCAGGACGTTCTCGAAGCGCTGCGCCTTCTCCTCAAGTCTGAAGGCTTTGGGATCGAGACCGCGGGCTCGCCCGCCGCGGCCTGGGCGGCCCTCGAAGGCCGCGAATTCGATGTCGCGCTGATCGACCTCAACTACACGCGGGACACCACGTCAGGACGCGAAGGCCTGGACCTTCTCGCCCGGATCCGCGAGCTTGATGAAACGCTGCCCGTCGTGGTCATGACGGCGTGGGCCAGCGTCAGCCTCGCGGTTGAAGCGATGCGGAATGGCGCGCGCGACTTCGTCAGCAAGCCCTGGGAGAATGCGCGCCTCATCGCCATCCTTCGCACTCAGGCGGAGTTGTCGAAGGCTCTGCGGCATGGGCGGCGTCTCGAGAGCGAGAACCGAGCCTTAAGAGGCGAGTCGAAGCTTGAAGTGATCGCAGAGTCACCGAGCATGAAGAAGGTGATGGACATGGTCCGCCGGGTGGGGCCGTCCGACGCGAACGTCCTGCTTCTCGGCGAGAACGGTTCAGGCAAAGGGACGGTCGCGCAGGCGCTTCACGCGGTTTCAAACCGGAAACAGAAGCCGCTTGTCACCGTCAACGTGGGCGGGCTTTCCGAGGGCGTCTTCGAGAGCGAGCTGTTCGGGCACGTGCGTGGAGCCTTCACGGATGCCCGCGCCGATCGCGTGGGCCGTTTCGAGCTCGCCGATGGCGGCACGCTGTTTCTCGACGAGATCGCCAACGTCAGTTCAGGCTTGCAGGCGAAGCTTCTGCGTGTGGTCGAAGCGGGGGAGTTCGAGCCTGTAGGTTCCTCTCGCACCCGCAAGGCAAACGTGCGCATCATCTCGGCCACCAACGCCGACCTTGATGCCGAAGTCGCGGCCGGCCGCTTCCGTCAGGACCTTCAGTTCCGGCTCAACACCATCGAGATCCGGATTCCGCCTCTGCGCGATCGACGCGAAGATATCCCGGCACTCGCCGCCTATTTTCTCGCCACCCACGCCGCTCGCTATCGCAAGAAGATCGTCGGCATCGACACCAGTGCGACCCAGGCGTTGCTCGACCACGGATGGCCGGGAAACGTGCGTGAACTCGATCATGCGGTCGAACGCGCCGTCCTGCTGACTTCGAGCGAACGTATCGGCGCTGCCGACCTGGCGCTGCGCACCAGTGGCGAACCCCGTGGGGGGCGGCTCGAAGACATGAGCCTTGAAGAAGTCGAAGCGTTCCTGATCAAAAAAACGCTCAGCCGTTTCGAAGGGAACGTGACCCGCGCGGCGGACGCCTTGGGCCTCTCAAGGAGCGCGCTTTACCGGCGCATTGAGCGACACGGGCTTTAGCGCTGATGCGCGGCGAGCCCGAGCCTGCCGCGTATCATTTCGTTCGACCTGAGCGATCCCAGATGAAGAGACGCCCCTTCTCTCTCGACGGCCGTGTCTTTTTCTTCGCGGTCCTCGCGGGCCTGCCGGGGTCATTATTTCTCCTTGGCTGGCTTTGGGGACGCACGAACGACAACGAGCTTCGATGGACGGTGTCTATTCTTCTCATCGCTTTCTGGGTGGGCCTCGCGCGAGCCGCGCAGATGAGCGTCATCCGACCGATGCAGACGGTGTCCAACCTCCTTGCCGCGCTGCGCGAAGAGGACTTTTCCTTCCGCGCGCGCGGTCGCGGCGGCGACGACGCGCTGTCGCAGGTTCTGTTCGAGGTCAACACTCTCGCGGAGACGCTGAAGCATCAGCGCCTGGGTGCTTTGGAAGCCACGGGCCTCCTTCGCAGCGTCATGGAGGAGATCGACGTCGCCGTCTTCGCGTTCGATGAGGGAGAACAACTTCGTCTGGTGAATCGCGCGGGCGAGACGCTTCTCGGCATGGCGCAGGAGCGCGCCATCGGTCGGACCGCCACCGACCTGGGACTGGGCGAAGCACTGCGTGGCGACGCCCCTCGCGTCATGGACGCGGGCTTCGCGGGCCGGCCGGGAAGGTTTGAGGTTCGACGTTCTCTCTTTCGGCAGGGTGGCCGGCCGCATCATCTGCTGGTGCTGGCGAACGTCAGCCGCGCCTTGCGCGACGAGGAGCGTCAGGCCTGGCAGCGTCTGATCCGCGTCATTGGCCACGAACTGAACAATTCGCTCGCGCCCATTCAGTCGATCGCTGGAAGCCTGGGCACCTTGCTCACACGCACCCCGCGGCCTGAGGATTTCGATGACGACCTTCGCCGGGGCCTTGCCGTCATCGCTTCGCGTTCCGAATCCCTGGCACGTTTCACCGAAGCCTATGCGCGCCTCGCCCGTCTGCCCGCGCCAGCACTTGCTCCGGTCGACATCTCGGAACTCATTCGGCGCGTCACCGCTTTAGAAGTGCGCCGTGGCGTCGTCGTTGAAGCCGGTCCCGCGATCACGTTGCCCGCCGATGTCACCCAGCTCGAACAGGCCCTGATCAATCTGGTGCGCAACGGCGTGGAAGCGGCTGAGGAGATGGGTGGTGGGGTTCGGCTGAGCTGGCATATCGCGAATGGAGCGCTCGAGATTCTGGTGGAGGACGATGGCCCCGGTCTTCCGACCAGCGCGAACCTGTTTGTGCCCTTCTTCAGCACGAAGCCGGGCGGCTCGGGCATCGGTCTCGTCTTGACGCGCCAGATCGCGGAAGGCCACGGCGGCGCGTTGATTCTGGAAAACAGAACCGATCGCCACGGCGTGTGCGCCCGCCTGCGCCTTCCCTTATCGAAGGCCGGCTGACCTTCACCGAAGGTTGCTTGCAGCCGCGCGATCGTCCACCGTCGGATACAATCGAGCGACCGCAGGACTCAGGAGAAGTGACGCCCGATGGACCTTCCGTTCCCGTCTAACGCTTTCGGAGATCCGCAGCAGCGACTGCTGCGCGGTGTCCCTGCGTTCGCGGCCTTGCCTGCGGTTGCGCGTCAGGAACTCGCGTCGCATCTGACGGAAACGCCCTTCGCCAAGGACACGGTGATTCTTGACGAAGGGGAACTCGCCGACCGCCTGTTTCTCATCGAGGAAGGCGAAGTGGAAGTCTCGATCGCCACTCACGAAGGCCGCGCGCCCCTGTGTCGCCTCTCTGAAGGAGAGATGTTCGGCGAGATCGGCTTGCTCTTGCCTTCACGTCGTCGCACCGCTCGCGTAACGGCGACGAAGCCCGTGATGACGTCCGCGCTGCGAGGCTCGGATCTGACCCACGTGCTCAACAAGTATCCCGAAGCGCGCGGAGTTCTCGTGGAAGCCGCGAACCAGGCCCTTGTGCGCTCATTCGTGAAGTGCACGCGGCCGTTTGAAAAGCTGACGCCGGAGCGGCTTCAGTATTTCGGTCAGCGGCTGAAGGCCTTCGAGTTTCCCAAGGGTGCCGTCATCTTCAAGCAAGGTGATCCGGGCGACGCCTGCTATCTGATTCGGCGCGGTAGCGTCGACGTGATTCGCGAGGATCCCTCGGGGAGCCATCCGGTGGCTCGTCTGGAAGCAGGGGACATCGTGGGCGAATCAGCCTTACTGACAAGCACACCGCGAGACGCCACTCTGGTCGTGGTTGAGCCCGTGCTGATGCTCGCGCTTCGCCGGGATGATTTGATCGAGACGCTCGATCAGGACAAACGAGTTGCGAATCACATGGTCGAGCTGATGCACCAGCGAGATCGCCCCAAGGCGAGGGAAGGGATCACCCTGCAGCCTCGTCCCACGGCCGTGGGCGACACCATTTGGGTGCTGGCTGACCCGACACGTTTCGGCGTCTACCACCAACTTTCGAGCGTTGGCCTGTTTGTGTGGAAGCTGATGGACGGCACCCACAACGTGAACGAAATTGTCGGAAAACACCCGTCCGAGCGCGGACCGATCAGCGCCGAGGAAGTGGCGCGGATCATGGCTGAGTTGGTTCAGGCCGGATTCGCCATCGGGCGGCAATTGGATACCGACGCCGCCCTCGCCGCCGGCCCGCATCTCCGGTGGTGGGAGAGGCTGTGGCGGCGCCTGATGGCTTTCATCGGCGCTTAGGCAAAGGCGCACAGCCGCCTTGGGCGGCCTACTGCGCCGCGAGCGCCTGTGATTGAGCGGACAGGGTGTCGTTCACGACCATCTCCTGACGCGACGGACGAAGACCGAGACGCTTCATCTTTTCAGACAGAGTCGAAGGCAGCAGGCCAAGCGACGCGGCGACGCGGCGCTGATTCCAACCGGCCAGCTCAAGCGCCATGACCAGGAGCTGGCGTTCATACTCTTGAACCAGATCTTTCAGGGTCTGACCTTCGGGGATTGACAGGGTAGTTGCCAGTTCGCTCATGGACGCTCTCCGTTCGTTAACGGACAC
Source organism: Vicinamibacteria bacterium (assembly GCA_039932395.1). Classification (GTDB taxonomy): domain Bacteria; phylum Acidobacteriota; class Vicinamibacteria; order Fen-336; family JAGNNV01; genus JAGNNV01. The sequence continues at coordinate 13,780 of JBDTQB010000009.1, read as the reverse complement.
AGGGTGGAAGGATGGTGAAGAGGAAATCGCGCGATGCGAAACGGTTGCGATGAGTTTCCCCCGGTATATGCGCTGCGTTCCTCGCCAGTAGCGGTGCTACCGCCTTTGAGGGCTGCGGATCTGGCTGAAAACGTAGGACGCACGGGGGCTTATAGAGCAAGTCCCGTTCCACAACGCCCGAGTCCGAGGACCCCGGAACGACCGCCAAACTTTTGAATGCTTAGAACTGGCGTTCGAAGTGGCGGGTGCCGTCGGCGTGCTTGTTCGCGGCGCTCCAGTAGGAGGTGACGCCCTTCTTCTTGAAGACTCGGCCCATGGGATCCTTGCCGGAGACGCGCATGGCGAGGCCCATGGGGGTGACGCCGATGAAGTAAAAGACACCGAGGAGAATCCGGGTATTGATGTAGCCCAGGATTTCGGCGAACTTCATCCACGGACCGAAAAACGGCCGCAGGACGCCGGGCAGCAGGAAGCCGAGCAAGAAGAAGATCACCGACGCGACCGCGAATCCCTGTGCCGGATTCATGCGGCCCTTGTAGGCGAACATCGCGGCCGTGAGTGCTGTGACCGCTCCGAAGGTGATGCCGAAGTTGCGAAGGTCCTTCGCCGTGGCGGGGGGAATCACGTGATCGCTAGTCAAGCTCGAACTCCTGCATCCACTTCTTGTCATCCTCGACCACGGGCTGTTCTTCCTTCATGAAGATCCACTGATCGACGATCAACACGTCGATGTCGGAACGCATGAAGCAGCGGTAGGCGTCGTCCGGCGTGCAGACGATGGGCTCGCCGCGCACGTTGAATGACGTATTGACGACCACCGGGCAGCCGGTGAGCTTATAGAACTCGTTGATCAGATCGTAGTAGCGCGGGTTGGTTTCCCGATGGACGGTCTGGATGCGGGCCGAGTAGTCAACGTGAGTGGCGGCGGGAATCTTCGAGCGCGGGATATTCAGCTTCTCGATGCCGAAGAGCTGATCCTGCTCACTGGTCATCGGAATCTGATGCTTCTTCGCGACTTGGGCTACCAGCAGCATGTACGGACTCTCGCGATCAATGTCGAACCACTCGCTCACGTGTTCCGCCAGCACCGAGGGCGCGAAGGGACGGAAGGATTCGCGGTACTTGATCTTGAGATTCATGCGCTTCTGCATGTCGGGATTGCGAGCATCGCCAAGGATGGAACGACCACCCAGCGCGCGCGGACCAAACTCCATACGGCCGGTCATCCATCCGATGATCTTGCCTTCGGAGATCATCGAGGCGACCTTGGGAAGCAGCGCCGCGTCATCGAGGCGCGTTGCCTTAGCACCTTTGGCGGCGAGAACCGCTTGCACGTCGGCGTCGGCGTACGCGGGCCCCAGGTAGGAACCGAGCTGACGGTCCATCGCCGGCTTTCCGGTGAAGGCCGCGCGAGGCTTGTCGAGATAGCGGTGCCAGACCGCCAGGGCTGAGCCGATGGCGCCGCCGGCGTCACCTGCCGCCGGTTGAATGAAGATCTTCTTGAAGGGACCTTCGCGCAGCAGGCGGCCGTTGCCGACGCAGTTGAGGGCGACACCGCCCGCGAGGCAGAGATTGTCCATGCCTGTTTCTTTGTGAACATGGCGCGCGATGCGCAGCATGGCGTCTTCGGTGACGCGCTGAACGCTGGCCGCGAGGTCCATCTCGCGCTGGGTGAGCCGCGCCTCCGGCTTGCGGGGCGGACCGCCGAAGACCTGATCGAACTTCGCGTTGGTCATGGTCAGACCGGCGCAGTAGTCGAAGTAATCCATGTTGAGATGGAACGAACCGTCGTCGCGCAGATCCAGAATGTGCTCGTAGATGGCGTCCACGTACTTGGGTTCGCCATACGGAGCCAGGCCCATGACCTTGTACTCACCGGAGTTCACCTTGAATCCCGTGTAGTACGTGAAGGCTGAATAGAGCAGGCCGATTGAGTGCGGGAAAAGAATTTCGCCTTTGGATTCCAGCTGATGTCCTTTGCCGGTCCAGAAGCTGGTGGTGGCCCATTCGCCAACTCCGTCGAAGCAGATCACGGCCGCTTCGTCGAAGGACGATGGATAGAAAGCGGAAGCCGCGTGCGACTCATGATGTTCGCCGAAGAGCACCTTGCCTTCGTAGCCGCACGCCTTGCGAATCTCGGTCCGCATGTGCAGCTTCTCTTTGAGCCACAAAGGCATGGCTTTAAGAAAAGAAGAGATGCCCGCGGGGGCGTAGGCCAGGTACGTCTCGAGCAACCGCTCGAACTTCATCAAAGGCTTGTCGTAGAAGACGACGTAGTCGACCTCCTCTGGACCTTTGAGTCCGCCTTCTTTCAGGCAATAGTTGAACGCGCCGATAGGGAAGCGATGGTCGTGCTTCTTTCGGCTGAAGCGCTCTTCCTGGGCGGCCGCTTTGATCACTCCGTCCTGGACAAGGCACGCGGCGGAGTCGTGGTAGTAGGCCGAGAGGCCGATGATGTTCACGGGGGCGGGAGTTTACGTTGCGCTCGCACTCCGCGGTGAGGTCACCACGGGCTGCTAGACGTTCGCGCGACCCATCGCGAGATTCATCGGCCTCACAAAAGGGCGCATGAATCGCTCCTGGGCTGATAGACTTCCGCGCCTTGCCCTCTCAGCCGGAGTGGCGGAACTGGCAGACGCACGGGACTCAAAATCCCGCGTTCTTCGGGACGTGTGGGTTCGACCCCCACCTCCGGCACCATTTTCTTGGGATCTCCCAAGCCTGACGCGTATCTTCACGCTGGCTTCTCACACATAGAAATGGACGGACAGGTGAATCCCACTCGACTGGTCGCGACGGCTGCGTTTGTCTTCTTGATGGGCGGAGTGTCGGCCAGCGGCCAGACCGACGGCGGCAAATTCCTCTCTTCCATGGGACCCCAGCTGGAGGCCGCTCGCTACTCGCAAGCCAATGAAGAGTTCGCGTGGGTTGGCTGGATCGGCGCGCGCGTGGATTTGTATGAGAAGGGGAAGTGGACCGCGTTCTTCAATCCCAACGTCCAGACCATCCTGGGACATCGCGTGCGGTCCTTCGAAGCGGTGCAGGCGAACTACTCGCTGGAACTTGGCGTCCGCCGGCAGGTGGGAAGAGGCCAGGTGACCCCGTTCTTCCACCATGTCTCACGTCACGTGCAGGACCGCGACAAAATTCAGGCGATCGACTGGAACTTTGCCGGTGTCCGCTACGAGTCTCCCTGGCCGGAGCGCTGGCATCGTGGCGGAGCCTTCGGCGCATCCACTGCAGTTGCGACACTCTCATCCGGGGTTCGCTACAACCTTGAGGGACGACTCTCGGGCGATATCGATCTCGTGAGAAAGGGAAACCGGGCCGCGTTCCTACTGGCCGACGTAAGAATCGTGCGCGCCGAGCCGTCGCCGAACTTCGACCGGAAGAGAGTCACAGACTTCCGCGCCGAACTTGGGTTCCGGTTCTGGAAGGAGCGTTCTCAGTTCGCGCTTTTTGCGGCCTACGAACACAGGGGAGATGCGTTGATCCCGCAGGCGCTTGTGACAAGCCGCGGTCTGTTCGGATTCAGGATTCGCGGGCAGAAGGACGCGACCCCCGCCATCGTTCCTTTGCCATAGGGCGGCATCGTTTCGCGCGTAGCGGCCATGTAGCTACAATGTCGGTGTGCGCGTCGCTCCCTTCGAGTGGGATCCCAAGAAGGCCAAGGAGAATGAGAAAGAAATACGACTTTTCGCAGGCTGGGAAGAACCCGCACGCGAGCAGGCTCAAAAAGCAGATCACCCTTCGCATTGATCAGCCGACGATCCAGTTTTTCAGAGAGAGCTCTGAATCCTCGGGGATTCCGTACCAAACACTGATCAATCTCTATCTTCGAGACTGCGCTCAGCAGGGCAGGAAGCTCTCCATCGAGTGGCGAGCTTCCTCGCAAGGGGCGTAGAAAATACGTTGGAGCGGACGAGGTCCACGCAGACGGCCTGAGGGCCCTCGCCGCTCAACCGGACGGCGAATTCCGGCGCCGCGCTGGCACGAGAATCGTCTGTGGTTCTCCGACTGGGGCTCGGGCGAGGACATGGCCGTCGACCTCCAGGGTAGGAGCGAAATGAGGGACGTCTCCTCGTCGTCTCGGGGCGGGAGGGCCTTCTCCTCCGTAGGGAGTCAGACGGCACGCTCGTCACCTATGGTGATCTGAGCAGAGTCTCAAAGCCCCCGGCAGGAAACGAGTTGGTTGTCGACGGCCGCGGCCACGCCTACGTCAATGGCGGCATGCTCCGCCACCACAGGAGGTGACGCAGGCTAAACCAACAGCTCCGAGTTGGATTCAGCCGCGGGGGACGCGGCTATGTAGTTTGGAAATGCTCGGCCCGCGATCTACGAAGGTTCGCCGCTGCCGCCCAGAATGGCTTTGAGTTCCTTGCCCATTCTGAAGTAGGGAACGCGCTTCGCCGGAACCTCGACACGCTCGCCCGTCTTGGGATTCCGGCCCTTGCGGGGCGCGCGGGATCGGAAACGAAACGAGCCGAGACCGCGGATTTCCACTTCCTCGCCCTTCTTCAAAGCAGAGACGACACCCTTCAAGAAGGAGTCGACGACAATCGCCGCCTGAACCTGGGTGACGTCGAGCCGACGAGCCACTCCGGCGACGATATCGGCCTTCGTCAAAGAGCGTTGTGCTTCGATGGTTTCGGCGGAAGTATCGGGCATGGGAGCACTTAGAGTGTACCAAACGGCGTCGGATCGTCGGGGCGCTCTACTTGAACTCGACGATTTCCGGTTGCCACGTCGTCGGATCGCCGGACAGGCCATCCTTCGCGCTGACCACTTCAGCCCGAATGGGAACGACCTTGTACAGCACGTAGGAGTTGGGCCGGTCGGCTGCGAAGAATTCGTTCCAGTCGGCCTTGCGATGAGCTGCTTTCTCAGGGCCTTTGACTTCGGTGGCCGAACCCACGAGCGTCACGTACGCGGCCCGCGGGGCGTCGAAGTAGAGCAGGGTGACGCGTGCATCCTTGCGGATCTGAGCGACTTTGCGGCTCTTGGGGTTGGTCGCGAAGTACACCGCGAATGCGGAATCGGGCTCGACAGGATCGACAATGCGGGCTTGGGGCTGGCCCTTTTCCCCAACAGTGACCAACGTGGAGAAGCGCGCTGCCTTGATGATGTCGCGCGCCACCGAGAGGATGCGTTCGCGAGAGAGGGAAAGGGTCGGGGCGCTTTGTGCCCGGGTTGTGCGTGCTGCCGTCGCGGCCAAAAAGAACGCAACTACGAGCACGCTCGACCTCACGGGACGGAAGGGCGACAACTAATCCTCTTCGGGGACGGCGTCGGCTTCCCGATAGTTTTTCAGCGCGGTGATGAGCTTCTCGATGTCGTCGTCATTGTTGTAGAAGTGCGTTGAGACGCGGATGCCTTCAGGCTTTTGCGTCACCATGATTCCCTTAGCGCGAAGGTACTCAGTCACGCCCACGGCGTTGGCGATGGAGACGAGAGTTTCACCCGACCGTCCCGAACCGGAGGGCGACAGCACTTCAAAGTCTTCGTGGCGAAGGGCGGAGGTCAGCGCGGTATTGAGCTGAAGAACACGCGCCTGAATGCGGTCGCGGCCGATGCCGTCGAGATACGAGATCGCGGCGCCCAGCGCGAAGATGCCCGGAAACGAGGGACATCCCAACTCGTACCGCCGCGCCGCCGAGACAGGAACGCCGGACCGATTGTTGAAGGACATCGGGTCTTTGACGCTGCGCCAGCCCAGACTATGTGGCGCGCGCTTCAACAACTCGCGGCTGATGTAAACGAAACCGGCGCCGTAACCTGCCGCCAGCCATTTATGGCCCGCGCAGGCCAGGCCGTCGATCTGCATGGCCTGAACGTCCACCTCGAACGCTCCAATTGACTGCGATCCGCAAACCAGCAGCGGACGACGGCCCTTCAAGGCTCCCAGCGCTTCAAGGTCGATGCGGAAGCCATTTGAGTATTGGACATGGCTGACCGCGATGGAAGCGGCGCGAGGTGCGTGGGTCTCATCGAACATTTCGAGACGGAGTTCGCCTTCGATCGCGGGGACGAACTGCATTTGCGCGCCGCGGTGGAGGAAGGGGAGAGTGACGGTGGGGAATTCCATCTCGTCCGACAGAACAGGCCCGTCGGCCGACACCAGGTCAGCGAGGATATTCATGCCTTCAGATGAATTCGTGACGAACGCGATCTCGTCCGCCTGCGCGCCGACGAAGCGCGCGACGCGTTCGCGCACCACTTCCATCTGCGCGAGCCACAGATCCCAGTGATCGTCGCCGCCTTCTTCAAGCTCAAGCTGGTAGCGGGCCAAAGCCTCGCGAACCCAGCGGGGCGTGATCGATCCAGCTGCGGCATTCAGGTAGACCCGTTCGGCGGTCCCTGGAAAATCCTTACGTAGGTCGTCCCAATCTCGGCTCATCAGGCTGCAGAGGATACTGCGTTCGGAGCCTGTGTGTGAGGGCGGTCTTGAGGATCGAACTTCATTCTCCGATATGCTTGCGGAAGCAATGAACCCTTCGGGCGAAAGCGACGCCTCAGAATCGCAATCGCTTCGAGCCATCCCCCCGCGTGACGGCAGATGGCTCGGAGACTGGCTCCTCCACGGCAGGAATGAAAAGCCCAACCACCATTCGACGGCTCCATGGTGGCAGGTCATGTGCCTCACCGGCGTCGACTATTTCTCGACCCTTGGCTATCAGCCTGGAATAGCGATCCTTGCGGCGGGAGTTCTGTCCCCGATCGCGACCCTGATCCTTGTGATCGTCACGTTGTGCGTGGCGCTTCCCATCTACGCGCAGGTCGCCAAGCACTCGCCTCACGGCCAGGGCAGCATCCTGATGCTGGAGGAATTGCTGCCGCGATGGAAGGGGAAGGCGTTTGTCCTCGTTCTGCTGGGTTTCGCGTTCACGGATTTCATCATCACGATGACGATGTCGGCCGCCGACGCGACCGCGCACATCGCCGAGAACCCGTTCGTGCCCGACATCGTGGAGCATCACACCGTCCTCGTCACGTCCATGCTTTTGGTGGGTCTGGGTGCCGTGTTCATGATTGGCTTCAGGGAAGCCATTGGATTCGCGGTGTTCATCGTCGCTTTGTACCTGGCCCTCAATGTCGTGGTCGTCGGCATCGCCATGAATGAGGTGTTTCAGCGGGGAGACTTGCTGAATGGTTGGTGGACAGCGGTGATGACTCAGCACGGGAGCCCGTGGATGGCGGTCGGAATCGCACTCCTGCTGTTCCCGAAACTGGCACTCGGTCTGTCGGGTTTCGAGACCGGGGTTGCAGTGATGCCTTTGGTTCGGGGTCGCGAAGACGATATTCCCGCGCGTCCCGCTGGGCGAATCCGCAACACCCGTAAGCTGCTCGCGACCGCCGCGCTGATCATGAGCGTGGCGCTCATCGCCTCATCATTCGTCACCACGGTGCTCATCCCCGCGGGCGAGTTCAAGGAAGGCGGCAAGGCGTATGGCCGCGGACTCTCCTTCCTGGCCCACAGTTTTCTGGGTGACGGATTCGGAACGGTCTACGACCTCTCCACCATCGTGATTCTGTGGTTCGCCGGCGCGTCCGCCATGGCGGGCTTGCTCAATCTGGTGCCGCGCTATCTCCCGCCGTACGGCATGGCGCCCGACTGGGCCCGCGCCACTCGGCCGCTGGTCCTGGTTTTCACCCTGATCAGCCTGATCGTCACGAGAATCTTCAACGCCGACGTGAACGCCCAAGGCGGCGCCTATGCGACGGGCGTTCTTGTTTTGATGACATCGGCCGCCGTGGCGGTCACGATCGCGCACCGCAACCGCACCATCTTCTGGGTTTACGGACTGATGACCCTGGTGTTCGGCTATACAACAACGCTCAACATTCTGGAGCGACCGGAAGGGCTGAAGATCGCCTCGTTCTTCATCTTCACGATTGTCGTGGTCTCTATCACGTCGCGTGCGATGCGCTCGACCGAACTGCGAATCGGGGAAGTGAAGCTCAGTCCCAAAGCCGCCGATTTTCTGTCGTCCTTCGCTCCGAATCCGGTCCGGATCATTGCGCATCGGCCCGACAAGCGCACCATCGAGGAGTACGCGCGCAAGGAAAATCAGGCGCGTGAGGACCACTCCCTCAATGGCGGAGAGCCCGTAGTGTTTCTCGAGATGGTTCAAGGCGATGCCTCAGCGTTCGAGGACGACATTGATGTCCGTGGCGTGAAGATTGGCCCGCACCGCATCCTTCGTTGCACGGCACCCGCCATTCCCAACGCGATCGCAGCCATCCTGCTGAAGGCGCAGACGACGTCGCAGCAGACATCGCACGCCTACTTCGGGTGGACGGAAGGCAATCCGATTTCCTACGTCCTGAAATACATCTTTCTTGGAGAAGGCGACACTGCGCCAGTCACGCGCGAAGTCCTTCGTCGGGCGGTAAGGAAACCCCAGGACCGGCCCCGGATCCACGTTGGCTGAGCCTCGAGAAGGGTGCGAATGACCGGGCCTGAGGATCGGGGCTACTTCCATCGATACATCGGCCTTCCGTTCGAGACCCTGATTCTGCAGGGGAGTTCGACCCGGCAACTGGCCCTCGCCGTGGCTATCGGAGTCACCTTCGGCGTGTTTCCCATCATGGGCGCGTCGATCCCGTGCTGCTTCCTCGCCGCCCTGATCCTTCGAGCACCTCAGCCCCTGACCCACGCCGTGAACTACGCCGTCTATCCGATTCAGATCCCGATGATCTTCGGGTTCGTCCGCTTGGGCGAGTGGATTCTCGGAGCTCCGAACGTTTCGTTTTCGCCAACCGAAGTCCTCGATCTGGCTCGATCCGATCTGCCGAAGTTCATCGAAGAATTTGGATTGACCTGTCTTCACGCCATGCTTGCATGGGCCCTGTTCGCCCCCGCGATCTTCCTGGGAACATTTGTGTCGATGCGGCCTCTCATCACTCGGCTCCGGCGCAGCCACGCCAGCGGCGATATCAGTCCTGATTGAGCACCCAGCCGACGGTGTCTTGGAAGGTTGCCAACCGCCCAAGATCGTCACATTAAAGTGGATAGCCCTTGCCGGAAACAAGCGGTGACCGGTATACTGGCCCCTGCTTGAGTGGGCCGATGCCCACTCTTTTTTTTCCGTCGAGAACTTTTCTAAGGCCGGTGAAAATTTGGTCGCAGGCGCGCCTCACAGAGAGAGAGACCCCCGTAAGGGACTGGAAATAGAGGTCTTCGTCCGCGAGGTCGCCGAGCGTGTCGCCAAATCTTCAGGCCTCGATTTCGTCGATCTCGAGCTGAAACGCGGTGGATCCGGTCCCATCGTCCGCGTCTATCTCGACAAGCCGGAACGGATCAGTCTGGACGAACTGGAGAACGCTTCGCGCGAGATCTCCGCGATCCTGGACGTCGAAGATCCGGTTGGTCGCTCGTACACCCTCGAAGTGTCGTCCCCCGGGATGACGCGTCCGCTCAAGACGGCGGCCGACTTCAAAAGGGTGGTCGAAAAGAACATTCACATCGCGTTTGTCGATCCCGAGAGTGCGGCCGCAACCGAAGCGTCGTCAGGCGCCAAGGAGTCCGTGAAAGAAGTGACGGGCCGCGTTCAATCGGTGAGCGACATAGACATCCGCATCGTCCCTCGCGACAACAAGGGCCGGGAAGGCGCTGAAATCGCTGTTCCGTTTGCAGCTTTGCGCCACGCCCAAAGAGAGATTTCGTTCAGGTAAATCATGGCTAACGAGCTGAAAGTACGCATCGAGCAGGTCTCCCGAGAGAAGAATCTCGACCCCGAGGTCGTGATCCGCGCGATCGAGGACGCCATTCTTCAAGCCGCCAAGCGCTTCTTCAACAACGACGAAGACCTGCGCAGCCGCTTCAATCACGAAAGCGGAGACATCGATGTCTTCGCAGTGAAGGAAGTGGTCGAAAAGGTCACCGACGAAGAGATCGAGATCAGCCTGGACCAGGCGCGCGAACTCATTCCCGAAGCCGAACTCGGGATGGAGATCGAGTTCCCCAAACAGACCGAGGGTCTTGGCCGCATCGCCGCGCAGGCCGCGAAGCAGGTCATCTTCCAGAAGGTTCGCGATGCCGAGCGCGACAACGTCATCGCCGAGTTTGAGCGGCGCCGCGGCGACGTTCTCAACGGAGTGATCAAGCGCCAGGAAGGCACCGACTACATCATCGACCTGGGCCGCACGGAAGCCGTTCTTCCGCGCAAGGAACAGAGCCGCGCCGAGAACTACCAGACCGGTGATCGCATCCGTGTCGCGATTCTCTCCGTCCAGCGCTCCACCCGCGGCGGTCCTCAGGTCACGGTGTCCCGCACTGATGGCGCGCTCCTTCGCAAGCTGCTGGAGATGGAAGTCCCCGAGATCTTCGACGGCACGGTCAAGATCCGCGCCTGCGTGCGTGAGCCCGGCGAGCGCGCGAAGGTGGCGGTCGAGTCGACCCACAAGGACATTGATCCGATCGGCGCCTGCGTCGGCATGAAGGGCACGCGTGTTCAGGCGGTCATCCGCGAACTGCGCGGCGAGAAGATCGACATCATCGAGTGGGATGACGATCCCATCGCCCTCGTGAAGGCGGCGTTGCAGCCTGCCCAGGTCTCGCGTGTCCAGGTGGTCGACACCGAGCAGAAGATCATGGAAGTGGTTGTCGAAGACAAGCAGTTGTCTCTGGCCATCGGCAAGCGCGGACAGAACGTTCGCCTCGCGGCCAAGCTCGTCGGCTGGCGCATCGAGATCAAGAGCGAGGAGGAGAAGCGCCTTGAAGTGGCGGCGCAGCTCTCCGAGTTCCGCATGATGGACGGCATCGACAAAGACATCGTCCAGCGTTTGATGGAGGCCCGCGTTCAGGGTCTCGATCATCTGCTCCAGATGACGACCGAAGAGTTTGCTTCGATCGACATCGACGAAGCGACCGCCATTCAGCTCAAGGAAGCGGCCACCGCGGCGCTTCCGAAGGTTGTTGTCAAGGAAGCGCCCGCGGAAACGGGCTCCGAGGGCGGCGAGGCCGCCGTGGCTCCGGCCACCGGGGATCCTGCTTAACGCCCGTGGTCGTTGGCTCCTTCCCGACTCATCGTATTTCCGTACCTTCCATCCGTTCAGAAACAGGTCGATAAAAAAGCTTCATGCCTAAACCCCGCGTCTACGAACTCGCCCGCGAACTCGGTCTCTCCTCGCAGGAGATCATCGACAAGCTCAAGGCGATGGGAATCGAGGCGAAGGCCCCGTCGAGCTCCGTCGACGAAGACCAGGCCACCAAATTCAAGCGCCATGTCCGTCTCGAGTCGCAGGGCTCCAGGAAGAACCGTGTTTACGGCTCAGACGAGGACGAAGGCGAGCGCGATCAGGTCGAACGCGACCGCGAAGCCAAGGTCGCAGCAGAGCGCGAAGCGCGCGAACTCGCGGCCGTGGAAGCCGAGAAGGAACGCGCCGCGCGCAAGTCTGGCGTGCCTCGCCCCAAACCAGCCGCCGCCCAGGCGCCGGTGGTCGCGGCCGCTCCCGCCGTGCGACTCGCGCCCCGCGTCGCGGTCAAGCCGGTCGAGCCTGCACCCGAGCCTCCTGTCGTTGCGAAGCCCGAGGTCAGTGCGAAAGTCACGGCCCCGGAAGACGTTCCGGTCGCGGCTCCAGTGCCGGTCGTTGAGGCGCCGGTCGAGCCGCGAGCGCCCATCACCGTAGCCCCCATCGGACGGGCGCGGAAGGTTGCCGTGGTGGCCGAGCCTGAGCCCGTTGTCCAAGCCGAGTCGGCCGTCGACGGGAGTTCAGCCTCCAAATCTCCTTCGAGCGAAGGCGACTCCGGCCTCGGTGACGACGATGTCATCGAAGGGGGAGTCCCCGCGGTCGGCCCATCCGCTGCTCCTGTTCGCATGACGCCTCGCATCGCACCTCTTCGTCCCGTCGGCCGTCCCGCTGCCGTCGCGAAAGCGGCGGCGCCGGACGCGCCGGAAGGGGCCGCTCCAACCGAGCCGGTCGCCCCGCCGACGCCCCTGGTGGTCCGACCGATTGCTCCAATCATCCGTGCGATCCGTCCCATTGCTTCGCCGTCCCGCACCAGCGGCCAGCATCGCGTGGCGACCCGTCCCGGGGCTCCTCCGCAGCGTCCCGGGCTTCGTGGCGGCACGCCAGGCATGCGCGGCGCACCGACGACCACGACCACGGGTCCAGCGGGGCGTCCGGGCGGCCCTCCGTCTCCGACGTCGCAGCCGTCGTCTCCCGGTAATCGTCCCGGAATGTACCGTCCTGGAATCGGCGCCCGCCGCCAGTCGCGCGACAAGGGAGCCCGCGAGATCACGCCGATCGTCGCTCAGGAACGTCCGAAGTGGACAGGTCCACTGCGTCCGATCACGATCACCGAAGGCGTCACGGTCAAGGAACTGTCGGAGCGCATGCCCGACGCCAAGAACCGCGACATCCTCAAGTATCTGATCGGCAAGGGACTGATGCTGACGGTCAACCAGACGCTCGACATCGAGATCGCGCAAGACGTTTGCCGCGAGTTCGGATACGACGCGACGGTTCGATCCTACGAAGAAGAAGTGGTCTTGGAACAGAGCGAAGAGACGAGCAGCGTGGGCGCTATCCCGCGCGCACCTGTCGTCACCGTCATGGGTCACGTTGACCACGGTAAGACATCGCTTCTTGACGCGATTCGCGAAACGCGGGTGGCCGAGCGCGAGCACGGCGGCATCACCCAGCACATTGGCGCCTACAAGATCGAAGTGCGCGACCGCGCGGTGGTCTTCCTCGATACCCCCGGCCACGAAGCCTTCACTTTGATGCGTTCGCGCGGCGCGCGGGTCACCGACATCGTTGTCCTCGTCGTCGCAGCCGATGACGGTGTCATGCCCCAGACGCTCGAAGCGCTCGATCACGCGAAGGCGGCCGGCGTTCCGATCGTCGTCGCGGTCAACAAGATCGACAAGGCGGAAGCACAGCCGGATCGTATCCGTCAGCAGTTGGCCGATCGCGGCCTTCTCCCTGAAGAGTGGGGCGGTCAGACCGTCTTCGTCAACGTTTCGGCGAAGAAGAAACAGAATCTCGATCAGCTTCTCGAAATGATCCTGCTTCAGGCCGACCTCGGCGAATACAAAGCGACGCCCGATAAGCCGGCGCGTGGCGCGGTTATCGAGTCACGTCTCGACAAGGGCCGCGGTCCGGTTGCCAATATTCTTGTTCAGGACGGAACACTCCGGATCGGCGACGTGGTTGTCGCGGGCGCCGTCTCAGGCCGCATCCGCGCTCTGATGAACGACCGTGGCGAGCGGATTCGCGAAGCCGGCCCGTCGACGCCGGTTGAAATTCAGGGTCTCGATGATGTTCCAGAGCCTGGAGATTCGCTGTTCGTGGTCGAAGACTCGGTCAAGGCACATACGATCGTTTCGTTCCGGCAGCAGAAACAGAAGGACAAGCAGCTTGCCCTTCAGTCGCGCATTCGCCTCGAAGCGATTTCGAAGCCCGGGGCAACCGACGGTCCCATCGAACTGCCTCTGGTCTTGAAGGCCGACGTTCAGGGTTCCGTCGAAGCGCTGTCCGAGCAGTTGAAGAAGATCCCGCAGGACAAGATCCGCCTCCGCATCATCCGTTCGGGCGTCGGCGCGATCAACGAAGGCGACGTTCTACTGGCGGCAGCGTCCGAAGGCATCGTGGTCGGCTTCAACGTCCGTCCGGAGCGCAAGGCGACCGAATTCGCCGAGCGCGACAACATCGAAGTCCGCCTCTACACCGTCATCTACGACGTCGTGGACGACCTGACCAAGGCCCTCGAAGGTCGCTTGGCTCCCGCGTTCAAGGAAGTCATTCTCGGCCAGGCCAAGGTGCAGGAGACGTT
>JBDTQB010000008.1:0-36811 GCA_039932395.1 Vicinamibacteria bacterium | reverse complement strand
TCAGCGACGCGGACCTGTTGATTCATCTGTCGCTGCACACCGCCTTTCAGCACGGATTCGTGGCGAATGAATTTCACTATCGTGATTTTCTTCATGCCATGGACGCGTTCCTTCCCGACCCGGATCCCTTGATGGCGAGAGCGAGAGAAAGCGGTGCGCTTCCGGCTCTCGCGGCGATGACGCACGCCTGCATGAGGCGATTTCCCGATTCGCGACCGATTCGCGACCTCGACCGCGCGGCTTACCGGTCGTGTCCGCCCTCCGTCGCACGGTGGATCGAGCAATGGAGAGAGGGGACGCCGCCCCTGAGTCTGTTTGATCTTGCTCGCCTCCGATTTCAGCTGGCGCCTGACCGCTCCGTGTTCATGCGCAAGATGTTGCTTCCTTCGCCCATTCCAGGACGCACACTGGCTCGGCCGACTCCCTTGCGTCGTATCCTCAATATCCTCGCCGCGGCCTTGCCGTCGCCTGCCCCGACGGGGCAGAACCCGCTATGACGATCGCTGAGCGAATCGCGTCTGCAGACGTGGCCGAACTCTGGATTCGAGAGTCGCTCACCCTCGACCTCGGCGCCGAACTTACGGTGACCGGGACGTGCATGGAGCCTGCTCTCATGGATGGCGGGAAAATCCGACTCCAGCCGATGAAGGCCCCGCCCCGCTTGGGCGATGTCGTTCTTCTTCGGACGTTGAACGGCCTTCGCCTTCATCGCGTCCTGTTTCGCTCGAGGCGATCGATCCGGACAAAGGGTGATCAGGGGGCCTATCTCGACCCCAAGACTCCCGATACCGCGATTCTGGCGGTCTGGGAATCCACCGAGTCGTTTGCGACGCGTTACCTCCGCATCGTGTTGAGCTTGAGCCGCCTTTTGCTGCGTGTCCCCCGACGTTTCGTGCGCCCCGCCAGCGTGCGGTGACCCGTCGCACGTCCGTTGTTGCCACGGACGAAGATTGTGAAGTACGCTGCCCGTTCATCCTCTCGTCTTAATCCGCCTTCTTTCAGTTTCCTTCTGGAGCACATATGGCCAGTTCCGCCGCGGTTCAAACCGGCCGTCCTTACGAAGCGCCGAAGATTTTTCGCGTCCGCATCGCGGGTGACGAACTCGCGGTTGCGGGCTGCAAGACCAGCTCCGGCGCAGGCGGGCCCAACCCGCCCTCCTGCAGCAAATCGATCTGTAAGAACAACGGGAGCTGATGGCTGCATTCCGCCTAGCCACTAGCCAGATCGACCGTTCGCTGTGACCGCTACCCTTCCTGCCTCCCGCATCGCCGAAAAGAGTTTTTCAACTCTTTCCTTTGGCCGCGGTCGGGCGCCCCTCAACGGCGTCCTCGAGACCACCTTTCGCTGCAATCTCCGTTGCGTTCATTGCTACGTGAATGAGTTGCCTGGCGACGCGTCCGAGATCGCCCGCGAGCTTGACACCCCACGCCTGCTGAAACTGGTCGACGAAATGGCCGACCAGGGTTGCTTCTTCCTGGTGATGACGGGCGGCGAAGTCTTCGTGCGTCCCGACTTCGCCGAGGTCTACCTTCATGCGGTGAAGCGCGGCCTGCTGGTCACGCTCTTCTCAAACGGCACGTTGGTCACCGATCGTATCGCCGACCTTCTGGCCGAGCATCCGCCCATGCTGGTGGAGATCAGTGTCTACGGACATACGAAGGAAACGTATGAGGCCGTGACCCAGATCCCGGGCTCTTTCGAGAAGTGCCGCGCCGGAATTTCCAAGCTGATGTCCCGCGGTATTCCGGTCAAGCTGAAGACGATGGCGCTGACCATCAACCAGCACGAAGTTGCGGACATGGAGAACTTCGCCAAGGAGATCGGCACGACCTTTCGCTTTGACGGTTTCCTGAATCCGCGCGTTGATTGCGGTGCGAACCGCAATGGCCAGCTTCAACTGAGTCCTGAACAAGTGGTCGCCCTGGATCTCGACAATCCTGCGCGCATGGCGGATTTTGAGGAATTCTGCGAACGGACCTGCCAACCCGAAGAGGGTGCTGCCGCCGAGTTCGTCTACACCTGCGGTGCGGGTGAGAACTCCTTCACCGTCGACCCCTACGGAAACATGCAGATGTGCCAGCTTTCGAGGCGGCATTCGTTCAGCCTCAAGGATGGCGGCGAGTTCGCCGAAGGTTGGAACGAATTTTTCCCGAAGCTGCGAGCGCGCAAGTGGCAGCACAACGACTCGTGCCGCACCTGCAATCTGATGCCGCTGTGTGGGAACTGTCCGGGTGCCGCCGAGATGGAAACGGGCGACATCGAAGGCATGATTCCTCACTTCTGCGAGATCACGCATCTCCGCGCATTTGCCGCGATGGGCGAGAAGAGCGGTCATCGCAAGGACGCGACGTGTTGTCTCGGTCACGGCAAACTGGCCGCCGAACCCGAGATGTCGATCGATCTTTCGCACCCGGCTGGTTGCGGATCTTGCAGTTCCTCGGTGAAGCACGACGTTCCGAAGGCTGAACCGCTGATCCAGCTTCAGGTGCGCCGGGCCAAGCCGCAAGCGTCCGCCGCCCTTCCCCTTCGCGCGGTTTGACCGCGCCGACGTTCGTCAACCGCCTGAAGGTGGGCGGCACGGTCCTCGTCGCACGCGGAGAGAATGAGTCCATCATTTCCTGGCCCAAACGCACCGATCCGTTTCTGGTGAAAACCGGGGAGGACATCGATGTCACCGTTCACAGGAAGAACGGGCCCCGGCCGGGCAAGTTGCTCTTCGAATCGGAAGGCGTCTGGCGCGCGTATCAGCAAGAAGAGCAGCACCTGCTTCTGACCTTCCGCGTCGGCCGCACCATCTACAAATCCGCCCTGATGGATGACGCCTTCACGAAGGGCGACATTTTCTTTCCGCGGCCGTCGGGCGAAGGAACCGGTCCACGATCCGCCATGCGATTCCCGCTCGACGAAATGCTGTTCCAGCAGCGCTGGTCGCGCGACGGGCTTCTGGAAGTCCACAGTTGCGGCGTGCAGGATCGTTCGGGAGTGCTTCTTTTTGCCGGACACTCAGGCGCAGGCAAATCCACCACGGCTCGGCTCTGGAATCACTTCGAGCCGAGCCGGACGATCCTCTCCGATGATCGCGTTCTTCTCGACCCGCGAGACCCAGGTGCGGTCCGGGCCTTCGGTACGCCCTGGCACGGCATGGGACGCTTCGGGTCCACCGCGCAAGGTCGGTTGTCGACTCTGTTCTTTCTCGAGCAGGCGAAGGTTTCAGAGGCGGTGCGCCTCCATCCAGCCGAAGCCGCGGCGCGTCTTTTTACCCGAACCTTCCCTCCGATCTGGGATCGAGATGTGACCGCTCGAGTGGTCAACACCTGCGGGGACATCGCAGAGCGCGTTCCCGCGTTTCTGCTCCGGTTCCGAAAAGACGAAACCGCCATCGCCGCGGCGCGCAGAGCCTCGGCCTCGGCCGCCTAGCCAGTACACCCTTCTCCCTTTATCCTTGTCTCCAGTGGCTCAAGACATTTCCGACCGCCCGGTGGACCTGAAGGCGTCCCCACGTCAGTCGTCGCGCGTGGTCTCGCGGATCGTCTCCGGCGAGCACATTCTCGTTCCCCTGGCGTCGCGGGGGGCCGACATCGACTCGATCTACAACCTGAACAGCACCGGCACTTTCATCTGGGAAAAGATCGACGGCAAGAACACCGGCGCGGAGATCGCGGAGATGGTCGCGGCCGAGTTCCTTGTTTCCAAGGAACAGGCGAAGGTCGACTGCCTGGAGTTTCTCTCGCAGCTGCTCGAAGTCCGCGCCATCGAGTTCAACGCAGACAAGGGCAAGGAGTAGACGTTGACCACAGTTCCCCCGAAGCCGCCTTCGAAGTCGGTGCTGCGTGAGTATCTCGAGATGCTCGTGGGTGCCGTCGTGCTCGCGCTTTTCGTGCGCGCGTTCATTTTCCAGGCTTTCAAAATTCCCACGGGCTCGATGGAGCCGAACCTTCTGATTGGCGACCATCTTCTGGTCGACAAACTCATCTTCTCGCCGTCCCTCGGCTTCGTGGAGGACTTGCTCTTCGCGAAGCGACCGATTCAGCGAGGAGATGTCCTCGTCTTCAAGTTTCCAGAGGACCCGACGCGTGACTTCATTAAGCGCGTCATTGGCCTGCCCGGCGAGACTTTCGAGATCCAGGACAAGCAGGTCTTGATCAACGGGAAAGCGCTCACTGAACCCTATGCGCATTTTCTCGAACCCCCCCTCAAGCGCAGTGATCCCGACTACGGCCTCTATGGTGAGGACCTGCGCGACAACTTCGGTCCGCAGAAGATCGCTGTGGGCCAGCTGATGATGATGGGTGACAACCGCGACAACAGCCGTGACAGCCGGTTTTGGGGCACTCTGCCTATGTCACAGGTGAAGGGACGCGCCGTGGTCGTTTACTGGTCTTACGAAGCGACGAGAGATGAGTATCAGCGCGAGGCCTCCTACCAGTGGGTCAAGGACACGGCGTCGGCACTTGGAAGAACCCGCTGGTCGCGCTTCTTTCACGTGATCAGGTAGGCTCACAACCGTCCTCAAACAGGAGTTTCCTATGAATCAACCCATCCCATCGAAGTTCAACCAGCGAGGCGAGGGCCAGATCGGGAGTCTAGTGGTGCTCGCTCTCCTCATCGCGATTGCGGTGATCGCCGTGAACATGGGGCCAATCTACTGGGACAACTACCAGTTTGAAGACAAGATCACGGAGATCGCAGGACGTTTCCCCCCGAATGCGGACGGCGACAAACGCGCCATGGCCGCGGTCAAGAAGGCGGTTCAGGAGCAGGGACTGGTCCCTTACCTGGATGCCGATACATGCACGGTGACCTCGGGCGGCGGGATCGGCGGCCTGAGGACGGTCAGCTGTACCTACACCCGCGAATATAAGATCTTCGGTTCGCGCAAGACCAAGACCTTTGACGTTTCCATTTCAAGGCCGATGTTCTAAACCGCGCCCCCGTCACCTTCTGACCCGCTCCGTCTCGCGTTCTTTCCACGGAACACGACGACGCCGGCGGGTCGTTTCATTTGTCAATCGCGAAGAGGTCATAAGACACAGGAATTGGGCGCAGCTACTTCGACGGCCGTCACGGTCGGTATTTTCGGCGGCTCCGGTTACTCCGGCCGCGAACTCTCGGTCTGGCTCCGGCGGCACGCTCGCGCGACCGTGGTGTTCACGACCGGCTCTTCGAAGCCGCATATTCCCCATGATGACGGCCTCGCGCGCCACGCCGATGTGTACTTCCTTTGCGTGCCGCACGGGACGGCCGCGCAACACGCGGTCACGCTGCGGGAACGCTTCCCGTCGTCTCTGGTCATCGACCTGTCCGGCGACCTCAGGCTGAAGACGAAGGCGAGTTACAAGCAATGGTACGGGCACGATCATCCCGCTCCGGCTCTTCTTGAAAAGGTGGTCTTCGGTCTAACGGAAGTCTTTCGAGATCGAATCGTTGGCGCGAAGTTGATCTCGAATCCTGGTTGCTACGCGACCTCCGTGATGCTGCCCCTGCTTCCGTTGATCAAGGATGGCCTGGTTGAACCAACCGACATCATTGTGGATTCAAAGAGCGGTGCTTCCGGTGCGGGACGTTCGCTGCGAGAAGAGCTTCTTTTCTGTGAAGTGCAGGGCAGCCTCTCCATCTACTCTCAGGGCCGCGTTCACCGGCACGTGGGCGAGATCGAAGAGACCATCGCCGCGGTCACCGGTGTTCACCCAAGCCTGACCTTCTCGCCGCATCTTCTTCCGGTCGAACGCGGCATTCTTTCCGCGATCTACGTCCGCACATCCAAATCGGTGGCTGAGTTGCGTGCTTCGCTTACGGCTTTCTACGAAGGCTCGGCTTTTGTGCGCGTGGTCGAGGCAGCTCCGAAGCTCAAGGAGGTCAACCACACGAACCTCTGCCTGATGTCCGTGCACGAGGGTGCTCCGGGTCGCGCGATCGTGGTTTCGGCTCTCGACAACCTCGTGAAGGGCGCGTCCGGCCAGGCCATTCAGAACATGAACGTCGCCCTCGGGTTCGAAGAGACGGAAGGTCTCCTCTAGTGGCGCGGTCTCGTCGGGTCTACAAGGTGGGTGGTCCGGCCCTTGAAGATCCAAAGCTGATAGCACCCCTCGCCGACGAGATCCGTGCGTTCGATGGCGACGTCGCGCTTGTCCATGGCGGGGGACGTCAGGTCGAGCGTCTTCTCAAGCAGCTCAACATCGAATCGAAGTTCATCAACGGACGTCGTGAAACCTCCGCAGCTGCAATGGACGTGGTCGAGATGGTCCTCGCCGGCTCGATGAACAAGGCGCTGGCTGCGGGCTTGACCCAAGCCGGTGTGCCTGCCGTTGGTATCTCCGGGCGTGATGCCTCGCTGGTGCGCGCTTCTTTAGTCGAAGGTCTCGGTCAGGTTGGAACCCCCGAACACATCGATGCGTCCCTTCTCGAAGCTCTTTGGGCGGCGAAACTGTTGCCGGTCATTGCACCGGTGTCGGGCGGCCCGTCCGGAGAGGCCGTGAATGTGAACGCCGACGAAGCGGCTCAATGGATCGCGCGCGCGATCGGCGCTGAGACTCTGGTCTTCCTCTCCGACGTCGACGGCGTTGTTCTCGATGGCGCCGCGGTCAAGGATCTCAATGAAGCGCAGATCAAAGCGCGAACTGATGACGGTTCGATCCACGGCGGCATGGCTATGAAGGTGCGCATGGCGCTCGACGCCGCGCAGTCCGGCATCCGAAACGTGGTCATCGCCGGCCGCGCGCGACTCTCCGGTGGATTCGCCGGCACGCATATTTCCATCCGCTGAACGCAATTCCCTCAACTGAAAGTAGAAGTCACGTCATGAGCGCTCTCCTCCCTCTTTACGACCGGGACATCACCCTGGTTCGCGGCAAAGGTTCCATCCTTTGGAGCAGTGACGACCGTCGTTTCCTCGACTTCTGCGCGGGCATCGCGGTGAACGGTCTCGGCTATGGCGATCGCGCGGTGGTGAAGGCGATCCGCGATCAGGCAGGCAAGCTGATGCATATCAGCAATCTGTTTCACTCGGAGCCGACCTCGCGTCTCGCGCAGCGTCTGGTCGATCTGACCTTTCCGTCGAAGGTGTTTTTCGGGAACTCCGGCAGCGAAGCAGGTGAAGCCGCGATCAAGTTCGCGCGCCGCGTGGGCAACGAGGAGGGACGCACGGAGCTTTTCGCCTTTGATCGTTCCTTTCACGGTCGCACCATGGGCGTGCTCTCGTTGACGGCGACGCCGAAGTACCGCGAGCCTTTCGCTCCGCTACTTCCCGACACCGGCTTCCTTCCCTGGGGCGATCTCAACGCGATTGCCGAACGTGTGGGACCGAAGACAGCCGCGGTTCTCATCGAGCCGATTCAAGGTGAGGGCGGGCTGCGTCCAGCGTCAATCGAATTCCTCCAGGGCCTGCGGAAGATCTGCACCGAAAAGGGTGCGCTCATGATCGTTGACGAGATCCAATGCGGTTTCGGGCGCACCGGAAAGATGTTCGCGTATCAGCACGCCGACATCCTTCCCGACATCCTGACCGTGGCGAAGCCTTTGGGTGGGGGCCTGCCGATGGGCGCCACGATCCTTCACGAACGGTTCGTGCCGAAGATCCACGTCGGCGATCACGGCTCGACCTTCGGCGGCAACCCCGTCTGCGCCGCGGCGTCCCACGCCGTTCTGGATCGCCTGACCGCGCCCGGTTTCATCGAGTCGATCGCGAAGAAGGGCGAGCAACTGACGCGTGGTCTCAAGAAGATCGCCCGGAAGCACAAGTCTCAGATCGTGGATGTGCGCGGCATGGGCTTGATGCAAGGCGTGGAGTTCAAGAGCGACGCTTCGGCGGTCGTGAAGGGTCTGCGAGAAAAGGGCATCCTCACCATCAAAGCGGGCGAGAAGGTTCTTCGCCTCCTTCCACCTCTCGTGATCAAGCCCGCAGAGATCCGCGAGTTCCTCACCGCGCTCGACGCCGTCGTCGGCGAACTTCCCGCTGCTTAGTTTTTGGAGAATCAACCGTCATGAGTTCAGGCGTCACAGCCGCGCGGGGATTTCGCGCGGCGGCGGTAGAGGCTGGCATCAAGACCGGACGAACGGATTTCGCCCTTCTCGTTTCTGACCGTCCCTGCGTCACCGCGGGCGTTTTCACCACCAACCTCGCGAAGGCGGCCCCCGTCCTCGTCTCGGCGGAGCACCTTCGTGACGGCAGCGCGCGTGCGGTGATCATCAACGCTGGTTGCGCCAACGCCGCCACCGGCGCTCAAGGCCTGGCCGACGCTCGTGAAAGCGTGGCCCTGACTGCTGAGTTTCTCGGCTGCGCCGTCACGGAAGTTCTGGTGGCTTCGACGGGCGTGATCGGCGTCAACCTGCCGATGGACAAGATGCGTTCAGCGATTCCGAAGGCCGTCGCCGGCCTGTCCAGCGAAGGCGGTGCCATGGCGGCGAAAGCCATCATGACCACCGATACGAAGCCGAAGGAGTCGTCGCGCATCGTCGATATCGGCGGCGTCAGGATCACGGTGGGCGGCATGGCCAAGGGCGCGGGCATGATTGCTCCGTCCCTCGGACCACTTCACGCGACCATGCTGGCCTTCTTCACCACCGACGCGGCGTTCGACCGGTCCACGCTGGACGTCGCACTCATGGACGCGGTCGGTCCAACCTTCAATCGCATCACCATCGACTCGGACACATCGACCAACGACACCGCGATCGTTTTCGCGAACGGCGCCTCGGGCGCCCCTCCGATCACCATGCGCGGGCCCGCCTATGACGCCTTCGTCGCAGCCTTCCGCGAAGTCTGCCGCGACCTGGCATTGATGATGATTCGTGATGGCGAAGGCGTTCAACGCATCGCGGAAGTAGTGGTCAAGGGGGCTCGCTCCAGTGAAGACGCGCTCCGCATCGGCCGAGTGATCGCCGACTCGCCTCTGGTCAAGACCGCCCTGCACGGTGGCGACCCGAACTGGGGACGCATCATCGCCGCCGCCGGTCGAGCTGGAGTCGTCTTCGATATCAACAAGGTCGACATCTACATCGGCGACGTTTTTGTCTGCGAAGGCGGTGCGTCGCGAACCTACGACGAAGCGCTCGCGCACGAGGCGATGCTCGCCGATCCGGGCAAGCTCACGGTGGATCTGCACGCGGGCGAGGTCTCCGAATCGATGTGGATGTGCGACCTGACGAAGTCCTACGTCGATATCAACGCGCACTACAGAACGTAAGATCGAACCCCGATGACCAAACTGTGGGGCGGGAACTACGACGCTGAGCCGGACCGCCTCTTCTGGGAATTCAACCGCTCGTTCCCATTTGATCGGCGGCTGATTCGGGAAGAGATCGCGGCCTCGCGCGCTTACGCTCTGGCGCTTGGAAAGTGCCGCGCCATTCCTGAGAAGGACGCGGCCAAACTCGACCGCGGTCTCGCTAAGGTTCTTGCGAAGTACGAAGCCGATCCCGCGTACGCCGCGGTTGACGTGGAGGATGTTCACTCGTTCGTTGAGACCCGGCTCGAAGAAGAGATCGGTCCGCTCGCTGGACAGGGACATCTCGGCCGTAGCCGGAACGAGCAGTCGGTCACGGCACTTCGCCTCTATATCCGCGGCGCTATCGACGATGTCCGAGCGCGGCTTCAGGATCTGGTCCGTGCGCTCACCGCGCGCGGTCTGGAAGGTGCCGCCTTTCCCATGCCGGGCTACACGCACACACGCGAGGCCGAGCCCATCACCTTCGGTCATTGGGCGGCTGCTCATGCCTGGGCGCTGGTCCGTGACTTCGAGCGACTGGGCGACGCCCGCGTTCGGGTCAATGTGCTTCCGCTCGGATCGGGCGCTCTGGCGGGTACGGCCCTTCCGCTCAAGCGAGAAGCGCTGGCGCGCGCTCTGGGTTTCGCGGCGGTGTCCGAAAACTCCCTTGACGCGATTTCCGATCGCGACTTCGCGTGCGAGTTTGTCTACGCGCTGGCGCAGGTGCAGGTCCATCTCTCTCGTATCGCCGAAGACCTGATTCACTACTCGTCTCTGCCCTACGGCTTTCTCTCGATGCCCGATGCGTTCACCACGGGTTCGAGCTTGATGCCTCAGAAAAAGAATCCCGATTCGATGGAACTGGTGCGAGGCAAGGCCGCGCGGACCACGGGTGCGGTCGTTCGCTTGCTGGCGCTGACCACCGGCGTGCCCATCAGTTATCAGAAGGACTTCCAGGAAGACAAGGAAGCTGTGTTCGACGCGCTCGACGCTGTCCTGCCGTCGATCACGGTGACCGCAGGCGTCATCAAAGGTCTGACCCTGAATCCGGCGGTGATGAAGAAGGCCGCCTCCGTCGAAGGGATGATGGCGGCATCTCTCGCGGTCGCACTGGCCCGCGAAGGCGTGCCCTTCCGCAAGGCGCACGGCATCGTCGGCTCGATGGTGGGGGAAGCGGTGAAGACGAAGACGCCGCTTCGCGACATCGCTCGTGCCACTCTGCAGGCGAAGCATCCGAAGATCGCCGCGCGTATCAAGGATTTCTTCGATCCCGCCAAGGCAGTGGCCACCAAAGCGGCTCGCGGTGGAACGGCACCCACAGCGGTCCGCGTTTCACTTCGCGCCGCCCGCACAAGGGTGAAGTAGACACCTCATGCGCATTCGCGTAGGCACCAGCGGCTTCGCGTACAAGGAATGGAAGGGCACCTTCTATCCCGAGAAGTTCAAGGATGAAGGCATGCTCGCGTTCTACGCCGAGCGCTTCGAGACGGTCGAGATCAACAACACCTTCTATCGGATGCCCAAACCGGAGCTTCTGGAGAAGTGGGCGAAGGACACACCGGAGCACTTCATGTTTGTGCTCAAGGCTCCGCAGAAGATCACCCACATCAAGAAACTTGAAGACTGTGCGAGTGAAGTCGAGTACTTCTTAAAGTCCGCCGAGAGTCTGGGCTCCAAGCGCGGGCCAATTCTTTTTCAGTTGCCGCCCTGGATGAAGAAGGATCTGATCAAGCTCGACAACTTCCTTGCCCTGCTGCCTGAAGGCACGCGCGCGGCGTTCGAGTTTCGCCATGCGACATGGTTCGACGACGAAACCTACGCGCTCCTCCAGAAGCGTAACGCCACCCTCGCCGCGTCAGAGACAGATGAGAAGACGGGCGAACTCGGTCCTCCGGTCCTCGCGACCACGAACTGGGGCTATTTCCGCCTGCGTCGCACCGACTACAAGGAAGCCGACCTCAAGGCGTGGATCGAACGGATCCGCCAGCAGCCCTGGGACGAAGCGTGGATCTTCTTCAAGCACGAAGACGAAGGCAACGCCGCTGTGCTCGGCGCTTCCCTCAAAGCCCTGCTTTAATCAGGACGCGCCGCTTGGGCGGCTACGTGCGAACGCGGGCGGCCGAGAACGACACCAGCTTGCGATTCTTCTCGTCCCATAGGCCGAGAGCGCCGCACTTAAGACTGGTCCACAAGGTGAGCGTGGGCGCGTGTTGAAGACGTGGGCTCGATTCGAAGCATTCCTGCAGACGGTAGTTCGGCACCTTCATCGCGAGATGGTGGATGTGGTGGAAGCCAATGTTGCCGCTGAACCACTGAAGGATGCGGGGAAGGCGGAAATAGGAGCTGCCTTCAAACGCGGCGCGATCAACCGTCCAGGTCGCGTTGCGATCCCAGTAGGTGTCTTCGAACTGATGCTGAACGTAGAACAGCCACACGCCTATGGTGCCGGAGATCAGAACGATCGGCATGTGCACGAGCATCACCATCTTGAATCCGATGAGCGCCGACATCACGCCGAACAGAGTCACCAGGCCGAGGTTGTTCATGACCACACTCGTCCATTCCTTCTTGTAGGTGAGGGGAAGGTCGAAGGGAGCGCGGTGCTTCACCACGAACTGATAGAAGGGGCCGATCCCCAGCATCACGGGAGGCCAACGGTAGAAGCGATACGCCAGGCGGCGCCACAGCGGAAGAGCCCGGTACTCGTCGACCGTCATGGTGTCGATGTCACCGAAGCCACGGCGGTCAAGGTTGCCGGAGGTCGCGTGGTGGATCGCGTGGGTCTTTCGCCAATAGCTGTAGGGCATCATGGTGAGGACACCGATCACGGAGCCGACCCGGTCGTTCCACTTGTGCGAACTGAAGAAAGACCCATGACCGCAGTCGTGCTGGACGATGAAGAGGCGCACCACCAAGCCGGCGGTGGGAATGGCGATCAGAAGGCTGATCAGCGGATTCCACTGATGCATCACCGAGTAAGCGGTGGCCGCCCAGCCGAACATGAACAGCGCGAAGGTCGACAACACCTGCGCCCAGGCCCGAGCGTCCTGAGCCTTCGCGAACGGTGCGATCAGCAGGCGCAGCGAAACCTCAGGCTGGGAGTTGGAAGAAGCCGATTTGGAAGGAAGGGCGCCGAGCTCTGAATCAGGCAGGGACGCGCCAGAAGAACGGTCGAACATGATGCACGCAGTCTAGGGAATTTCGGGCCGACTTCAGTGTCAAAGTTTTGTCATTGTTGAGACGGTGTTTATGAGCAGATGTCCGCCGAAATCAGCGCTTTCCGGCCGCTTCCACCAGGGCGGAGCCGGCTTTCTCGCAATCGGCCATCGAAACGTCGCGGTGAGTCACGAAGCGCAGGGCGGACTGGCCCATGACGGATACCCGGATCCTTTGTTCGTCGAGCTGCGTGCCGTAGCTCTCCGCGAGGGGTCCGTCGAGATAGACGAAGAGGATGTTGGTCTCGGGCTCCACCACGCGAAAGCCGGGGATCCAAGACGCGATCTCTGCCAGGCGGCGCGCCTTTTGATGGTCCTCCGCCAGGCGCGGAATCATGTTGTCGACGGCCACGAGCCCGGCGGCCGCGAGATGGCCGATCTGCCGCATGCCTCCTCCGAACTGCTTTCGAACCCGCCGAGCCCGCTCGATGGATTCGCGGTCAGAGCAAAGGATCGAGCCCACCGGCGCGCACAGTCCTTTGGATAGGGTGACCATCGCCGAATCCGCGCCGCGCACGAGATCTGACGGCGGGCAGTCGAGCGCCACGGCCGCGTTCCAAAGCCGGGCGCCGTCGACGTGAACCTTCAAGCCGAGTCCGCGCGCCGCCGCAATGCTTGCCTGCATGTCCGTCGCGCTGGTCACGGTTCCGCCGGCGAGATTGTGGGTGTTCTCGAGGACCAGCAGCGTGACTTCAGATCGAAAATAAGTCTGCGGGCGCTTAGAAGCTGCGACCGCCGCCGCGGTCACGTGACCACGCTCGGTGGTGACGGTTCGCGGCATGACCCCTGAAAGTGCGGCCATCCCGGATAGCTCGTAGTCCACGATGTGCGAATGGGCATCGCAAAGCACTTCGTCGCCCGGGCGCGTCCAGAGGCGAATGGCGACCTCATTCGCCATCACGCCGGAAGGCATGAAGAGACCGGCTTCAAAACCAAGCATCCGGGCGACCTGGTCCTGCAGGCGGACCGCGGTCGGGTCTTCGCCGAAGACGTCGTCGCCAACATCAGCATCGGCCATCGCCCTGCGCATGGCTTCGGTGGGGCGGGTAACCGTATCGGACCGAAGGTCGATGATGCCGTTCATGCCCGGCACGCTAAAGGGAGGAGACCCGCCCGTCAAACTGTGGGCGTAAGCGGGCGAAAGTTAAGCTCTTGACCTCGATGAAACGCGATCCCCTGGCGCTCTCCGGCCACGAGCACGACGTTCTCGTGGTCGGTGGTGGGATCGCGGGCGCCTGGACCGCCTATGAGGCGGCCTCGCGGGGCCTCCGGACGGCCCTGATCGAGCTTGGGGACTTTGGGCAGGCGACAAGCTGGTCGTCGCTTAAAACGGCTCACGGGGGCCTTAGGCACCTTCAGCGGCTGGATGTGGCCGGATTCCGTGAGTCGGTGGCCGAGCGTCGGGCTTTGCTTCGGGTGGCGCCTGAGGTGGTCCGGCCTTTGGCCTTCGCCATTGCCGCTCCTTCAAAGCTGGATCAGGCCAAGTTTTTTCTGGGCGGCGTCGTAAACGATCTGCTTTCCTTCGACCGGAATGATGGCGTTCGCGAGGATCGCTTACTTGGCGCGTCGAGGATTCTGGATCGGCCGGCCGCGGAGTTGCTCGGCGCCGGTTCGCTGCATTCCGATCACGTCTTCGCCTGGCAGGACGCTCAGATCACCCACACGGAACGCCTATTGATGGGCGTCTTGCATGCGGCGGTCGAAGCGGGCGCGGTCATTTTGAATCATTGCCGGATCGACAGCGCGACGCGCACCGGCACCGGGTTTTCGGTCAAAGCCACTGACCTGATCGGAAGCGGCGAGATCGCGTTCAGCACACGGTCCGCGGTGAATGCGGCGGGCGTCCAGCTTGAAGCCGTGGCGCGTCTCTTCGGCGCAGCGTGCGATGGGCCTCCGTTGATCCGCGGGGTGAATGTCGTGCTTGGACGCGACCTCTCGCCCGAAGTGGCGCTGGGCGCCAAGGACCAGGGCCGTTTCCTTTTTCTCGTCCCCTGGCTTGGGCACACGATGCTCGGCACGATCTACGACGATGGAAACCGTCCCGTGTCCGATCTGGTCTCGGAACTTCTCGCTGCGGGTCGCCGGGCTTTCCCCTGGGCGGACATTCGCGACGACGACATCCAGGTCGTTCATTCCGGCCACGTTCCGCGCGCCGCAAACGGAGAGCCGATCTATCGGTCGCGGCTGATTCCGGGTGGAGAGGCCCCCTTGATTTCCATCCTGAGCGCCAAGTACACAACCGCGCGCGCCACGGCGCAGAAGGCAATTGAAGACATTGGTCGACGACTTTCAATTCCGTTGAGACCTTCCGTCTCCGCGACCACTCTTCTTCCCATGGCGGCGCCTCTCCGTGGTTCGTTGTCGGAGCGACTTCTCTTCGCGGAAAAGTCGGAGATGGCAGCCTCTCCCGCCGAAGCCTGGCGAGGCCGATTGTCTGAAGGTGCCAGCGGCGCACCGTTTCCGGATAGCTCCCATTGATCGACCGCCCAGAGCCGGGCTTAAGATCAGAGCAGCCTTCCCCCCTCAAACTGATGTCCCTCCCTGATCCATCCGCCTCGCCGACCTTTTTCGAGGTTCTAGGTGCGGTCGCCCAAAGCCTCTCGGCCGACCGGGAAGAGGCTGACAATCTCACGCGCTGCCTCAAGACGCTTGTCGAATCGTCGCAGGCTTCGCTTGGGGTCGGCCTTCTTCAGGGGCCGGGCGGCCTCACCGCCATCGCAGAGTACGGCTCGCTCGACGAGAACACCCGGCTCGCGCACTTCACACTGGCGCGCCTCTGCCTTGAGACGGGCCAGGCGGTGGCGGAAAGTCACGCTGACGGGTGGATGGCGGCGACTCCTCTTGTGGGGATCGAGGAAACCTTCGGCGTCCTCGCGTTCACCGTCGCCGACGCCAACCGGCCGCCGCAGCCGTTTCTGTCTGCTCTGGGACGACTCGTCGGGTCCGGGCTTGATGCGAGCCGGCGCTACGCGGAGATGCGCACGGCCGCCCACCGACTTGAGCGTCTCAATCGCCTCACCACGGCTCTCACTTCGGGCTCCGATCTTGCCGCGGTCGTGGCGCCTTTCGCCGAGGAGATGCGCGGTCTTTTCGACTTCGATCGTCTGGCCTGCGGGTTCGTCAACGATGGCGGCGACTATGTCGAGCTTGTGACCTATCCGGCGGGCGAGAGCTGGGGCATGGGCGCCGTGGTGCCGCTCGTCGGAAGTGGCCTGGGGCATTCGATCCTCGAGGCGAAGCCAGTCCTCCAACGGGACATCCTTCACTCGCACCGCTTCATCGAAGACATGAAGCTGCTCGAGGACGGGATCCGGTCTTACGTGGTTCTTCCGCTGGTCGCCCGCGGGAAGTCACTCGGAGTGGTGGCGCTCGGCTCGAAGCGCGCCGAGGCCTTCGAGACGGAAACTCTTCTGCGCCTGCAGCCGTTGATTTCGCATCTGGCTCTGGCGTTCGACAACGTCCACCTGATGCAGCGCATGCGTGATCTGTCGATCACCGACGAAGTGACGCCGCTCTTCAACCACCGTTTCTTCCATCAGATGCTGGAACGCGAGCTGAAGTTCTCGGATCGTTACAAGAGCCAGGTGTCGATCGCGTTCATCGACCTCGACCACTTCAAGCCGATCAACGACGTCCACGGACATCTGCGCGGATCGCACGCTCTGCGCGAGGTCGGATTTCTTCTTCGCACCGCGGTTCGCGAAACCGACTATCCGGCACGCTATGGCGGCGATGAATTCGTCATCATCCTTCCCCAGACGGATGGCGAATCGGCCCGAGTTCTGGGCGAGAAGTTTCGTGAACTGATCGAGGGGCACACATTTCTGCAGGAAGAAGGCATCAACGCCAGCATCGGTGCGTCCGTGGGTATCGCCACCTATCCAGACGAAGCGCGCACCAAGCCGGACCTCATCCGTCTGGCCGACAAGCGGATGTACGAGGACAAGGCCAGCCGGAAGACCGGTCGTTAGCGCGGCGGCGCTGCCTGGCCCCCTCGGGCCAGCCTCTTTTGAAGAAGGATCCGTCTCGATGATTCGACGAAACTCGTTCCTCGCCTGTTTCTTGGTCGGCGTTTCAGTCATCGGCGCGGCTCAGCCGGCGAGACCTCTGGGCGCGCGCGTTGTGACCTCGGATGGTGTGATTGAGTTCCTGACCCATCCTGAAAATGGGACCGTCACCGTCAGGGATCTGCTGAACAAGACCGCGTTGAGCGAGAGTCTTGTGTGTCCCGATCCGCGCGGCGCTGCTCTTACGAAGGACGAGGTTTCTCTTCTCGTGGTCTGCCGAGGCGCGGACGAAGTCGCTTTTCTCAATACCGCAGCGTTCGATGTGGTCGCCCGCGTGCGCGGCCTCGGACCGAAACCCGAAAGCGTGGAGGTTTCCTCGGATGGTGCCGCCGCCTCGGTGAGCGACCATGACGGCCGTGTGCTCGGGACTATCGATCTGAAAACGAGGCAGCTTGCCGACGCCGCACCGTCCGCTCCCCCGAAGGCCAAGAACGGCCGTCGTAACCAACTTGTGTTCATGGGAATGATTCATGGCGCGCATCGGACGTCGTCGACCTACAGCACGCGTGTGGTCAAGGATCTGATCGCCGCGATTCAGCCGGACGTCGTTCTGACGGAGATCCCGCCCAATCGACTCGACCGCGCGGCACTCGAGTTCAAGACCATCGGTCAGATCGCGGAGCCCCGCGTTTCCAGGTTCCCCGAGTACGTGGATGTCCTGTTCTCGCTCCAGAGGGAGCTTCCGTTCGTCATCGTGGGCACCTCCGGATGGACCCAGCCCATGGATCGATATCGTCGTGAGCGTCTTGCCGCGATCGAGCAGGACCCTAAACGCGCCGCGGACTGGGCGGAGTACCAGGCCGCCATCAAGTCCAGTGACGCAGCCCTCGCCAAAGGAGGGGCCGCGGACGATCCACGATGGATTCATACGGACGGCTATGACGCGGCGCAGCGGGTTCAGCTTGATGTCTACAACCGCCTGTTCGACAAGGAACTGGGAACGGGCGGGTGGGACACCATCAATCGAGCCCACTTCGCGAACATCACGCGCACCCTCGACGAACATTCGGGCGAAGGTCTGCGCTTTCTCGTGACGTACGGCGCCGGACACAAGAGCTGGATGCTTCCCAGACTCAGGCAGCGCAAGGATCTGGAGATCCTCGAAGTCCCGCCCTTTCTTGACCGACTGGCTAAGGAGTCGGCTTCGCGAGTTTGGTGAGGGCGTCTCCGGTCACTCGGAAGACCGTCCATTCGTTCTGCGGCTCGGCTCCCAGCGACTTGTAGAAGCCGATGGCGGATTCATTCCAGTCGAGGACGGCCCACTCGAAGCGTCCGCAGCGCCGCTCCACGGCGATTTGCGCGAGGTGACTCAACAGAGCACGGCCGACACCTTTGCCTCGCATGTCGGGATTGACGAACAGATCTTCGAGGTAGATCCCGGGCCGTCCGAGGAAGGTCGAGAAGTTGTGGAAGAAGAGGGCGAAGCCCGCAGGCTCGCCCTTGTAACGGGCGATCACGCATTCGGCGTAGGGCCGCGGTCCGAAGAGGGTTTGGCGAAGGATGTCTTCAGTGGCCACCACCGAATCGGCAAGACGCTCGTATTCAGCCAGCGCTTTGATGAAGATCAGGATCTGCGGCAGATCCTGATCGGTCGCCGTGGTGATTTGAAGATCGGTTGATGAGGTCATGTTTCTTTTCGGGTGGCGACCTGGAGCAGCCGGTAACCGTCATTGAAAGGGAGGAGCGCGTCGAGTCTGGAGAAACCCCACACGAAAGGAAAGACCGCGCTGTAGGCCTTGAACATCTTCGCGTGTTTGTTCAGGTCACCGCCGGTGACCACCACGCCCTTCTTCGAGCCCTTCTTGCCGAGGCCTTCCAGGCCGAATTGCATCGCTGTATCGATCGTTTCGGAGAAGGCCTTGGTGTAGGTCGCCGTCTCGCCGAGCGCGAACGTGGGAGACAGGAGCGCGCCGAGCGTCTCGCGTGTGTAGCCGGGTCTGACGTGCCCGTGCTTCTCATCCGTCTGACCGAGAGCCAAACGTAGCTTGCGCAGCAGCGTGTTGCGTTCGTGGGGCGTGTTGACGATGAGCCGTCCGCCGGGCTTCAGGATTCGCGCGATCTCGGCGACGAAAGTTGATTCTTCCGTTACGTGCTCGATCATGTCGGCGATCACCACCACATCGAACTCGGCGTCCTTAAAGGGCAGATGCCGCTCGGTGACGAGGTGGACGTCGGTCTCGACAAGACTGCGGATTGCTTCCACGGTCTCCGGGGTGAGATCACCCGAAGCCCACGAACCGCCCTGCCGACGAAGGAGCAGGCTGACGACACCGTTGTCGGAGCCAAGGTCAAGGCAGCGCTTTCCATCCACGGCGCCCAGGACCGACAGCAAGGCCTTCACTTTGTCGCGCTTGAGCGGCGACTTCTCGTAGAGGCGAATGGCCCAGGGTTCAGACACGGTCGAACCTCGCGATCACCGGAGAGCCGAACAGCGCGCGCAGTCCCAGAGCCCCGGCGGCGCTCTCGAGGGAGCGCGAGAGGGAGCGTGAATTGAGGGCGCGATGAAGCGCCATCGGCCAGAAAAACTGCGGGCGTCGCGCCTTCCGTTTGAAGCCGTTCGCCTGGAAGAGCATGTCGATCTCATGATCCTTCATGACGGCGAAGGGGCGTGTGTTGCGTTCAACTTTCTTCTTCGCCGCGAAGAGCAACTCGGCGACAGCGTTGAAACTTCGGGAGGTGGCGTAGTCCACGAGGACTGCCTTGCGTGCAGATTCGGTCAGAGCCTTGATGAGCGCCGGTACGTCATGGGCGTGAGCCAGCAGGCGATAGCTGACGACGGCATCAAAAGATTTCGGCGCTACCGGAGGTGCTCGAAGGGGGCCGATCAACAGATCGACACCGCCCCTGTCGATCATGGGCCGCAAAGTCACGGCCACCGCTGCGTCGTTGCTGGCGAGAACGGTGACCGCACTTCCCGTCACGGCGAGCGCCGGTGCGATCTGGCCGTGACCGCCGCCAACATCGAGAACCGTCGGCGAGCCGAGGTCGCTCAAAAGGTCCATGGTGATTCCCAGTTGGGTCTCCAGCATCCACCGGCCCACGGGCGAGTCGAAACGCTTCGCATAACCCGCCGAAGCGGTTTCGACATCGGCATCTTCAGGCGGCGCGCTCACGCCGGAAATTCGATCACGTTTGCCCGGTTTGTCCTACCCTTGGGCGACGGGTGTCGGTGTCGCGTCCGGTGTCGGCGTGGGTGTGGCTGTGGGCGGAGGCGGATCGTCGTTCTCGCGCGGCTCGGGCGAGTCGTCCTCCGTCACGACTTTCTCGGGCTCGTTGCCCATGTCTCGAATATCGCGCTTGAGATAGCCCGCCCAGCGCATCTGACGGAGGACCCTGCGGGTGGCACGCGCATGAAGGCTCGGATTCGTGCGCGGATTGATCCGTCGCGGAGACGGAATCATGGCCGCGAGCCCGGCGGCCTGATCCACGTCCAGGGAGGCGCAACTCACGCCGTAGTAGCGGCGCGCGGCGGCTTCGCAGCCATAGACACCGTCGCCCCATTCGATGACGTTGAGGTAGATCTCGATGATGCGCTTCTTGGGGAGGTCCTGCTCCATCCATGTGGCGACGATGGCTTCGCGACCCTTCCGGATCAGGCTTTTGTAAGTGGTGAAGAAAAGATTCTTCGCGAGTTGCTGGGTGATGGTGCTGCCACCTCGTGCGTAGCGGCCCTTCTCGATGTTGGTCTCGATCGACTCCTTCACCGCGTCCCAGTCGATCCCTTCATGTCCGAAGAAGTTCGGGTCCTCGGCGGAGAGAACAGCCTGGATCAGATTCTTGGAAATGCTCCGCAACGGAACGGTCTTCTGAAGCCTTCGTGGCTTTCGGCCGGCGTCCTGCGCTTCCCGGTCACGCTGGCGCATGACGCTTGTGTCGCTCGGGACGTTTTTCGCCAGATCCCGCACCGCGGAACGCGAGGGAACACCGATCCAGAACCAGACGACGAAGAGCGCGAGCGTCACCGCGACCGCAACCGTCACCTTCTTGAAGCGGCTCCAGCGCGGGGCCAAGGGCGGGGCTTCGGTGGTCACCGGTTCCGGCTGGGGTTCACTCATGGGGGGGACCCCGTTGATACACTAAACGACTGCCCATGCTGGAAGAATCGCTACGAAACAAGTACGAGTTGGTGATTGGACTCGAAGTCCATTGCCAGATGAAAACGAAGACCAAGCTCTTCTGTTCGTGTCCGAATCAGTTCGGCGACACGCCCAACACCAACGTCTGTCCGGTGTGCCTGGGTCTGCCTGGAGCGCTTCCGGTGATCAGCCGCGAGGCCGTCACTCTGGCCCTGCGCGCGGCACTTGCCACGGGCTGCACCGTGCACGAGACGTCGGTCTTCGCGCGCAAGAACTATTTCTATCCGGACTTGCCCAAGGGCTACCAGATTTCTCAGTACGACAAACCGTACGCGACCGACGGCCAGGTCGAGGCGTTGGAGGGGGACGGCACGTCCAAGACCGTCCGTCTCGAACGCATCCACATGGAAGAGGATGCGGGCAAGCTTCTCCACGAAGGATTCTCATGGTCGAAGGACATGAGCGGAGTTGATCTCAATCGCAGCGGCGCTCCTCTTATCGAAATCGTGAGCAGGCCCGACATGCGTTCGGCCGCGGAGGCCCATGCGTATCTGACCGCGCTGAAAGCGATTCTTGTCTATTCGGATGTTTCCGACTGCAACATGGAAGAAGGCTCGCTCCGTTGCGACGCGAACGTGTCGGTGCGTGAGCGTGGTGCCGAAAAGCTTGGCACGCGCGCCGAGATCAAGAACCTCAACTCCTTCCGCAACGTGTCTCGCGCTATTGAATACGAGTACGAACGTCAGGTGGGTCTTGTCGAAGCAGGTCACAAAGTCGTTCAGGAGACGCGGCTGTACCGTGCCGACAAGGACGAGACGGCGTCGATGCGATCGAAGGAAGACGCACACGACTATCGCTACTTCCCCGAACCCGACCTTCCACCTCTCGTGATCTCCGCGGAGTGGCGCACCGAGACGTTGAAGGCGCTGCCTGAGCTTCCGGCCGCGAAGCGCGCGCGTTTTGTCAGTGACTACGGCATTCCTCACTACGACGCCGAAGTTCTGACCCTCACCCGGGAGGTCGCCGACTTCTTCGAGGAAGTGGCGAAGGGCTGCGGCAATGGCAAGGCTGCGTCCAACTGGGTCATGACGGAGGTCATGCGTGAGATGAAGGGACGGGCCAGTGAAGATGGCGAAGTGTCATTCAAAGACTGGCCCATCACTCCCGCGTCGCTCTCCGAACTGATTGGCCTGATCGATACGGGCGCCATCAACGGCAAGACCGCCAAGGATGTCTTCGCGCGCATGTGGACGTCGGGCGAATCGCCCAAGGCGATCGTCGAACGCGAAGGTCTGTCCCAGGTCTCGGACAGCGGCGCCATCGATGCCGCCATCCGTGAAGTCATTGCCTTGTCCGCGGATCAGGTCGCGACCTATAAGAAGGGTCGCACGAACACGATTGGATGGTTCGTGGGCCAGGTCATGAAAAAGACCGGTGGACGCGCCAATCCGAAGATCGTCAACGACCTGGTAAAGGCGGCGCTGGACGCGGCGTAGCCCGTCCATCCGTTTGAATGAGACCGTTTTGGCGTAGCGCCCGCGACCGGTCAAGATACGACTTCAAGCAACGGGCGTTTGCGGTGTGCGCCCGTTTTCAACCCATGAACACACCTGCATTGGAGCACTGTAACGAATGAAGAAACTGACTGTTCTGGCGTTGGCCCTCTCTGTGGCGAGCGTCGCCGTGGCCCAGACCGCGGCAACCCGCGGCAAGGCTTCCGCGACCGTGGGTGGCAAGGCCGTGCGCATCGACTACGGTCAAGCCAAGCTCGGCACCCGTTCCCTCGACGACCTCATGAAGGGTCTTCCTGCGGACGGCGTGTGGCGCGCGGGCAAGGATCAGGTCACGACCATCACGACCGAAGGTCCGATCATGATCGGCGGCAAGGCGATCCCCGCTGGTAAGTACTCGCTCTACATTCCTGTGGGCAAGGACGGCATGTACTCTCTCGCGGTCAACAAGAACCTGGGCGTTGCCTTGAAGACGATCTTCGCGGCGGCGCCCCCGGAACTCGCGAATGAGCCCTGGCCGATCATGCAAGACTACGACAAGACCATCGGCAAGGAAGAAGTGGCGCGCGTCGCATTGGCCGCCGGCAAGAGCGCTGCACCGGTTGATCCGTTCGCGATCACACTGACCCCCAAAGGCACGGGCGCCACGCTCACCGTTTCCTGGAGCGACAAGACCTTCTCGACCGAGATCACTCCCGGCCAGTAACCGCTCCGCTTGCGGCCGTACCGCGGGTCCCTGGCAACGAGGGACCCGCTTTTTGTTGCGCGGACGTTGCGGGTGATCCGAGCGCAGCGGCACGCTGTCTCTCCCACCACGCGTCCACCCGAGGCGCCAGCGCGTAGGCCACGGGCGCCAACATGAAGCCCGCAACGAGATCGACCACGAAGTGATGGCGAAGGTAGATCGTGGACATCCACAGGCCCACGACGAGCGGCAGGAGAGGGATGAGCATTCTTCGCGCGTAGCGCCACGCCAGGCCAAGGGACAGGAGAGAGACCGCGGCGTGAAGGGATGGAAACGCGGCCCGCGAATCCGTGGGAAGGAGCGAGAGCGTTCTCTCCGCCGCGATGGTCGCGAAGAGCGGATCGCCGCCCAGATTCTTTCGGAACAAGGCATCGAGGGCGAGTCGCGGAGGTGCCGACGGCAGGAGCAGGTACACCACGTACCCCAGGTAGAAGCACAGGATGATGGAGAACGACGCGCGGCGAAACTCGGCGAAGCGCTTCTGAAACAGCAGCATCAGCGGGACGGCGGGTGCGACGAGAATGAAACTCATGTACAGAAGCTGAAAGACCTCGGTCCGGTCGCGGGTGTAAAACCGCTCGGCCCATAACACGGGTTCCATGCCGAAGATCCAGACGTCGATCGCGAGCAAATGGGCATGGATGTCGTTTGGATTCACGAAGCCGATGGTGTCGTGAAGATTCGTGTAAATCAGGATGCAGAGAAGGAACGGCAACATCTCGCGCAGGAAGAACAGTGGCGATCCCGCTCCAGGCTTTCGCCTCGCGGCGACGTAAAGGATCACGGCGCAGCCGAAGGCCACGGCGATGCGTAAGACACCTCCCGCGAAGCGTGGCCCAATGGCGCCCGCCTCCGGCGCGAAATAGTGCGCGACCACGGTGAGCCAGGTGGTGGGAATGAGGAAGAGGGCCGCCATCGCCTCCTCGGGCCGCATGCCGAAAAACACACGTTTGAGCGCCGCGCCCGGCTCCAACGTGCGACGGTTGTTCACGCCAGGGTGTCGCGATGCTCGCCGAAGACGCCGCGCAGGCACGTCGCAATCTCGCCGACCGTGGCCCATGCGAGCACGGCGTCGATCATGAACGGCATGACGTTGGCGTCGCCACGCGCGGCTTGTTCGAGGGCCTGCATCGCCGTGGCCCAGGCAACCGCATCGCGCCGAGCACGCAAAGCCTGGAGACGCTGGACCTGATCGTTTTCGAGTGCCGGGTCCACACGGAGGAGGTCGGTGCGCGGCGTCTCGTCTTCCTCAATGAACTGATTCACGCCGACGATGATGGTTTCCCTGTTTTCGAGATTCCGCTGGAATCGGTAAGCCGACTCCTCGATCTCACGCTGAATCTCGCCCCGCTCGATGGCCCTGAGCGCGCCGCCGCGTGCTTCGATCCCGTCAAGAATGCGCAGCGCTTCGGCCTCGATGTCATCCGTGGCCGCTTCCACGGCGAATGAACCGCCGAGCGGATCCACCATGTCGGCGACCCCGGTCTCGTTGGCGATGATCTGCTGGGTCCGCAGCGCCAGTTTGGCCGCAGCCTGGGTGGGCAGGGCGAGCGCTTCGTCCATCGAATTGGTGTGGAGACTCTGGCAGCCGCCAAGCACCGCGGCAAGTGCCTGCACGGTCACGCGCACGATGTTGTTCTCGGGCTGTTGCGCCGTGAGCGTCACGCCGCCCGTCTGG
Source organism: Vicinamibacteria bacterium (assembly GCA_039932395.1). Taxonomy (GTDB): domain Bacteria; phylum Acidobacteriota; class Vicinamibacteria; order Fen-336; family JAGNNV01; genus JAGNNV01. The sequence goes on along the minus strand of JBDTQB010000008.1, from coordinate 12,316 downwards.
ACGTGAAAACGCAGATGCTGCGCCTTGGGATTGGTGACGCCGAAGCGTTCCTTCATCAGAGTGGACCACAGCCGTCGCGCGGCGCGGAACTTCGCGACCTCTTCGATGAAGTCGGAGTGACAGGCGAAGAAAAACGAGAGGCGTTCGCCGAAGACATTCGGGTCGAGACCCTTGTCTTTCGCGGCGCGCACGTACTCCACGGCGTTCGCGAAGGTGAACGCGAGTTCCTGGGGCGCCGTGGAGCCCGCTTCGCGGATGTGATAACCGGAGATCGAAATCGTGTTCCACTTCGGAACCCGCTCATGGCAGTAGGCGAACAGGTCGGTGACCAGGCGCAGCGACGGCCTTGGTGGATAAATGTACGTCCCGCGCGCGACGTACTCCTTCAGGATGTCGTTCTGGACCGTGCCCGAGAGCGCATCTTCTGGAAGACCGCGACGCCGCGCCACCGCGATGTAGAGCGCGAGCAGAATCGACGCGGTGGAATTGATGGTCATCGACGTCGACACTTTGTCGAGGGGCACCGAGTCGAACAGCGTCTCCATGTCTTCGAGTGAATCGATGGCGACGCCGACGCGGCCAACTTCGCCCATCGCATGCGAATCGTCCGAGTCGTAACCGATCTGGGTCGGAAGGTCGAATGCGACTGAGAGTCCCGTGGTGCCCTGAGCGAGCAGGTAGCGATAGCGCTCGTTCGACTGACGCGCCGTGCCGAAGCCCGCGTACTGGCGCATGGTCCAGAAGCGTGAACGATAGCCGCCCGCATAAACGCCGCGCGTGAAGGGGAAGACGCCGGGCGGCGTCAGATCGTGAACGAGCGCCGAGCTGGAGGCAGGGCGGGGGAGGCCGGAAGGCGATTTGAAGTCGGCCTTGCGGTCGGAAGTTTTTGCTTCGGGCATGGATTCTCTGGTCGGGCGCGAACGATACCTATTTCAACCGACCTGTTCCTGACTATGATCCCATCTACACTCGCTTCCTGGAGAACTCTCGATGCACGATCCCGCCATGTCCGCCTTCATCCAGCTCATCCTGCGCTGGTTCCACATCTTCGCCGCTGTCGTCTGGCTGGGACTTCTGTACTTCTTTAATTTCGTGAACGTGCCCTTTCAGACGGCGCTCGACAAGGAGCTGAAGCCGAAGGTCAACCCAGCACTCCTGCTTCGCGCTCTTTGGTGGTTTCGCTGGGGGGCTATGTGGACGTTCCTGATCGGCTGGTTCCTGTTCTCGATCACGTATCTGATGGGCGGCAACTTGAAGAACGCTGATGGTGGCGTTTCGGAACGCGGCATCTGGATGCTGTTGGGCGGGCTGCTTGGCTCCATCATGTGGTTCAATGTGTGGTTTGTGATCTGGCCGGTCCAGAAGCAGATCATCGGCGGCCTGATGGGCGTTCATCCCCCGGCGTCCCTTGAGCTGCCGAAGCGCGCCCTGCTCTTTTCCCGTATCAACACGTGGCTGTCGGCGCCGATGCTCATGTGCATGATTGCCGCGTCCCATATCGACGTGTGGACCTTGATGCAGGGCTACCAGCAGGGGATCTTTCTGCTGCTGGTCCTCGGCGCTATCCACGGAATGCTGACTCTCGCTCCCAAGAAGGGGACTGGCCTCTAACGTTTCCAGCGCGAAAAAAAGGGACCTCATTGAGGTCCCTTTTTGTTTCGATGGATGCGACTACTTCTTGGCGCCGCCGGTGGGGACGAAGGTGACGCCTGCCGGTTCGAGGTAGTCCGGAAGCTTCGTGCCCTGTTTGGCGGAGGTAGCAAGGACAGTAATGGCCGCGGCCTTCTTCGCATCCTTCTGAACGGCCGGGAACGCGCACTCCTCCGCGGTCTGGATCTGGAGCTGATAGGTGCTCGTGCGCTTGCTCTCGTACTCCGTGTCCGTCGCCTGGATGTAGTACTCGAGGGTGCGCAGCTTGCCCTCCTTCACGGCGGGAAGTGTGCTACAGAAACGCGCGCCTTCGAAGGCCATCTCGGACACCAGATATTCCTTCTCGCCGGGCCGGCGGAAGTACGCCCGGACCTTCGCGATGTCGCCATCGTCGAGGACGGTGGCGCACAACTCGATTGGTTTGGACACCACCGAACACTGGGCAGGCTGATGCTCGATCAAGGGCGGGTCGTTGGCGAGGACCGTGGCCGCGGTCAGGACGGAAACGACGGAGGCGTGAAGGACTGAAGACCGGTTCATGTTTGCGATCCTACCGCCAACTCTTCATCGAGTGCCAACGGCGGTGCCAGCGCGTCGCCAAGCCGCCGTCCGACCTGCCGCTACTTCCAGCTGACGGTGTTGGTGTAGGACTCGCCCTTGGACCCGGTCACAATCGCCTTGTAGGACCATTCCGTCGTGGACTCGCTCCAGGTTTCGCTTGCCGAATAGATCGTCGCTGTATCTCCGGGAGCTACGCTTGAGACGGACAGCGGCTGCGCCGCTCCGGCCCCGCGCCCGTTGACGTCCATGCGGACCTGCAGGCCGACCAGCGAGATCGGAGCGCTGCCTTCGTTGGTGAACTTGACGATCACCTTGTACGGGTCGCCGGGCCGTGGATTCTTGGGCTGCAGTTCGAAACTGACACTGCCCGGCATGTCGGCGGCCGCCGTGCCGGATTTCACACCCGCGGCTTCGCCGAAGCCCGCCGAGCTAAGACCGGTTTGTCCACCCGCTTTCTTGGCCGTCCGACCAGCGGTGAAAGCCTTACCCGTCGGCGCGACGGGCGAGACGGCCCCGCCGGTGGCCGCCGCTGCGGCCCGCTTGGCCGAAGTGGCTCCAATCTTTCCGTTCTGGGCCGGACTGTTGCCGGGATCGAGAGAAAGAACCTGATCGTAGAGGGCGAGAGCTTCGTCGAACTTGTCGCTGCCCAGGGCCGACGTTGCCTTGGAGAGCAAACCATTGATCTCGTTGTCGCGCTGCGCCTTTTCCTGAAGCGCCTTTGCCTGAGCGGCATTCGAGGCCACGAGCTGTGCGTCGGCTTCGGCCTTGGAGATGTCGTTCAGGACGTTCGTGACTTCGGCGTCCCAGGGAGCCTTGGCACTTGCGTCCTTGGCGATCTGGCGCGCTCGCGCGAAATCCTTGGCGCCGATGGCGGTGCGGGCGCTCGCGAGCTGGGTGCGGGCGTCCTTGCCATTACGGGATTTTTCGAGAATAGTCTGAGCGGACGAATTAGCGGGATCTTCGCGAAGCGCGTCTTGCGCCTTCTGGACGGCCTTGTCGTAGTCCCCGCGGCCAAACGCGTCGCTCGCCGCCTTGACCGTCGCAGCCGCCTTGCCTTCCGCGCTGAACGTCGGCTGGGGTGCCGCAGTGGCGACGACAACGGGCGTGGGTGCTGGAGTAGCAACTCCGATTTCTGGCGTCGGAGCCGGGGTCGCGAGGGTTTGTTGAGCTTCTTTGCTGCGTTCCAGCTTGGTGGCGATGAAGTAAACGCCACCGCCCAAAGTGACGATCAGACCGACGAAGCCTGCGGCGATGACGCCGGTGTTCGACTTCGGCGGCTCGGGAACGACCTTCGGTTCAATGCGCGCGGGAGGCGTCTGGACTCGGGTGCCGCCAACTTTGGTGGCACCCAACCTGGTGGCGCCTGCGAGGGTCGCTCCACCCCTGCTGCCTGCGAGAGTCGCTGCAGCTCCGACGCGGGTCGCGGCCTGACCCTGACGGGAAAGGTCGACCGTGCCATCGGTGGCGGACGTGTCGTCGAGAAGGTCTTCGAGCGGCGCCGGGGTTCCGGCGGATGCGTTGAGGTCACCCAGACCGTCGAGCGCGTGACTCGCCGCTGACCCGGAGGTGCTGTAGGTCGCAAGATAGTCGCGAAGGGCGAACGCGAACTGGGTCGCGTTCTCGTACCGTTGATTGAGGTCCTTGGCGAGCGCCTTGGACAGGATCGGGGTGAGTGCGTCGAACTCGGGCCCGCTCGGAAGGGCGTTCCAGTTCGGATCGTCATGGGTGATCTTGAAGAAGATCGCCATGAGATTGTCGGCGTGGAACGGCCGCTTGCCCACGAGCATCTCGTAGAACATGCAGCCGACGCTGAAGAGGTCGGAGCGGCCATCGACGCGCGCGCCCTTGACCTGCTCGGGCGACATGTAGTCGGCGGTGCCGACGATGGCGCCGGTGCCGGTGGCCGACGACGTGGTGAGACGCGCCACGCCGAAGTCCATGATCTTCACGGAGCCGTCGTTGCCGATGAAGATGTTCGCGGGCTTGATGTCGCGATGGACGATGCCGGCCTGATGCGCCTGGGCGAGACCGACAAGCACCTGAACAATGATCGAGACCTTGCGGTCAAGCGGCATCGGACCCATGCGCATGGTCTTCTGCAGGTCTTCGCCACGGAGCAACTCCATGGCCATGAACGGCGAGCCGTCGGTGTGGTAACCGAGGTCGAAGACGTTGACGACGTTTGGATGCGAAAGCTTCGCGACCGCTTTCGCTTCGCGCTCGAAGCGCATCTTGAGGTCGGGGTCGTCGGCGATGTTCGACACCATGACCTTGAGGGCGACCTCGCGGTCGAGCATCGAGTCCTTCGCGAGGTACACGATGCCCATCGCACCCTTACCCAAGGGCTTGACGATGTCGTACTTACCGATGCGGCCAGATATCTCTTTGAGAGCGGGCTCACTCACAGCTTCGATTTCCTTTTTTTGAGCCTGCTCTCAAAGAACGAGTCCTCGTGGCAGATGCGGTTAGCGGGCGGTTTTGCCGGTGACGGTGAAGTGCGCCCGGCGATTGCGCTGCCAGCAGTCTTCATTGGATTCGGTGCAGACGGGGATTTCCTTGCCATAGGCGACGGCCTTGATGCGGGACGGCGACACACCCACGGAAACCAGGTAGTCGTAAGCGACGCGAGCGCGCTTGTCGGAGAGGGCGAGGTTGTACTCGACCGTGCCCCGTTCGTCGGCGTGGCCTTCGATGGTGACCACGAGGAAATCATATTTCTTGAGCGACTCTCCGTCGCGGACAAGAGTCGCGCGATCGTTCTCGCGAAGATCAGACTGGTCGTAGTCGAAGTAGACGTCGCTCAGAAGGCCCATCTTGTCGATCTCGGTGATGTCCATCTGACGAACCTTTTCGTAGTCGCTCAGATCGGGTACCTGCGCGCCCGTCGACATCGGAGTGGGCGCCACACGGGGAGGTTCGGGAACCACCACTGGCGTCGGCGTCGGGGTGAAGGTCGTCTTGATCGGCGTGTCTTTGTGACAAGCCGCCCCGGAAATTATGAGGGCCGCCATGAGCGCCAGTTTCTGATTCAATCGCATTTTACTTTTTCTCCTCACTTGAACCGGGACCGCGAGGATTGTTTTCGTCATCCTTCACGGCCTTTTTGAAGTTGCGGATGCCTTCGCCCATACCTTTGCCCAAGTCAGCGATCCGACTTGTGCCGAAAATGAAAACGAGAATGACGAGAATGAGAACGAGTTCTGGAGCACCGAGACCAAACATCATGCCTCCTTATGGGAGTATCGAAAGCCGAAGCCAGACGTGGCCCTCAACGGAGACGACTTTCTTTGGGAAAAGCAGCCGCGATCATAACCCCGCTCACGCCAGATCGTCAGGCGTCTTCTTCGGCCGGCTCGGCGACCACGAGTCGCAGGGGCTCAAAGCCCACAACCTCAAGCTCGAGACCGCATGCGGGGCAGGCGAAGATCTCGCCACGATCCACGTCGAACTCCGCGATCGTGATCGCGTGGCCGCATTTTGGGCAAGGCGCCTGGGCGTGATCAGGGGAACCCAAAATCGCCTCAGTTGAAGTCGATCTTGACGATGCGGCTGGTTTTGGTGAGACCGCATTCGAGCAGCGGCGAGAAGGAGACAATGCAGAAAGCGCGGTCCATTCCGGAAAGAGACTTGCCGGAGATGTCGAGACTTCGCGGCTGGTAGATCATTTTCTTGTCGAGATCAGGGGCGAGGATTTCGCGCGCAGGTTGCTCCACTTTCAAGTCGCCAGCCTTTTTGAGATTCATGGAGATGACGCGGGCGGTCTCGTTGGCTTCGAGGTGCTTGAGGGAAAGAGAGTCTCCCTGGACGGGGTAGGTTTTCTTGCCCAGCACGAGCATGGGGATATCGATGCGCTGAGCTTTCGCGGAGCTGACGGGTTCCTTTTGCTTCCAGGCGATGAACTCGTACGAGAGCTTCCACTCGACGAGCGCCGCCGTGGATCCGTCCGCAAGATGGAGCGTCGCCACGGATGACGTTGCATCCTGAGCCAATGCCGCGTTGGGCATCGACCCGACGATAAGAACGCAGGCCAAGCCTAAAGATGAAAGAAGTCGCATAGAAGTCTCCGAGAGTGCCGCAAGTTTAGACGCGTTGCCTGGAATTCGGCCGGAACCGCGTGCTCTTTGGCTAACATCCTGAAATGACCGCCCCGCGTCCCGTACGCGCCATTTCGCGCGCCGATCTGACCCTCGCCATCATCAACGGCGTCATCGGGAGCGCCATCTTCGGCATGCCTTCGCAGATCGCAGCCATGACCGGCGTGCAGAGCCCGCTCGCTCATCTCATAGCCGCCCTTTGCGTGCTCACCATCGTGCTGTGCTTCGCGGAAGTCGCGAGCCGCTTTGATGAAAGCGGCGGTCCCTATCTCTATGGACGCGAAGCGTTCGGACGGCATGTGGGCTTTCAGGCTGGCTGGCTGACGCTTTGGACGCGCCTGCTCGCGGTAGCCGCAAACCTCAATATCTTCGCCATCGGATTCGCGCAGATCTACCCTGAGGCCGGCGGCGGCCAGGCGCGCGCGCTGGTGATCATCGTGGTGATGGCCATCATCACGGTCATCAATCTGATCGGCGTGAAGGAAGCGTCGTGGGCTATCGACATCTTCACGATCGGCAAACTGCTGCCCCTCGCCTTGCTTGTCATCTTTGGCCTGCCCCTGGTCTCTGGAGAGGTAATTCAGACCCAGGCCGTCGCGGAACCGAAGTGGACCGAGGCGATTCTGTTTCTGATCTTTGCCTTCGGCGGATTCGAGTCGCCCCTGATGTCGGCGGGCGAAGCGAAAGAAGCCCGCAAAGACACGGGCTTCGCGCTGCTCGTGTCGCTCGCGGTCATCGCTACGGTGTACATCTCGGTCCAGTACGTGACGATTGGACTGGTCCCGCATGTCAGCGCGGAGAAGGCTCCGATCGCCGCCGCGTTCTCCGTCATCTGGGGACCTGGTGGTGCGCTCTTCGCGTCGATCGCGGTGATGATTTCCGTCTGGGGGTATCTGACCGGCAACGGTCTTCAGGCTCCACGTCTGCTCTATTCCATCGCCGAGCGCGGTGAGCTGCCGAAGGTGCTGGCCCTGGTACACCCGAAGTTCCTGACTCCGTATGTGTCGATCATTGTCTACTCGATCATCGCGAGCACGCTCGCCATCGTGGGCACGTTCGAAGGAAACGCCGTGTTGTCGGCGATCGTTCGCCTGCTCGTCTGGGCGATGGTGTGCGTGTGCGTCTGGGTGTTTCGCCGCGATCGCGGACCGGCCCAGTTTCAGGTGCCCTTCGCGGGGCCGATCTCCGTGCTCGCGTTGATCTTCTGCGTCTACATGCTGACCGCGCGAAGTTTCGAGCAGGCTGGGATCATTGTAGGGACCATGGTGGCTGGACACGTGCTGATGCTGCTACAGCCACGCCCCCGCTGAGTCACGACTTCGGCTCAAATAAAGAGCCCGCACTTAAGCGCGGGCAATGTCCGACAAAGACGGCAGGCCTCTTGCCCCTGGCGAGACGGAGAGAGGCAAACGGCGGGTCCGTCAGCCGGCCTTTCTAAACGCCGGCGAACGAAACCCCTTCGAAAACCAGCGTGGGAGTGCGCAGAGGCGAATACTCATAAGGATCGTTGCCGATTCCGACGAGGCGCTTCCACAGATCGAGCTGATTGCCCGAGATGTTCATCTCGGCCACCGGCTCGGCCAGGCCTCCGTCGCGAATCATGAAGCCCTGAATGCCGAGGGAATAGTCGCCGGTGGTGCCGTTTGAGTTTCCGCCGAGGAATCCGGTGACCAAGACACCTTCCCCCGCATCGGTGACCAGTTGCGCCTGCGTTTTCGGTCCAAGCCTCCAGGACAGGTTCGAAGTGCCGGCCGTGGTCGGCGCCATCTTCAGCTTCTTGCCGTAGTAGGTGTCCACGTAGAAGTTCTTGAGGACGCCGTTCTCAAACACCGGCATGGTGCGCGAAGAAATGCCTTCGCCATCGAAAAGGCGCGATCCAAACGCCTTCGGAATGAGGGGGTCGTCGGTCATGTGGAGCAGGTCGCTGCCGATCGTCTCGCCGCCGCGGCCCTCGAGGAAGGAGCGGCGCTGCTGAATCGACGAAGCGGAAAGCGGTGCGAGGAGCGCTCCGACCATACGGCCCGCCGACCGGTTATCGAGGACCATGGTCATGACCTTGGTTTGAGCCTTGGTCGATCCGAGCCGGGCGAGCGCGCGTTCGGCGGAGGCCCGTCCGACGAGTGCTGGATCACCCAGATCCTTGACGAAGCGTCCGCCCGAGAAGTCGCCGTCTTCGGGGCGTCGTCCATCGCTGTCCTGAACGGTGACGCTGCCGGAGAGCCAAAACGACGTGTCGATGCGTTCACCTTCGAAACCGTTCGAGGTCACGCGGAACATCTCGGAGCGTGAGTCGCTGACCGACGTCGTGACCGAGAGGATCTGGTCGGCGCCCTTGCCTGCGCGCGCCGCGTCTTCAATGGCCCGGGCGAGATCCCGTCGCTTCTGTGCGGTCAGAGAACCGTAGTCGGCATCCGCGAACTGAAGGTCGACGGTGGGTCGATCGGCGTAGAGCTTGGGATCCGGGAGCGTGCGGAGTGGATCTTCGGAGAGGGTGCGCGTCATCGCCACCGCATCGGCGATGAACGGCGGAATGGCCTCGGATCGGAGATCACTGGTACTGACGGAGGCGAAGCGGCCGTCGACATACAGACTGAGGGCCAGACCACGAGTGGTCGACTCGGTGACCTGTTCGATCTGGCCGTCGCGCCACTGCACCGAGACTTCGCGCACCCGGGCGATGCGCGCGGCCACTTCCTGAGCGCCCGACATCTGCGCTGATTTGACGGCGTCGCGCGCGATCGCGCGGAATTCTTCGTTGACGGTTTCCTGAGAGGTCATGAGTTGTGCACTACCCCTTGTCGGCGCGACCGCCGACCGTGATCGATGCGACGCGAACCGTGGGAATGCCTTGCGAGACCGGCACGCTCTGGCCGTCCTTGCCGCAGGTCCAGCCTCCCTGGTCGATGGTCAGGTCATCCGCGACCATGTCGATCTGCTCGAGGACCTTCGGACCGTTGCCGATAATGTTGACGTCCTTAATCGGGCGGGTCAGTTTGCCGTCCTCGATCAGGTAGCCGTTCTTCACATAGAAGGTGAAGTCCCCCGCGCCGATCTGAACCTGGCCATTGGTGAAGTTGGTGCAGTACAGACCCTTCTTCACCGAGGCGATGATCTCTTCTTTCTTGTGCGGCCCGGGCAGCATGTAGGTCGAGCGCATGCGCGGCATCGGCGGATACTGATAACTCTCGCGGCGGCCGTTTCCCGTGGGCTTCACGCCGTAGTGCTTGGCCGAGATCGTGTCGTGCAGATAGGTGGTGAGCACGCCGTCTTCCACGAGGTTGGTGCGACCGACCGCGTTGCCTTCGTCGTCGATGTTGATCGAACCGCGCGCACCTTCTTCGGTGCCTTCGTCCACCACGTTCACGAAGGGGTTCGCGATCTTCTTGCCGATCTTGTCCGCGTAGATCGACGTGCCCTTGCGATTGAAGTCAGCTTCCATGCCGTGGCCGATCGCTTCGTGGAGAAGGATGCCGGAAGCACCGGCGCCCAGAACCACCGGCATCTCGCCCGCCGGTGCCTGGACCGCGTCAAACAGAATCATGGTGCGATCGACCGCTTCCTTCACCATCAGATCGAGACGATCCTTCGAGTAGAAGGACATGTCCTTGCGCGCGGCCACGCCGTAGGTGTTCTGCTCACGTTCGCCGTTCTTCTCGGCGACGCAGCTCAGATACAGCAGCGTCATCGGCTGCATGTCTTCGACGATGCGACCGGTCGAATCGGCGATGAGGATGGCCGACATTTCATCGCCGAAGGTGATGTTGACCTTGCGGATGGCGTCGTTCATCGAGAACGTCCGATCGTTGAGACCGGTCAGAAGAGGAAGCTTTTCTTCCGGGCGGACATCGTCCCAGCGGCGCTGCGTGGCATAGCGCGACGGCAACCCCTGAGTGACGTGGAAGCGCTGCGGAGTCTCGCGCTGTGAGCCTTCGGCGATGGTGGCCGCCGTGCGCGCGGCCTCGCGGATGCTTTCAAGACTCAGATCTTCCGTGAAGGCGTAGCCCGTCTGATCCCCTTTGACCACGCGGACCCCGACGCCGAGTTCCGTGCCCTTGAAGGCGCGGTTGACTGAGCCGTCTTCGAGGATGAAGTTGTGGGCGACCCGGTGCTGGAAGAAGAGGTCCGCGTATTCGCCGCCCTGCGACAGCGCGGAGGACAGCGCCTCGCGGATCAGCTTTTCATCGACGCCGAAGGTCGAGAAGTACGACGGTCCGAACGTCGGCCCATCGAGCTTCGGGGCCGGCTGGAGAGATTCATTCATGGGATCATGCCCGCTTTCGAGGTGCGGCAGTCTTGAGGATGGCGTCGACGAAGAATGTCGACAGGCCGACGCCGCTGCGATAGTCGAGGGCCTTGGCCAGATCTTTCGCGGAGACCAGATTCTTGATAGTCGGGTCGGCGGTCGCCACCTGCTGGAACGTCGTGTTCTCTGCGCGCGCCAGACGGGAGAGCGCGAGCACATGAGCGTGCGCGGTGTCCCGACCCATCTTCTTGGCAAGCGCCATCATCACCGCCTCGGACAAAACGGTTCCGCCCGTGCGGTCGAGATTGCGCAGCATGTTCTCGGGTTTGACGATCAGGGTCTCCAGGATGCGCCCAAGCATTTCCAACTGTGCTCCAAATAAGAGCGAAATCTCCGGACCGAAGGACCAAAGAGTCTCGCCCTGACGGTGATCGTCTTCCCATTCGCAGTGCACGTAGTCGAGGACGGCGGTGGCGCGCGCCTTGATCAAACGGAAGAGCATCACCACTGAGCCCGATGCGACGGGGTTCAGCTTGTGTGGCATCGCGGACGAACCGACCTTGCCGACGCTGAACTCCGACAGCTCGTCGATGTCGGTCTGCTGATGGTTGTAGACCGCGGCCGCGATCTTCGAGAATGTGCCCGAGATGGAAGAGAGGATCAGGAAGAATTCGGCGAAGCGGTCCCCGGCGGTCTTCGTGGGAATCAGCGGGAAGCTCAGACCGAGGCGCTTGGCGAAGCGCTCCTGAATCTTCAGGCCGATTTTTCCAGTGGCGGCCATGGTCCCCACCGCGCCGCCGAATTCACAGACGAGAACGCGCTTCTCGCTTTCCTTCAGGCGTTCCCGCTGGCGCCGTACTTCGTCGATCCAGACCGCGACCTTGTAGCCGAGCGTGACGGGAATCGCCTGCTGTCCGTGCGTGCGCGCGGCGATCAGCGTGTCGCGATGCTTCGCGGCGAGGACGACCAGCGCGCGTTCGATGCGATCGAGTCCCGCGTAGACCACAGCGTACGTCGCTTTGATCTGGAGGGCGGAACCCGTGTCCATGATGTTCTTGGACGTAGCGCCCCAGTGAACCCACTGAGCGGCGTTTGGGGGAAGGATCGTGCGCAGGGCGTTGACCAGGGGAAGAACGGGATTCCATGTCTGATCGAACTCCGCGCGCATGGCCGGAAGATCGATGTCTTCAACTCGCGCTGCCTTGGCGATCACGCGGGCCGCTGACTTCGGAACGATGCCGACATCCGCTTCCGCCATCGCGAGCGCCGCTTCGCAATCAAGCCACGCCTGGACCATCGCCTTGTCGGACCAGATGGCTCGCATCGCGGGCGATCCGTAGCGATCCTTCAGATAGAACGAGTCAAAGGCCGAAGCGCCCGTCGCGTCTTGCAACGCGGGGCTGCCCATCTCACGAAGGATTCGAGATCCCGATTTGGCCATCAAGCCGCTTCCTGTTTTGGTTTGAGCGGGAAGACCATGCTCAAGGTGTACCCGACGACGAACACCGTGACCGCGCCCACCAGGTTCCACCAGAGGAAGTGAACCTTGGTGAACGCGGCGACCAGACCCACGACTCCCATGCCGGTGAAGAGACCGATGGAAGCCCCTGTGCCGTTGGCGCGCTTCGTCAGCACGGCCAGCATGAAGACGCCCAGGATCGAGCCGTAGAAGTACGAGCCGAACATGTTCACGACTTCAATGGCCGAGCCCAGTTTTCGCGCCTGCAGCGCGATCAGGCACGCGAAGCCTCCCCAAAACGCGGTGAAG